>CAYWGW010000011.1:28484-42813 GCA_964457385.1 uncultured Spirochaetaceae bacterium
ATCCCTTTGCCCGCACGGGGCAGCTCATCGGGCTGCCCGGGGCACCAGGCAGGCCGTCGATGCTCGCTGCCGCCGGTCGCACCCGCGCCACGTGGTACACGGCCAATCACGGAGCCGGTCGCAGCGTCGACCGCGCGGTCGCTCGTCGCCGCTTCGACGAGGCAGCCACGCATGCGGCCGTCGAAGCCTCGGGCGCGCGATTCCTGCGCAAGGGCCTCGGGCGCTTCGCCGGCGAGAATCCTTCCGCCTACAAGAGGATCGACGACGTGCTCGCCCTGGCGGAGCAGGCCGACCTGCTGCGCGGCGTGGCCCGGCTGCGACCGATCGCGATCTACAAGGGCTGAGTGCCGATGTCGACGACCTCCCGACTCCAGGACGCTCCGGAGCGAAGCGACTCGCCGGGCGTCTGGGTGCTCGGCGCCGCGACGAGCGGCCTCTCGATCGCCCGATCGTTGCTCGACGCGGGGATCCCCGTACTGCTCTCCGATCGCGATCCGGCACGCCTCCGCGCCGCACGCGCTCTGCTCCCCGATGCCGGGCTCGTTTGCTCCGCCGCAGGTCACGATCCCGAGTTCGCCCGCTGCGCCTCGCGCCTCGTGCTGAGTCCGGGCATCCCTCTCGACGATCCGGCCGTCCGCTTCGCAGATTCTCTTGGGCGACCAATCGAGACGGCCGTCGAGTTCGTCGCCCGGCGGCAGACCGGCGAGTTCATCGTCGTCACGGGCTCGTCCGGAAAGACGACGCTCGTCGACGTGCTGCGCCGCCTGATCCGGTCGATCCTGCCCGAGGAGGCGGTTTTCCTCTCCGATCGCGCCCGCGACCGCACATTCGCCCGGGCGCTGGCCGGCCCCGCAGATCGACCGATCGTGGCCGAGCTCTCCGTGCGCGAGCTCCGTCACGTGCGAAGCCTGGCCCCTTCGATGCTCGTCGTGACGAGTCTCTTCACGCATCCCGGTCACGCCGAGTTCGCGAGCTTCGCGGACTACGTCGATGCAAAGCTCGGTTGGATCGACGCCGAGGCCGCTCCCTTCCCGCTCGTAGCCGACGAAGGGGTGATCGCCCTGCTATGCAGCCACTTCGCTCGTCGTCCACGCGCCCTCGCTCGAATGGGCTTCGAGTCCGCCGCGAATCGACCGCCGGGGCGGGCGGATCCGAGCGAAGTGACCTTCAGCGCGGGAGTCGCAGGGCCCGACCCGCTGTCGGCCGTATTGAAGCCAGCGCGGAGGATCCTGGACCGGCTCGGTCTCGGTGGCTCCATCGACGACGGACTCATCCGGGAGGCAGCGCGGGCGACGCTTCGTGCGCGCTGCGAGCGGATCCCGGGGCATTCGATGCCGATTCTCGACGTCGGCGAGTGCAAGAGTCCGGAGGCCTTGTTGTGGACGGCCCGCGCCGTCTGTCGACAGCCGCGCGTGATCTCGACGCAGCCGTTGCCTGTTCATGCGGGCTCATCCGTTCCGTTCCTCGACTTGAGCCACAGGCCGCTCGCTCTCGCCGAAGCGATCGGCGCGCTCGCTGGCCGCTGCCCTGGCTTCGATGAAAGTGCCGTGGAAACCCGGGAGGCCGAATCGGCCGATGCACCCACGATCGTGATCGACCGCGAGACACGCCGAAGGCTCTTCGGAACCGAAAGCCGACCACGAGGTGGAGAACACCGCGCATGATCCCTCGTACCACGCGAGCCTGCCCCCTCTGTGGTGCCGTCGATGGCGCTTCGGTCAGCGAGGAGACCTGGGACATCGTCGGTGTCGGCCCGGTCGTCGTCGGTTTCCGGATCTGCGGAGACTGCGGCCTCGTACGCGAGGATCCCGTGCTTCCTCGTGATCGGATGCTCGAGCATTATGCGGACTTCTCGAACTACACCAACCCCGGTCGCGACGGACGACCTTCGGCCCAGAAGGAGCGCAACGTCGCGCGACAGGTCGCGATGGCAGGACGTAACACGGAGCGTCCGGGACGGGTCTTCCAGGCGGGCTGCTCGGACGGCTATACGCTGAGCCGATTCCGTGAGGCGGGCTGGCAGGTCGACGGCATCGATCCGTCCCGCGGAGCACGAGCAGTGGCCCATGGGCAGTATGATCTCGAGACGCGGATCGGCGATTTCGAGTCGGCCGTCGGTCTCCGCGAATGTGACCTCTTCGTCGCAACCCACGTCCTCGAGCACGTATACGATCCGGTCGGATTTCTCGCCAAGGCGGCAACGATGCTCGCACCCGGCGGGCGGATGCTGCTCGAGGTGCCCTGTCTCGTTCTTCCCGACAGCTGGCCCAACGGCTACCTCACGCTCGAGCACGTGCAGTACTTCTCGCCGAACACCCTCGCTGCCTGTCTTGCGCAGGTCGGCCTCGCGATCGTCGATCAGGAGATCCATACCGAGCGGCTTCCCTACCCGATCATCTGCGTGATCGCGGCACGAACGGAGGCCCCGTGGACCCGGGTCCGCGTGGCCGACGAATCCGAACCCGATCGGGCTCGACGGCTCCTGGAGGTCTACTGCGAGCGCGAGTGGCGCACGGGTTGGCGACGCATCGATCGGGAGATCCTTCCGCGACTCGACCGGTACGGTTCGATCTGCGTCTGGGGCGCAGGCATCCACACGTCTCAGCTCCTCGCCCGCACCAGTCTGTCCCGGCGGCCTCTGCGCTACGTCGTCGATTCAGACCGCCAGAAGCACGGTCGCAGGCTGGCGGGGCTTCCCGTTCGCTCGCCCGACGAGATCGAGCCCGACGAAGTCGACGCGATCGTGATCTCGACGCTCGGCAGCGAGCCCGCGGTCTGGCAGGCCACGCGCTCTCTGCGCGCTCGCGGGGTCGATGTCGTGCGTCTCTACGCGCGGGACGGCGCGTGCGAAGGCGCGGCCGGCGCGGGTCGGGCATGAGCGACCGATGGCTCGTGCATGTCGGGGCCGGACGCTCGTCGATCGGCGTGCTCGGGCGCGCGCGCGAGCTCGGCTATCGGACGCTCGTATTCGATCGCGACCCCGACGCCCCGGGAGTCTCCCGGGCGTCGAGCTTCGCGCGGCGGAGCCGCGACGACCAGGCCGGGATGATCGCGGATGCGGTCCGGCTCGCAGCCAGAGCCACGGTGGCCGGCGTGCTGACGACCTCATCTGCGCCCGATGCCCAACGGGCCGCCGCGCGCCTGCGCGCGGTCCTCGGCTGTCGCGGACCGGGACTGCATCAGGTCGAAACCCTGCTCGACCGTTCTCGATGGAAGACCAGACTGATCCGGCAGGGAGTCCCGACGCCCCGCAGTCGCATCGTCGACTCGCTCCGGCCCGTCCGCGAGTGGCTGGCGGAGGGGCCGACGCTGCTGCTGAAGCCCCTCTCGGAAAGTCGGGGCTCGCTCGGCGTCGCACACATCGACCACGATCAGTCCAAGCTCGAAAGCCTCTTCGAGGTGGCGCGGACCGGCTCGGACGCGGGCCGCGTGCTGATCGAGGAGCTCGCCCCCGGCCCTGAGTACTCGATCGACGTGGCCGTCCAGAACGGCGTCGTGCGCCCGCTCCAGCTTGGGCGCAAGTACGCGATGCGGAGGTGCAACGGCTCGCTCCCCGTCGGCTATGCCTGGGGACGTCCGGCGGGCGGGGCCAACGCCAGCTCGCATCCGGGCTGGTCGCAGCTCGTCGACCTTGCCGAGCGCACGGTCGCCGCCCTCTCGCTCGACGACACGCTCCTGACCCTCGACGTCATCGCCGGCGACGGGCCGACCGGCCACGCCGACTCGCCCGCTCATGTGATCGACGTGGGGTTGTTGCTCGATGCCAAGGTCGATCAGGGCCTCGCCTTCGCGGGAGTCGACGTCGACGGGATTCAATGCGAGCTTGCCACAGGCGATCTCGCGTCCCGTCCGATCCTCGACGCGGCGCAGGTCGCGAGCGGCTTCGCCACCCGCTTCTGGTATCCGATGACGGCCGGTTGGATCAGCTGGAGCTCCGGGACGCCGGAAGCGAAGGGCGAAACGGACTGCCGCTCCGAGATCGCCCGCGAGCGCGCGAGCGGCGATGCGGTCGAGCGACCGACCTCGGTGATGGATCTCGTGGGCTGCGTCCACGTCGAGGCACGGAATCTGGAGGAGGCCTGGCGACTCGCCTCCTCGGTCGAGCCGGATCGCCACTTCCGGATCCAATCCCATGGATCGACCGCAGCGGGCCTGATCGAGCCGCCAGCGTCGCCGGGACGCGGCTGAGCCGGGGACCGGAGCCCGATCGTTTCGAGCTTGGCTCGCGGGAGCACGCCCGGATCAGGCGCGCTCGGTTTCTCCGTCTGACCCGCGGCGCGAGATCTTCCGCGCCAGGATTCCGCACGTGCGACCCAGCGAGGCCTGTGCCAATGCGCGGTAGAATGAGAGCAGTGCCTCGATCCTGCCGCTTCCGACGAGCGCCTGCTCGAAGCGCATGCGCCGGCCATGACAACGGGATCCGACCTCGGGATGACCCACGTAATCGTCGCCCATCAGCAGGAAGATCTCGATCGGGAAGGAAGCGATCCGGTCGATCTCTTCGAGCCCGTGCTGAGCGAGCAGGCACGAAAGACTGTCGTAACCGAAATAGTTGAGGTGATGGCGCGGTGCCACCCACCAGGCGTTCTTTCCGAGCGTATGGCGGGCGGTCTCCTGGAAGACGTTGAAGTCGTTGGGCACCTCGACGTAGGCGAGGCCTCCGGGCGCCAGCAGCGCCGCGATGTGTGCGACGCAGGCGTCGGGGTCGAGAACGTGCTCGAGGACCTGAGCGCTGTGGACGACATCGAAGCGCGCGAGATCGTCCGTCGTCGGATAGTCGAGCAGCTCGCCGCAGAAGACCTCGAGACCGAGTCGCTCGCGCGCCCAACGCGTCGCGCTGCGCGAGGGCTCGATCCCGACGGTCTGCCAACCGGCCCGCCGAAAATGGTCGAGCAGGAAGCCGCCGGAGCTGCCGACGTCGAGGATCCGACGCCGTGAGGGAGCGAGCGCGCGCTCCATCAGTGTACGGCGCATCGACCAGGTCGCGTCCCAGTAGTCGCGCTCCTGCTCCATCCGGGCTAGGTATTCCTGGCGATCGAGATCGTAGAACTCCTCCCGATAGAGCTTCCGCAGCGACTCGGCCGTCGGGCGGGGCCAGACCTGCCAGTAGCCGGACCGGGCGGGGCGCAGCTCGACCCGGCCGTCGAGGCCATCGAGCGTTCGAGCGGTCCGTCCGTCCGCTACGGGCGGGGTCTCGAAGGAGCGGCTCGGCTCGAGGGGAAGCGACATGATGTCCTTTCGACGCGCGGGGCGGCGGGTTCGGCCATGCCACCGCTTCTTTCTGCAATGCGCGCTTTCAATCTGCAATGTCAGTCTGCAATCCCGATCTGGAATCCCCGCGTCCCGCTCGCGGCAATCGCGGGGAGCGTCGCTGAAGCAGACGTACGCGCGCACACACACGCGCACAGACACGCAGCAGGATGCAATCGACATGCCTGCGCCATGCGCCTGTCCCGATGCGACGACGTCGCGGGGCTGAGCCCGGCCGCTTCATCCGAGGATGCGGCGGCGGAACTCCTTCACGACCGGCAGCCGGTCGAGCCAGGGCGACGCGTCCGCCTTCTGGTCGTCGGCCGGACAGATCTCGCCCGCGAAGCCTTCCGGAATCTGGCTGTACCAGGCAGGCGGATCGAGATCCTCATCGAGGTAGTGGTATTCGTAGCCGGGGATGAAGAGATCGCTGTCGGCGGCGACGTCGACGGTCCGCACGCCGTAGCTCGAGAGCTCCGTGGTCGTCGCCTGGGGCGGCACGATCCAGACGTGCCGGGGTCCGGCGATGAAGAGATATTGGATCTCCCGATTGCGCGAGAGGATCCGGAAGCGGCGGAGCGTTCCCCCATAGAGGTTGCTGCGCGTGCGGTTGCGCTCGAGCACGCCCTCTGCGAAGTCGGGCTCGTAGCCCTTCACGAATTCGAGCGAGTCGGGATCGCCGGAGCGGCGGAAGCGCGCGATGGGCCGGCCGCCGTGGACGCGGTTGCGCGGGTCGGCGGCGGCGCGGGCGCGCGGCGCGCTGAAGTCGGCGTAGGGCGCGATCCGATCCGCCGGAGCCCGGCGCAGCACCTGCTCGAGCACGCGGCCGTCCGCCGGCACCCGCTTCAGCGCGCGCAGGCAGTCTTCGAGCACGTTCTGGATCTCGAGGGGCAGATCCGTGGTCGACTCGTCGGAGGCCTCCATCACATGGCCGTCCTCGACGTACTCCACCACGTCACCCTTCCCGATCCAGAGCGAGCCGGCGTCCCAGGTCATGTGCGAGGCGGCGCGCCAGACGAGGGAGAGATCCTTGTAGAAGATGCGCGCGAAGACGTCGTCGCCACCGTCCGGGCGGCGCTGCACGACATAGGCCACGTAGAATCGCAGCTCCGGATTCTGACGTACATTGCTCAGGTAGAAGCGCGTGTCGAAGAGCTCGACCTTGTGTTTCGGCGTATAGCCGAGACGCAACAACCGCTCCGGGTCACGCCGGGCCCGGCCAGCCACCTCGAATCGTGCGCCGCTCGCGAGCAGCGTGCGGAACTCGCGGGCGACCTGGCCGGCCGTCAGCGGAAGGCGCTTCACACTCCGCACGATCCGCCGCGGGATCGGCTGGCTCTTCGATGCATCACGCATCGTGCGCCGGGGCGGCCGCTTCGCCGGCGGCTTCCGGGGCGGATCCTCGAGGATGCGGGGCACCGATCGTGCGCCTACTCCATGATCGCGGGGCGGATCTTGACGAGCGCGTTCTTGTGTCCGGGGACCGCCCCGCGGACGAAGAGCAGGTTGCGTTCGGGATCGACGCGCACGACCTCGAGGTTGCGGACGGTGACGCGGGCGTTGCCGAGCTGCCCCGCCATCTTGAGCCCCTTGATCACCTTACCCGGATGGGAGCCGGCTCCGATCGAGCCTCCGTGGCGAAAGGCTTCATGGGTGCCGTGGGTCCGCTTCTTGATCGCAAAGTGGTGGCGACGCACGACGCCCGAGAAGCCGCGGCCCTTGCTCGTGCCGATCGCGTCGACCCGCGCGCCGGCCTCGAAGAGATCCACCTTCAGCTCGGCGCCCGGCTCGAGCTCCGACGCTTCCTCTGCGGTGAGCCGGCTCTCCGAGAGCCAGCGCTTCGGAGTCACTCCCGACTTCGCGAAATGTCCCTGGGCCGCCTTCGAGAAGAGTGCCGAACGGCGCTCTTCGAAGCCGAGCTGGACGGCGTCGTAGCCGTCGTTCTCGCTCGTCTTCTTCTGGACGATGGTATTCGGACCGGCCTCGAGCACGGTCACGGGCACGGCTTCGCCGCTCTCGGCAAAGATCTGGGTCATGCCGAGCTTCTTGCAGAGCAATTCAATGGACATGGGAATCTCCTCGTCCGGATTGGAACGGGATCCGGCCGTCGGATCCGGTTCTTCGCGGTCGATGGGGCGGCGCAGGCTAGCACGCGGCCCCGGGGACCGCGAGCGGCTGGCATTCCCGGCGAGGGCGGGGAATGCTCCGGAGGGCGCGCCCGATCGCCGTACGTTCGAGAGACGCCCGAGCCTCGCTCCGAGCGACGCTCGAACGACGCTGGAGGACCCGAGATGACCCTTCGAGCCACGCTGATCCCCGGGGATGGAATCGGACCGGAGGTGACCGACGCGGCCGTCCGGGTGGTCGAGGCGGCCGGGGTGTCGGTCGACTGGGAGCGTGTCGAGGCCGGAGCAGACGTCTTCATCAAGCACGGGACGCCGATGCCCGACGACGTCCTGAACTCGATCCGCACGACGGGTGTGGCGTTGAAGGGGCCGATCGGCACGCCGATCGGCGGCGGCTTCCGCAGCGCCAACGTCGTCATGCGTCAGGCCCTCGATCTCTACGCCTGCGTGCGCCCGGTCCGCTCGATTCCGGGCCTCGGAACGCGCTTCGAGGGCGTCGATTTCGTGCTCGTCCGGGAGAACACCGAAGGCCTCTACTCCGGCCTCGAGCATCGGGTCACGGAGGGCGTGGTCGAGAGTCTGAAGGTGGTCACCGAGAAAGCCAGCCTGCGGATCGCCCGCTACGCCTTCGAGCTGGCCCGCCGCGAGAGTCGCGGCGCCGTCACCGCCGTCCACAAGGCGAACATCATGAAGCTCTCGGACGGGCTCTTCCTGGAGTGCGCCCGGCGCGTATCCCGGGACTACCCGGAGATCGAGCTGCGGGAGATGATCATCGACAACTGCGCGATGCAGCTCGTGACGCATCCCGAGCAGTTCGAGGTGCTGCTGATGGACAACCTCTACGGCGACATCCTGTCGGATCTCGGGGCCGGGCTGGTCGGCGGATTGGGCGTCGTTCCGGGCAGCAACATCGGAAACGACTGCGCCGTCTTCGAGGCCGTCCACGGCAGCGCCCCGGACATCGCGGGCAGGGGCCTGGCCAACCCCACGGCGGTGATCCGTTCCGCCGCCATGCTGGTCGCCCACATCGGCCAGCCCGAAGCGGCCGCGCGCATCGAGCGGGCAGTCGAGAAAGCCCTCGGCGACCCCGCCCACCACACCGGCGATCTCGGCGGCAAGGCGACGACCCGGGACTTCACCGAGGCGGTCGTCCGCGGGCTCGAGGACCCCGGGCGTGCGGACGGCGCGCGTGCGGACGGCGGCCGCGGGGGCAAGGGCTGAGCTTGGGGGTGGTAGGCGGGGGGCTGCGGCCCGTTCTGGTGCTGGCGCTGGACGGTGCGACCTTCGATGTGATCCGACCGCTGGCGGCTCGCCGCGAGCTGCCCCACCTGGCGGCCTGGATGGAGGCGGGGCAGGTCGCGCCCCTCCCGAGCACGACCCCGCCCGTCACCTTCCCCGCCTGGTCCTCGTTCATGACCGGCCTTCCGCCCGCCGAGCACGGCATCTTCGACTTCACCCAGAAGCGCCCGGGCGAATACCGGCTGCGCTTCGTGAATGCCAGCGATCGCGAGGCGCCCTCGATCTTCCGGCGTGTGGGGGACGCGGGCGGCACCGTGCTCGTCCTCGGCCTGCCCGCGACCCACCCCCCGGAGCCCGTCGACGGCCTGCTCGTCTGCGGCTTCGACGCACCGGTCTCCGCCGGCAGCGACGAGCGCAGCGCCAGCGACCCTGCCCTCTACCGCGAGATCGCCGACCGCGTCGGCCCCTGGATGCGGCCCGAACTCGACGAGTCCGCCCGCGCCAACGACTTCCACGAGCGCGCGATCTCGACCCTGCTCGGGCGCATCGATCGCAAGCGCGACTTCGCACTCGAGGCATTGACGCAGCTTCGAGCGCGTCAGGGCGGGGCGCTGCCCACGCTCACGATGATCGTCTTCTCGGAGAGCGACACCGCCGGCCACCACTACTGGCGCGACCACGATCCCAGCTCGCCGCGTCATGACCCGAGCGTATCGGCGACGCGGCGTGACGCCCTGGCCTCCGTCTACCGCCGGCTCGACGCGGCCTGCGGTGTGATCCGGGCGGCGGTGGGCGAGGAAGCGGTCTGCGTCGTGCTCTCGGATCACGGCATGGGCAGCGCCTCGGACAAAGTCGTCCATCTCAACCGCTTCCTGGCCGAGCAGGGCCTGCTGCGGCGGCGGGCGGGCCTGACGCGCTTCGTCGATCGGGGTGCCCGGACGCTCCGCGATCGGGCGCTGGCGTGGCTGCCAGCCGGGTTGGCCCAGCAGATCTTCCGTCGAGCGCGGGGCGCGGCGGCGGAGCTCGAGAGCCGTGCCCGATTCGGCGGCCTCGACTGGAGCCGGACCCTCGCCTTCAGCGAGGAAGCCAACACCCACCCCGGCATCTGGATCAACCTCGCGGGCCGCGAGGCCCGGGGCTGCGTCCAGCCCAGGGACTACGAGGCGGTTCGGCAGCGCGTGATCGACGCATTGCGGAGCTGGCGGCTGCCCTCGCCCTCAGGTGCGTCCGAGGGCGCGTCCGAAGGCACGAGGGTCGTCGCTCGAGCGCTCCGGCGGGAGGAGATCCACTCGGGCCAGTTTTGCGAACGCGCTCCCGATATTGTCCTCGAGCTCGCCCTCGATGCCGGCCACGGCCTCTCCCTCGTCCCCACCCCGTGGTCGGAGGGCGGCGCCCAGGGCGAGGGCATCCCGGCGGTCCGCTGCCTGCCACCCGAGGCCTGGGGCGGGGGCCGCGGCCGGGGCATGAACGGCACCCATCGCCGAGACGGCATCTGGGTCGCCACGGCGGTCGCGCCGGACCCCCCGCCTGCGTCCTTGATCGACGTCGCCCCTTGGCTGGCGCGGGCGATGGGTCTAGCCTGGGGCGCGCCGGCGGAAGCGGCGACGACGGGATCCGATGGGACCGGGCCGGCCGTCGAGTACGACGCGGAAGAGGAAGCAATGGTCGCCGAGCGACTGCGGGCCCTGGGATATCTGGAATGACCGGGACCATGCTCTCCCTCGTCTTTCCGGCCTTCAACGAGGCGGACAACCTGCCCCATCTTCTCGAGAGCGCCGTCTCCATCGGCGAGCGGCTCGGCTTGCCCTTCGAGATCGTGATCGTCGACGACGGCTCGCGCGACCACAGCGCCGAGCTGCTCTCAGGCTGGTGCACGCGCGATTCCCGCGTCCGGGCGGTGCACCACGCCGCCAACCGCGGCTACGGCGCGGCCCTGCGAAGCGGCCTGCGCGAGGCCCGGGGTGACCTCGTCTTCTTCAGCGACGCCGACCTGCAGTTCGACCTGGCCGAGATCCGCCATCTGCTCGAGCACGCCGAGGAGTTCGAGATCGTCGCCGGCTACCGCGCCCCGCGCCGCGACTACTGGCTGCGGCGCGGGATCGCCCGGGCCTGGGGCCTGCTGGTCGGCACGCTCTTCGATCTGCGGGTACGCGACATCGACTGCGCCTTCAAGGTCTTCCGTCGCGACGTGCTCCAGGTCATCCCGATCGAATCGATCGGCGCCTTCGTGAACACCGAGATCCTGGTCCGCGCCCGCGCCGCGGGCTTCCGGATCAAGCAGGTTCCCGTGAGCCATCGACGCCGGCGACAGGGCCGACAGACCGGCGCCCGTCCCCGCGTCATCGGCCGCGCTCTGCTCGAACTCTTCCAACTCTACCGCGAGCTGCGTCATGATTTGCGTCATGGAGCGCCTCGGCCATTGCGTCGCGAGATGCGTCGCGAGATGCGCCCCGAGATGCGTCGCGAGCCGCCGCGCGAATGGCAGCGCGAACGGCGGTCCCCCCGCCGCCAGCATCGCCGGCCGGCCGCCCAGCCGACTCCGTCGAGCAGCGATTCCCGTCCGACTCCGAGCCACCCAGTCACCCTGGGCGGACCGGCCCGTGCCCCGTGTCTCGCCCCCGCCGCCGTAGGGGGCGGCACTCCGACCGCGTCGGATCCGCTCGCGCGGCCGGACGACGAAGCCGGGTCTGCCGTGGCAGCCGCCGCGGCGGCCTCCGCGGCCGGATCGGGTGCAGCGGCCCGCCCCAGCTCGCGGCTGGGCAGCGCGCGCTGAAACGGATGCGACTGCTCCTGCTCGGCGCAATGCCCTACCCCTTTGCCCAGGGCTCCCAGGTCTACCTCCGGGAGCAGGCGCTCGCCCTGCAGGCCGCGGGCGCAGAGGTGGATCTGTTGACCTACCCGGCGCGCCCGCCCGCTAAGCCTCTGGCCGGACCGGCCGAGCCGCGTCACCTCGAGTCGCCGCGCTGGACCGCTCCCCGTCGCATGCGCTCGGGCCCCTCGCTCGCCAAGCCGCTGGCCGACCTCGGCCTGGCCATCCGGCTTCGTCACGCGGTCGGCCTCAGCGCTGCGTCCACGCGCTGCCCGGAGTCCGTTCCGGCGCGTTATGACGCGATCATGACGCACAACGCAGAGGCTTGCGTCATCGCCTTGGCAGCCTTGCCAATCGCTCGACCGGCCGTCGTCTACTGCGCGCACACACTCATGGGGCGGGAGCTCTCCAGCTACCTCGATCCGCCACTTTCCCCATCTGAATCAGCGCTTTCCCGTCTCTCCACCGCGTTTCGAGATGCGCTGAAACCGCGACTGGACGCGGTTGGGGCGGAGATCGACCGTCGGCTCGCCCGACACGTGGATGGCTGGATAGCCTTGACGCACCAATCCACTCGCGTCATGCGTCATCAGAGTCGGGCCCCGGGCGCCCTGATCCCACCGCCGCTGCCCGATCCCCTCGCCGATCGATCCCGGCTCGACCCCAGGGCGACGGCAGAATCCCACGGACTCGAGCCCGGCCGCTATCTGCTCTACTCGGGCAACCTCGATCCCTACCAGGAGCTCGGGCTGCTGCTCGAGGCCGCACGGCGCCGGCGGACGAGCGCGCGTGCTGGCAACCACGCTCCCCTGGTAGTCGCGACCCACGATGTCCGAGCCGAGCGCCTGTTCGCCCCCCTTGCGGAAGCCGGAATCCGGCTGATCCGGGTCATGGGGACCCCGGCAGGCGCCGACGGCGAGGGCAGGGAAGGCAGGACGCGCGGCGTCTCCGAGGAGTCCAGTGACACCGGGGTGGCCGAGATGCAGGCCCTGATCGCCGGGGCGAGGGCAACGGTCTGTCTACGGCGCTCGCTCGGGGGCTTCCCGATCAAGCTCGCCAACAGCCTGGCGCTCGGCACGCCGCCAATCGCCTATCATGCGCGCGAGTGGGGATTGGCGCACGGCGAGAACGCCTGGATCATCTCCCCCGAGGACCCCGTCCTCTCGCTCACCCGGGCGATCGACCAGATCGCCCGGCACGACGGCCTCGCGGAGCGACTGCGCCCCGGAGCCCGCGCCCTCTACCGCTCCCAGCACGAGCCCGCCCGGGTCGCCGCCCTCACCCTGGCACTCGTCGACCGCGTCCTCGTGCATCGGACCGAGCAGCGGAGCGGGCATCGGAGGAGGCGAGGCGCATGATCGTCGCGCCGGCGATCGACACGATCCGGAATTCGACACGATGGAGTGTACATTACCACGGAAGCAATTCGGCTCGCAGGGCTTCCCGCCGCAGTCAGGGTAGTGTCTGAGGGTCTGCGGCCCGAGGCGCCGGAGGACGAGCGCTCCTTCCGCCTTCAGGTATTCGGATCGGATACCCGCCATGATGATTCACGAACCGACTCTCGAGACCATCGGCGACCGGACGCGCGTGTCGTGGCCGGTGGAGCTCGAATCGACGGGCGGAGTCTTTACCAGGACCGGAAACGCGTCTGAAGTCCTGTGGATCGACTGGCCCGCCGACTATTTCCGACCCGACCACATCAATGGTGACGCGGCTCTACTGATCTGCTTTCCGATCGCGATGCGGCTCGGCGAGCGCATGAACGTTGCGGGTAGTGTTTCAGGCGCGCTGATCTGGAACGTGCTCGAAGCCATGGCGATCTACGAGAGCTACTATCCGGGTGAGGCGAAAGCCGTACCACTCGAGGCGGAAGCGGGCGCGGCGCTGGCTGGGGTCGAGACGGGACGGATAGGGTCTTTCCATTCCGGGGGAGTCGACTCCTTCTTCAACATCGCCGAGTTGAAGCGACTGCATGAGGTCTACGGCACGCCCGAGATCACCGATCTCTGGCTGATTCGCGGAATGGACATCGCCCTCAGCGACGATGCGATGTGGGAGAAGGTCAAAACGCTCCTCTCGTCCCACGACCACCTGCCCGAGACCATGCGGCTGGCCGACCTCCAGACGAACGCGCGCGATCTGCACGCCGGGATCGTGGGTTGGGAGCAGATGGGCTTCAGCCCGATCCTGGGTGGAGTTGCAAAATGCTTTGCGCCGATGGTCGGAGAGGCGCTGATCGGTTCCTATGGCCCATACGACGAGATCGCACCCCATGCCAGCTCGCCTCTCGTAGATCCGATGTGGTCCTGCGACAATCAGCGGGTGCGGCACTTCTCGTGCCGCGCAGACCGGGCGGAAAAGGTCCGCACGATCTGCGACGTCATGCCCGAGGCCCTGAAGGTCCTTCGGGTCTGCTGGCAGAACCCGAACGGCGACTACAACTGCGGCCGCTGTGAAAAGTGTCTACGCACGCAGATGCAGCTCGAGATCATCGGCGCGCTGGAGCAATGCCCGACCTTCGAGACCCCACTGACGCCCGAGACGCTGGGGCATCTCGTCATCCCGTGGAAGAACAAGAGCTTCTACACCCGTGATTTCTGGCGCGAGCTGTCGAAACAGGCGGCGGCGGCGGGAATGGAGGACTACGCACGGGTCATCGACCAGAAGCTCGCAAACGCCCGGAGGCACGCCATGAAGGGTCTGGGCCGCCGAGCCGCCATGACCCTGCCCGCGTCCGTCGGTCGGCGGCTGAAGGCGGTGTTCGGGCAGGGGGACGCGGGAGGCATATTCGCGGCACCATGCGTCATGCCCGAGCGCATGCGCAATCGGTCGATCCGCAATCCGCCTGCCCGCAACCCACGTAGGAGTCACACGAAGACCGGGTGGCTGGATCTGTTCTCCCCTG
>CAYWGW010000012.1:0-27529 GCA_964457385.1 uncultured Spirochaetaceae bacterium
CGCGGGCGGCTGCCAGACGGGCCCGGCGCGGGTCTGGCGCGGGGCGCGGTATTTCTCGGCCGGGACCGACGCGCTGGTCGCCGGCGAGAGTGCTCGGGCGGTCCGTGAGCTCGAGCAGGCCGCAGGGCTCGTGCCCGGCGCCTCAGAGATCCGGAATCATCTCGGGATCGCCTATCTGGCGGAGGGTCGCGAGGGCGAGGCGCGGGCGGCCTTCGAGTCGGCGCTCGATCTGGATTGCGGGAACCGGGCGGCGCGTCAGAATCTGCACGATCTGCTCGAGTCGGAGCCGGCGGTCGCGCCGGTCCCCACCCCGACTGCCGCCGGGCAGACAGAGAAAGAGATCCATCATGGCGGATGACGATCGGAAGCTGACCTACAGCGAGCGGGATCGCCTGCGTCGCGAGGGCGGTGGCGCGCGTCCGCCCCGCAGCGGCCGCGCGCGCGCGGAAGAGGAGAAGCGCTCGCGCGAGGCCCTGAAGTCCGCCGACGCGCTCTTCACCGACGAGCAGGGCGGTCAGGCAGGCAAGGCCCTCGCCAACGAGGTTCGTGCGGCTCACGGCACGCCCGAGCTGCCCGCCGCCTGTCGCGCCTATCTCGACGCGGTGGGGCCTCCCCGCAGCGCCGAGCTCGCCTCGATCTTCTTCGACGCCGGCGACAAGGCGATCAGCCTGCCGGTCCTCGACGAGCTGCTCCGCCAGAAGAGCGCCGGCGAGCTCGAGCTCTCCGGCGGGCTGCTGCGGCAGGTCCGGCTGCTCTCCGAGGATTTCGACGACGATCTGGCCTCGCGCGCAGAAGATCTGCTGGTCGAGGAGTGATATTCTCCGTCGATGGCGCACGAAGTCGAGCTGAAGGCCCTCGCCGACTACCTCGAGAAGAACAATCTCAAGCACACGAAGCAGCGTGAGCTGATCCTGATGGCCTTCCTCGAGGCCAAGGGGCACGTCACCAGCGACGACCTCTTCCAGACCGTGCGCGAGCAGCATCCCACCATCGGGTACACGACCGTCTACCGGACGATGAAGCTGCTGGCGGAGGCCGGTCTGGCCACCGAGCGCCACTTCGACGACGGCATCACGCGCTACGAGCTCGAACTCGAGCATCACGATCATCTCGTCTGCGAGAAATGCGGCAAGATCATCGAGTTCGAGTGCGAGGCGATCGAGAACGCCCAGCGCGAGATCGCCCGCTCCCACGGCTTCGAGATCCTGCGACATCGGCACGAGCTCTACGGAAATTGTCGGGAATGTCGCGAGGACTGATCCGCGACGCGCGTCTGACGAAGTCCCCGACACTCCGGACAGTCGTCGGCCGGACACTCTTCGGCCGGACGCTCGCTGGCCGGAGACGCGCCGGGGTCGCGGGGCTCGCTGTCGCGCTGCTCGGGGCGGGCTGTACGACCTGGCCGTTCGCGGAGCCGGCGCCGCCGCGTCCGCAGCTGGTCGTGCTGCTGGTCGTCGATCAGCTCCGGCCCGATCGGCTGAGCCCGGGCCAGCCCGACGGCCTCGGCCGCCTGCAACGGGAGGGCCGCGTCTTCAGCGAGGCCGCTCTCGACCACGCCTTCAGTGAGACCTGTCCAGGCCATGTGACGGCGGCGACCGGCCGCTATCCGAGCGGCGCGGGCATCCCGGGCAACCGTTTCGTGATCGAGGAGACGCTCGAGCGCGTCTACTGCGTGCTCGACCGGACGCCGGCCGGCGCCCTGGTCGCGGCCGCGCCACCCGAGCAGATTCCGCGCGCGCCCGACGCCGGCCGCTCGCCCGCCATGCTGCGCAGCGACGCCATCGGGGACTGGCTGAAGGCCGCCTTCCCGTCGGCGCGGGTCCACTCCCTCTCGGGCAAGGATCGCTCGGCCGTCGCCCTCGGTGGCCGCCGTCCCGACGGTGCCTGGTGGGTCGACGTCCAGGGCAGCGGCGCCCTCACGACCAGTCGCTATTACCTCTCCCCCTCCCCCAGGCCCGCGCCCGCTCCCGACGCTCCCGACGCGTCCAACCCATCTCGCGCGTCGGATCCGTCCGATCCGCGGCTTCCCGAGTGGGCGGTGGGGTGGACCCGCGAGCGGTTGCTCGAGGGAGTGCCGGCGCAGTGGATCCACCCGGCTCATGATCCCCAGGGCCGCATTCGCGACGACGATTACTTTGCCGAGACGCCCTGGGCCTCGCGCACGAGCCCCCACCCCCTGAACCAGCCCGAGCCACCGCAGGAGCCATCGCCCCCGCTCCCGAATCCCGACCAGCTCCTGCACAGCGCTCCGACGAACCTCCCCGACGCGCCGCCCTCCTCTCCGCCCACAGATCCGTCGCCGTCGCCGTCGCCGCCGCCGTCCACCTTGCACGATCCGGCTCGGACCGGAAAGACGATGCACCGGAGCGATGAGGTGCAGTGGCCCAGGGTGATGCCTCGGGTCGCCGCCTCTCCCTACCTCGATCGGCGGCTGCTCGACGTCGCCCTCGATCTCGTCGACGCCGAGGAGCTCGGGCGCCGTCGGGGGCTCGATCGCGGTCGCGACGGTTCCGACGGGCGCGACCGTGGCGTGAGCGCCGGCGCCGATCTGCTGGCGATCGGTCTCTCGGCCACCGATCTGGTCGGCCACCTCTACGGTCCATTCAGCCAGGAGTCCCGAGCGGCCCTGGCGGATCTCGATGAGGCCATTGGTGAGCTGCTGGCGGCTCTCGAAGCGCGGTTGGGTCGGAATCGCGTGGGCGTCGTGCTGACCGCAGACCATGGCGTGCTGCCGCTTCCCGAGTGGGCCCAGGCGGTCGACCTGCCCGAGAACGACTGCCCGGTCGCGACGGGTCGGGTCTCCGAGAAATCCCTCATCGCGCGCCTGTTGGCCGACGTGGATGTCGCGATGAGCAGGGCGGCGACGCGGACCGGCACCGATTCCGGTGGCGCCGATTCGGGCGGTGCCCAACGCGGCGGTACCCGGCGCGACGTTGCCCGTCCCAGCGTTGCCCAACCCGAAGGCGCCCATCCCCGCAGCTCCGCACCCGAAGTGCCCGAGCTCGATTCCTGGCTCGTCGTCGACGGGCTGCGACTGCATGCCCACCGCGCCCGTCTCGAGGCGAGCGGCGCCTCCCTGGCGCAGCTCGATGGGGCGATCCGGGCCGCGGTGGCGGACGAGCCCGCGATTGCGCGGGTCTGGAGTCGCGAGGCGTTGCAGGCGCCCTTCGATCCCGCCCTGGCCGCGGCGAACCGCGATGCCGTCGGGGCACGCCCGCGCCGGTCCGACGATCCCGCGATCCCGGACACCGATACCCTTCGCCGGGAGCATCGTCTGCTGAGCCACTCGCTGGTACCTGGCCGGGCACCCGATTGGGTGCTGGTGGCCGCCCGGGGCTGCCTGATCACGAGCCGTGACCACGGCACGAGTCACGGCTCGCTCCATGACTACGACCGTCGCATTCCGCTGATCTTCTGGGGTCCGGGGGTCGAGCCCGGAGTCGACGCGCGACCGGCGCGGCTGGTCGACCTCGCGCCCACGCTCGCCCGTTGGCTTGGCCTCGATCCGCCCGAAGACCTCGACGGCCGGGTGCTTCCGCTCGTCGGGGACGACGAGTAGACCGAGTCGGGGCGCCGAGTCAGGGAGCCGAGTAGGTCGGCAGCCGTTCCAGGCATTCGAGCACCGAGATCGCCGCGCTGTCCTTGGCGGAGAGCAGCGGATCCTCGACCGGCCATCGGATCGCGAACTCGGGGTCGTTCCAGCCGAGGGTGAGCTCGTCCTTCGGATCGTAGAGCTCGGTGCATTTGTACTGGATCTCGGCCGTCTCGGAGACGACGCAGAAGCCGTGGGCGTAGCCCGGCGGAATCCAGAGCTGGCGGAAGTTGCCGGCCGACAGATAGGCGGCGACATGGCGTCCGAAGGAGGGCGAGCCGCGGCGCACGTCGAGGGCGACGTCGTAGATCTCTCCCTCGGAGACCCGCACCAGCTTGCCCTGGGGCCGCGAGGTCTGGACGTGCAGGCCGCGCAGGGTGCCGCGGGACGATCGACTGTGATTGTCCTGGACGAAGGTCGCGCCGATTCCGGCGCGGGCGTACTTCTCGGCATGCCAGGTCTCGAGGAAGAAGCCTCGCGCGTCGCGATGGACGTCGGGCTCGACGAGCAACACGTCGGGCAGGTCGGTCGCGGTGATCTTCACGGCGCTCTCGCTTTCGTGGCTGGGGACCGGGGCGCGAAGTCGAGAGGATGCCACGACTCTGCCTCGGGACCATGGCGCGAACGCGTGGTCTCACCCGCGAGCGGGCCGATTGCTCTGGCCGATCCAGTCGGCGGGGGCTCGGTGGGTCGGTCGTGAAGGGGGCTCAGGCCAGCTGGCGTGCGGGGAGGTCGCGCTCCTCGGAGGCCGCGAGGGCCTGCAGCGGCGTCACCTCCGAGTGCTTTGAGGAGGGCGTGTGGATCAGCTTCACTCGGCCGGACGCGAGCATCCAGTCCACGGTGGCGACGATCTCACTCTCGTCGTCGGTGACCTCGCTCACGGCCGCCACCAGCTCGAAGAGCGTCAACGGCTGCGAGCCGCTGCCGTAGCTCGTCGGGATCTGATGCGTCACCGGATGGTGCTCGATCGGGATCGGCGTGACGGGCTGGGCCATGGAAGGAGTCCTCTCTCGCACTCGCGCTTTCTCGGAAACTATGCATTTCCCATGCCGTGGATTCACGGGAAGCTTCTCTCGGCAGGGTTGCGTGCAGATCGACCCACTCGATCCGGGAAACGCATCCAGGGCCGTTCTCAGCGAAGGCGACCCTGAGAATCCCTGTCGTTCGCGTTGGGGCCTCGACAAAAAACCGTCACGGCCTGTTCAAGAAACGTCACCCCCTGCCTGCTTCTCGTTCGGATGCCCCGACCGCTCATGCCGTTCCCCGCATCTGCAGCGCTTCCGCGACCGCCTCCGCCCCGGTCACCTCCTGTCCCTCCAGATCCGCCACCGTCCGCGCCACCCGCAGCACCTGTCGCGCTCCCCGCGCCGACAGATGCCAGCGTTCGACCGCCCGCCCGAGGAGCGAGAGACCTTCGGCATCCGCCTGGACCCGCTCCTCCAGCTGCGGATCCGGGATCAGCGCATTCGTCGTGGTACCCCGTCGCGCCTGTCGCTGGCGCGCGCGTGCGACGCGCTCGCGGACCTCTGCGCTGGTCGGCCCCTCCGCTGGCCCTCGCAGCACGGACCACGGCACCTCCCCGACCTGGACCCTCAGGTCGATGCGATCGACGAGCGGACCCGACAGTCGTCGGCGGTAGCGGGCGAGGGCGGCGTCGTCGCAGCGGCAGTCGCGGCTCGGCGAGCCGTAGTCGCCGCAGGGGCAGGGGTTCGCGGCGGCGACGAGCTGGAAGCGCGCCGGGAGCTCGCAGGCGAGATTGGCCCGGGCGATGCGCACGACGCCCTGCTCGAGTACCTCGCGCAGCGACTCGAGACAGCGGCGGTCGAACTCCGGCAGCTCGTCGAGAAAGAGCACGCCGTGGTGGGCCAGGGAGATCTCACCGGGCCGCAGCGGCTGGCCCCCGCCGAGCAGTCCGGCGGCGCTCGCGCTGTGGTGTGGGGCGCGGAAAGGCCGCGTGCTGTCGATCGCGCCGTCGTCCGCCAGGAGTCCCGCCGCGTCCTGCACGCAGAACGCCTCCAGCCGCTCGTGCTCCCCGAGCGGCGGCAGCACCCCGGGCAGCCGGCGGGCCAGCAGCGTCTTGCCCGTTCCCGGCGGCCCCAGCAGCAGCAGTCCGTGGCCACCCGCCGCCGCGACCTCCAGGGCGCGCTTGGCCAGCCGCTGTCCCCGGATGTCGGAGAGGCATGCGGAATCGCGGATCTCCGTGCTCAGGCGGGGCGGAGGGCACGCGGAAAGCCGCTCCACGCCCGCGAGATGGTGCAACACCGCCGTCAGGTCGTCGGCGCCGAAGACGCGGACTTCCGGGGCCAGGCTCGCGCGGGGCGCACTGGCGGCCGGCACGAAGACCTCCTTCGCCCCGGCGCTCCGGGCCGCGAGCACGGCGGCCAGCACGCCCCGATTCGGGCGCAGGCGGCCGTCGAGGGCGAGCTCGCCCAGGAAGGCGCGGCCGGCCAGGGGCTCGGACTCGATCAGGCCGGCCGCGGCCAGGATGCCCAGGGCGATCGGCAGATCGAGCCCGGCGCCACTCTTGCGCAGCTCGGCCGGAGCGAGGTTGACGGTGACGCGGCGCTCGGGGAAGGCGAGGTTGCTGGCCGCGACGGCGCCGCGGATGCGGGAGACGCTCTCGCGCACTGCGGCTTCGGGCAGGCCGACCACATCGACCCGCGGCAGTTGGGACGAGATGCGGACCTCGACCTCGACCGGGACGCCCTCCACACCGGTGAGGGCCGCGCTCCAGACTCGCGTCATGGCGTGCTCAGACGCTCGCTCTCGGGACCGGGCTGGGGGCTTTGGCGCGGGATCAGAACGGTCGGCAGCGGATCCGTCGGGGATCGAGCTCAAAACTGACCGGGTCCGAAAGCGCCTCCGAAGAGGGAGGCAGAGCCCTTCAGGGTTGGGCTCTGCCTCCGACTTTCGAGAAGTCCCGCGAGGAGCGGGCCTACGTGGTGGAAGTGTCTCCCGGTCAGCTGATGTGGCAATCATTCTGCACACGAACGGTTTTCCACTCGGCGGCGTCTTGATCCCGCTCCCGGTCCCCACGATTGCTTCCCTTCCCACCCTCGAGCGGTCGTCCCGCACGGGCCCGGAATCTCTCCATCTCTTTGTTTTTTCAGGGAGTTTTGGTTGCGCCAGTGGGGAGAAGGGTGTATGCTCCTTCTCCCCACGACCAGACCTGAGCCTGCTCCGGCGCGAGAAAGCCGCTCCGGCGGGATCCGAACCGGGCCGAGCAGGCGGAATCGAATGACCCGGGCCGGTGCGGACGGGGCGGCTGGCACGGTGCGGCGCCAAGGAGCGCGGCACAGAGCAGCGTAGGCGAATACAGGTTTTGAAAACGGAGCGGACGGGCTGCGAGCTGCGGGGTGGGTGGGGTGGATAGTCGAGGCCGATGTGCACGTTGATCGTTCTTCATCGCTGCATACCGGGTCGGCCCCTGATCGTGGCGGCGAATCGAGACGAGTTCCTGGCGCGACCCGCGGAGGGGCCGGCGATCCGGGAGGGACGCAGCGGTCGGATTCTCGCGCCGCGGGACCTGGCAGCGGGTGGGACCTGGCTGGGGCTGAATGATCGAGGGGTGTTCGTCGGGCTGACCAACCTGAGGCCCGCGATCCCGGAAGATGTGGATCCCGATGGGCCGGTGGTCGCGAAGCCGGGTCTGCGATCCCGCGGCGAGGTCGTGATGGCGGCGCTCGAAGCTGGATCGGCGGTCGAGGCGGTGGAGACGCTCGGAGAGCTGGAGATCGGTGGCTACAACGCCTTCCAGCTGCTGGTGGCGGACGAACAGGAGGCACGCTTGATCGTCTATCGCGAGCGGCCCGAGATCATCACGCTGCCGCCCGGTGTCCATGTGGTGGGCAACGTCGACGATCGGAGTGATCGCGACGGGTGCCCGGGGCAGGACCCGGGGCAGAAGAAGAAGAGCGGAGAGCCGAGGGTCCGGAAACTGTCGCGCATCCGGGAGCGCGTGGAGAAGATCAGGCTGCAGGCGGACCGGGACCTGTTCGAGGGTCTGGCGGGCATTTGTCGCGAGCATGTCGGCGGAGTCGGAGCGCAATCGGTTGGATCGAGTAGCGCCGCGACGCATTTCGAGTCGACCTGCGTACATGCGGGCGAGGCCTATGGAACCCGCAGCTCGTTGCTGCTCGAACTCGCGGAGGATCGCGAACGCAGCAGGCTCTGGGGGACGGACGGACCGCCCTGCGAACGGCCGTATGAAGATCTATCGCCCCTGCTGTGGGCGCTCGACGTGAGGTCGGGCCCGGCGGCGGAGGCCGAACACGAGACGAGGACGAAGCGTTGAGAAGAATCGGCAGCAACATCCGCAAGAAGAACTCGGAAGAGCGGTCGCACCGCCTGACGAAGAACATCATCGAGTACTCGGATACGGAGGCGCCCAGGAACGACTACCCGCGCAAGATCGTCTCGCCCACGCGCGCCTCGGCCTGCTGCACCGACGAGAGCCGGATCAACGTCGGCTCGGTCCGCGAGGTGGAGGGCTTCAAGTTCTGCTACCGCCTCTGCCAGGAATGCGGCCATGCGGTGAAGTACTTCTATCCATCGATCGAGTCGACGAGCCCGGCACTCAAGGCCTACCGCGAGCGCCAGAAGTACATGATCCAGTAGGCGTCGATCGGCTGACGATCGGAAGCCGGTCCGACCGGGTGGGGACCGAGCCTGCTCGTTGGACGAAGCCTTCAGGAGGCGGTCGTGCACTCGGCCGCCTCCTGCTTTTTTCCGGCCACTGATCGCGTTCGGAGAGACGATGAGCCCGTCCTCTCGTCCCAGACTTCCCAGGCTCGAGACGCTGGCCGACGCGGCCCGTTACCTCGATGGCCTGATCAACCGGGAGCGGCTCCCGGGCTACGCCTATCAACGACTCGACCTGCGACCGATCCACGCGCTGCTCGACGGGCTCGGCCGCCCCGAGCAGGCTCTCTCCGTCATCCACGTAGCCGGCTCGAAGGGCAAGGGCTCGACCTGCCTGTTCGCCGAGGCGATCCTGCTCGAGCTCGGCGAGTCGGTCGGTACCTTCACCTCGCCGCATCTCGAGAGCTGGGTCGAGCGCTTCCGGCTGGGCGGCCAGCCCGTCGACGAGGCGCGCCTGGTCGATGCGGTCGTTCGCGTCCGCCCCCATGTGGAGGCGTTGCGCGCCGGGCCGCGCGAGACCTGGCCGAGCTTCTTCGACGCCACCACCGCCATCGCCTTCCTGCTCTTTGCGGAGGCCGGAGTGGACCACGCCCTCATCGAGGTCGGCCTCGGCGGTCGCCTCGACTCGACCAACGTCGTCTCGCCCCGCGTCACCTGTATCACGAGCATCGAGCTCGAACATACCGACAAGCTCGGCCCGACCGAGGCGGCCATCGCCGGCGAGAAGGCCGGCATCCTGAAGCCGGGCGTGGTCGCCATCCTGGGTCCGCTGCGGCCGGAGGCGCGGGCCGTCATCCGGGCGCGGGCGGAGGCGGTCGGTGCCCCGGTGCGTGAGTGGGGCGAGGCCTTCGAGGGCCTCGAGTCGCCGTCCTCGCACGGCCCCCGCGCCCCTGCTCACGATCCTGGCGACGCGCTTCGTCAGGTCTTTCGTTATGTCGAGCCTGGGCCTGGGGCCGGGCGCTTCGAGCTGGAGATCGAGCTGGGGATGACCGGTGCTCCTGCGCGCACGAATGCTGCGCTGGCGATCGCCTGCCTGCGGGCCCTCGACGCCTGGTCGGACGGAGCCGTCTCGCGGGCGGCGCGCGCGGCCCTCGCGCGCGCACGACTGCCCGCCCGGATCGAGCGGCTCCCCCATGATCCGGCGGTGCTGATCGACTCGGCGCATACGGCGCGCTCGGCCCGCGCCCTCGCCGACGCGCTCGAGGCGCTGGCGCCGCAGGGCTTCGATCTGTTGCTCTCGGTGTCGAGCGACAAGGATTTGAAGTCGGTGCTCGACCCGTTGATGGCGGGCGCCGGGCGGATCTGGACGACGTGTGCGGATCCAGACCGATCGCTGCCGGCGGAGCAGCTGGCCGCCCGCGTTCGCGAGCTCGTCGGTCCCGGGCGCGGGGCCGGGGTGACGGCGATCGGCGATCCGGCCGAGGCGATCCGGCGGGCGAGGGCGGGCGTGGCGGGCGATGCGACGGTGCGAGCGGGATCGCAACCCGGAGCGAGCGGCGAGGTCCAGGCCGAGGTCCCGGCCGAGCCGCGGATGCTCTGTGTGACGGGCTCGATCTACCTCGCCGGTCTGGCGCGGCGTGTGTTGGGCCGCGAGGGCGTCGTTTCGTCCGGGGAAGCGGGCGAGTCGGTCGCGGCCTCGGCGGGGCCATCGGGACCTTCGTTCGAGCCGCCTCCAGCCAGTCTCTCGCCGGACCCCGCCGAGCTGCCGGTCGAGCCGGCCCGGCCCGGGGACGTCGAACATCTGCCCGGAGTCGAGCTTCGAGCCGCCCGACTCTTCTCGCCCGAGGACCTGCCCTCGGCCCTCGCTGCCGAGGCGACTCCGATCGAGGTCTTCCGGGCGGCCCAGCGCGAGGCCCGACTCTGGGTAGCCCGCGCCGAGACGGGGCTGCCGGTGGGCTTCGCGCTGCTCGAGTCGAGGGGCCGCGATGCCTGCCTCGAAGAGCTGGACGTCGACCCCGCCTACGGACGCCGCGGACTCGGAAGAAGGCTGGTCGAGGCCGCGCGCGACGCCGCCCGGGAACGGGGCCATCGCAGGCTCGTCCTCACGACCTTCCGCGATGTCCCGTGGAATGCGCCTTTCTATCTTCGCCTGGGCTTCAGGGTCGTCGGCGAGAGCGAGCTCGATCCGGGACTCGAGGCTCTGTGCCGTCAGGATGCGGAGGCCGGGCTCGACCTCGCCCGGCGCGTCGTGATGACCCTCGATCTCTAGCTCGCCGTCCGCGGGCTGGAGGGTGCGATCTTGCAGACGAAGCCCCGCCCTCAGCCTCGCGCCGTGGCCACGCTCGCCCGGAAGCGCACGAGCGCTGCCGTGAAGTAGACCGCCCCGGTCGCGAAGACGCCGGTCAGCTCCGGCCAGACGATCTGGACGCCCGCGCCGCGGGAGAGCACCGACTTGGCGAACTCGGTGTACCAGGTCGAGGGCGAGCCCATCATCAGCCACTGCAGGAAGGTCGGCATGCTCTCGATCGGCGTGTAGCTCCCCGAGAGCAGGATCATCACGATGAAGACCGGGATCGCCAACAGACCGAACTGCGGCATCGAGCGCGCGAGGGTCGCCAGAAAGATGCCGAGCGCCGTCGCCGAGAAGAGGTAGAGCGCCGTCCCGGCGGTGAACAGCGAAAGCGAGCCCGAGATGGGCACGCCGATGAGCCCGCGCACGACCAGGACCAACGACGTCAGCGAGGCGACCAGGATCACGACCCCGTTCGCCCAGACCTTGGCGAGCATGATCTCACTCGATCGAACGGGCATCGTGAGCAGGTGCTCGAGTGTTCCGTGCTCCCGCTCGCGGATGACGGCAGCACCGGCGAGGATGATCGCGAGGATCGTGATGTTGTTGACGACCTCGATGACACCCTGGAACCACTCCGAGCGGAGGTTGGGATTGAAGCGAACACGGACGACGGCACGCACGGGCTCGCCGGATCCGCTCGGGGCCTCGTCGCCCAGGTAGAGTGCGACCTCTCGCTGGACGATCGTCTGGATGTAGCCGGCGCCGCGGCCGGCGACGCTCATCGCCGTGGCGTCGATGTCGAGGCGCAGGGTCGGTCGGTCGCCCGCGAGCAGGTCGCGCTCGAAGTCCGGGGGCACGTCGAGCACGAAGGTGTAGCGGCCCCTCTCCATTGCGGAGTCGACGTCTTCGAAGGCGATGGTTTCGGGCCGCTGGAATCGGGGAGGCGTGAGCGCAGCGTACAGCCGACGGGAGAGTGTCGAGCGATCCTCGTCGACGATCGCGACCGCTGCGTTGCGCACGTCGATCGCGGCGTCCTCGGCGGCACTGTAGACGGCGAAGCTGAAGGCATAGACGATGAGCGGCAGCAGCACGGGATCTGCGCGGAGGCTGCGCAGCTCCTTGACGCCGAGCAGGAAGATCCTCCCGAGCGATCTGCGCATGAGTTCAGCGCTCCTGCTTGCGCAACAGGACACAGGCCCCGGCGAGGTAGAGCAGGGCGAAGCCCGCGAGCGCGGCGTACGGGATCAGCAGGTCGCTCGTGCCCAGGCCCTTCGCGAAGGTGCCGATGCTCACCTGCTGGAACCACGACGAGGGGAATCCGCGACCGAAGATCCAGGCGGCGCCCGAGAGCGAGGAGACGGGCGCCAGGAGTCCGGAGAACTGCGTGGCGGGCAGCGTCGTCAGGATGGCGGTGGCAAAGATCGCGGCGAGCTGCGTGCGGACGAAGGTCGAGATCAGCAGGCCGAGGGCAGTGGTCGCCGTGACGTAGAGCAGCGCGCCGATCGAGAGTGCGAGCAGGCTGCCCTCGACCGGGACCCGGAAGACGAAGTAGGTCAGCGTCAGCATCACCGCGAAGCCGAGGCCGCCCACGCCGATGTAGGGCAGCTGCTTGCCCAGCATGAACTCGAGACGCGTGGTCGGTGTGACGTAGAAGTTCGCGATGGAGCCGAGCTCCTTCTCGCGCACCACGCCCACGGCGGTCATGATCGCCGGAATCAGCACGAGGATCATCATGATCACGCCCGGCACGATCGCCTGGACGCTCTCGAACTCCTGGTTGTAGCGGAATCGTGGCTCGATCCGGACGGGAGGCGTCGGCGGATCGCGTCCCCGATCGCGCGTCCAATGCGCGTCGACGTAGACCGCATGGATGCCTTGCACGTAGCCTCGGGTCGTCTCGGCCTTGAAGGGCATCGCGCCGTCCAGCCAGACCCCGACCTCCGGCTGCTCGCCGCGCCAGAGCTCGCGGCCGAAGCCGTCGGGGATCACGAGCGCGACCGCGAGCTCGCCACTGCGAAGCCGATTCTCGAGGTCCTCCTCGTCTTGCAACGGCCGGCGCTCGCGGAAGTAGCGGGAGCCGCGGAAGCTCTCCAGGTAGCGGCGGCTCTCGAGCGACCGATCCCGATCGAGGACGGCGAAGGCGAGGTTCTCGACGTCGAATGAGATGCCGTAGCCGTCGGCCAGAAGCAGGAGCGCGGGCGCGACGAGCGCGAAGGCGAGCCGGATCGGGTCGCGCACGATCTCGCGCGTCTCGCGGTTCGTGATGGCCCAGGCGCGGCGCGGGTCGAACAAGCGCGGCAGGCGCCCCCGACGTCCGTCCGAGCCGGGCAGCGCCCGCGCTCTGCGTTCCCGGTTCTCCGGCGTCCCTTCGCTGGCGTTCTCGTCTTCTTCTTCGTCCTCGTCCTCGAGCGCGCCGACGAAGGCCTCTTCGAGGGAGTCGCCACCGAGCTCGTCCATCAGCTCCGCGGGTGAGCCCGTCGCGAGCACGCGCCCCTCGTGCATGAGCGCCAGGCGATCGCATCGCTCGGCCTCGTTCATGAAATGGGTCGAAAGGAAGATCGTTACGCCCTCGCGACGTGAGAGCGCGATCAGCTCCGACCAGAAAGCGTCGCGGGCCATGGGATCGACGCCCGAGGTGGGCTCGTCGAGGATCAGGAGCTCGGGACGATGGATCACTGCCACCGCCAGTGAGAGTCGCTGACGGACGCCGAGGGGCAGGCTCTCCGCGGTTTCGTCCGCGACCCGGCGCAGGTCGAAGCGATCGAGGGCCTCCTCCACGCGCTCGCCGGGATCGACGTCCGCCGCGGTCGGGTCGAGGTAGAGACGCGCGTGGAGTTCGAGGTTCTGACGCACGCTGAGCTCGCGGTAGAGCGAGAAGCTCTGGGACATGAAGCCCACGCGCCGGCGTGTCTGGCGATCGCGCGCGTCGAGCGGATGCCCGAAGAGCCGCGCCTCGCCCTCGCTCGCGGGCAGCAGCCCCGTCAGCATCTTCATGGTGGTGGTCTTGCCTGATCCGTTCGAGCCGACGAATCCGAAGATCTCGCCGCGGCGGATCTCGAAGCTCACGCGATCCACCGCCGTGAATGAGCCGAATCGGCGGGTGAGCTCGCGTGCCTCGACGGCAATCTCGCCGTCGAGGCCGCTCGTCCCCTCTGTCGGTCCTTCCTCGGGTCGGCCTTCGGCTTCGCGTCCTTTTCGGGTAGCCGGGCCTTCGCGGGTCTCGGGAGCGACGAGGGCGACGTAGGCGGCCTCGAGTGAATCGACCCCGAGCTCTGCCTGGATCTCTCGCGGCGCACCCGTCGCGACGACCCGTCCCTCGTGCAGAACGCCGAGCCAGTCGAAGCCTTCTGCCTCCTTCATGTAGGCGGTCGCGACCAGCACACTCATGTCAGAGCGGCGCTGACGGATCCGCTCGAGCAGGTCCCAGAACTGACGTCGTGAGAGTGGGTCGACTCCAGTGGTGGGCTCGTCGAGCACCAGAAGCCGGGGGTCGTGAACGAGCGCACAGCAAAGCCCGAGCTTCTGTCTCATGCCTCCAGAGAGCTTGCGGGCGGCCCGATCCGCGAAGGGCGCCAGGCCGGTGGCCTCGACCAGCTCCGCAATCCGCCCTCTTCGGGCTTCGGGCGAGAGGCCGAAGAGACGCCCGAAGAAGTCGATGTTCTCCGAGACGGAGAGGTCGGGGTAGAGATTCGTGCCGAGGCCCTGAGTCATGTACGCGATGTCCGGCCGCAGCGTCCGGCGTTGACGTCGATCACCGAGGTCGAGGCCCCGGACCTCGATCCGACCGGACTGCAGGCGCCGCGTACCGGCGACGAGGCCGAGAAGAGTCGACTTGCCGACGCCGTCGGGTCCGATCAATCCAGCGAGACGACCGGCGGGCGCCGCGAGCGAGACGTCGTCCAGAGCGATGGTGTCGCCATAGCGATGGCTGACGTGCTCGAGCCGAGCCAGCACCGACTCGTCGGCGTCGCTCACCTCAATGCGTCCGGCCACGAGGCTTCCGGATCGAGCTGGACCCAACCGACGCCCGGTGCCCCGGCGTTCAGCGGCAGGCCGCGGGCATCGTCGACCCGGAGCTCGACGCGGAAGGAGAGCTTCTGTCGCTCGGATGGGGTCTCGACCTCTTTGGGCGTGAACTGGGCCTCGGAGGCGACGAAGGAGACGTGGGCCTCGATCGGCAGATCCGCGTGGGCGTCGAGGACGATGCGGCCCGGAGCACCGACGCGCGCCCGTCCCGCCTCGGCGGTCGACAGGAAGAGGGCCATCGTCACGTCCTCGAGGTCGAGCAGTGTCAACACCCGTCCCCCTGCCGGCAGCACCTCTCCGGGCTCGGCCAGGCGATACTGCACGCGACCGCTACGGGGCGCCCGCAGCTCCGTCTCCTCCAGGTCCTCGCGTACGCTCTCGACGGCGGCCCGCGCCGCCTCGATCGCCGCCTCGGCGTTGCGTACCTCGGCCTCGGCGGCGTCACAGGTCGCCGTAGCGGTGCGCAGTCGCGTCTGGTCCTGGTCGACCCGACTCTCGCTGACGACGTTCCGGTCGTGCAGGGCGAGGGTGCGCGAGAGATCCTTGCGCGCGAGGTCGCACTCGCTCTCGCGCTGAGCGACGATGGCCTCGGCCGCCTCTTTCTGTCGGAGGGCCCGGCCGAGCTCGGCACGGGCCCGTGCGAGCTCGGCCTCGAGGCGGCCGCCGTCCATGCGGGCCAGCAGGTCGCCTTCGGAGACGGAGTCCCCCTCGTCCACCCGGACTTCGGTTACGCGACCGCCGAGCTTGGCGGCAATGTGGATCTGCTCCGCCTCGAGCCGGCCGCTGCCGCGGGCAAACCCAGGCGGCACGCCGTCGTCCGGGCAGCCCAGCGCGAAGACCGCGAGGGCGATCACCACGACGATCGACAGGCCCGGTCGGCTCGGCTCCGCGTCGGGTGAGGACGTCGGGACGGGCGGGGACATCGGCACGCTGCGGCTCCTCGTCGTTCGCGCCTTCCTACGGTCGAGGCGTCGGAGTTGAACTTCGCGAATATAGCCAGGGCAGCGGACGCCGTGTCGCCGACGCATCGGCCCGGCGCCTCAAGACCCCCCGTTCCCGCCGGCGCCGAGGATCTCTCGACAGAGATTCTTCAGCTCTTCGAGCACGGTGTCGACGTAGCGCTCGTCGTCGTCGACGACGCGCAGGACGGCGAGTCCCTGCATCGTCGCGATGATCAGCTTGCGAAGCGCGATGCGCCGATGGCCCCCCAATCGACGCCGGCCAGCTTGCGCGCCCGGCGCCCGCGAGCGATCGCGTGTCGGAAGTAGCCAGCGCTCTCCGCACGACCGCGGGAAGAGAGGAAGAACACGGTCAGCCGGCCCAGCGCGAGCCAGCCGGGGCCGATCCCGCGCAACGGCGCTAGCGCCGGGTCGTCTCGCGGCGCAGCTGCGCCGCGACGTTCGCGAGACTGAGCTCGACGCGCTCGGGGGGCGGCGGCGGGCGATTCTCGCGCAGTCGTCGGGCCGCCGTGCGCAGACTGGCGACCGAGCGGCGGATGCGGCGTTCGGTCACGGCGAGCTCCGAGGGCGCGTTGCGAGCGAGCCAGAGCGTTCGCAGCGAGGCCTGCTGGGCGTTCTGGACGTTGGCCACGGACTCGAGGCGGCGGGCGAGGGCTCGCCGCCAGGCGGCGTTCCGAGAACGCGGGTCGGCGCGCCAGGCGTCGTAGTCGAGGACGACCAGGCCCTTGTCGACGGCCAGGCGGGTGGCCTCGGCGGCCCAGTGGATCTCGCGCCGGACCAGACCGATGAAGTCGTCCCCCGCCTCGGCTAGTCCCAGGGCCTCGACCTCCCGCAATACGGCTTCGAGCCGCCGCCCGCTTCGCTCGAGTGCCCCGCGCCGGGCGTGGGCCAGGAAGAAGTTCCGGGGCAGCGCGTCGAAGTAGAGATGCTGGAGCGCCGACCCGTTGAAGATGCGGAAGCCGGCGTCGTGGATCGCCCCGAGCCGGCGGTAGAGACGGGCGATGCGCGGGCTCGTCTCTCCGAAGATCCGCAGCGCGAAGGCGCGATCGAAGTCCTTGGCAGAAAGTTCGCCGGACCAGGCATGCTGGGCGTGCCAGGCATAGCCCTGGAGCGAGACGCCGAGCGCGTTGTAGTGGCCGAAGTCGCCCCAATCGGTGCCGAGCAGACCGCAGGCGCCGTGGCGTCGGCCCGCGTCGGCCCAGCGCGAGACGTTGCGCTCGGCGTTCTCGACGCGCGGAAAGAGGCAGTTCCAGCTCGAGGTCCCGGGGCAGGCCCAGGCCTCGAAGCCGTGTCGTCGAAGGCACCCGATCCGATCCGCATCGAACTCCGCCTCGTACCACCAGTCGAGCAGCACGACGTCGCGCGGCAGGTCGGGGATCTGTTCGGGATGCTGATGGGCGAAGTCAGCCCAGATCATGAGCTGCTTGCCGTGGCGTGCCGCCAGGCGTCGGAGCTTCTCGACGTGCTCGACGAAGACGGCGCCGCGTCCCCGGCGCGCGGCGCGGGCGGCGGAGCGGCCGCGGCCGAGATCGAAGGGCTCGTCGCAGTTGGCATTGAAACGCCGGGATCGGAACAGCGGCAGGAACTCGTCGTAGAGGTCGGCGAGCAGTCGATGGGCTTCGGGCAGGACGGGGGAGATCGACCAGCGCCGTTCGCTCTCGGCCAGCCCCGCATAACGCTCGAGCGACAGCAGTCGCTCCATGTGGCCCAGCGACTGCAGGCAGGGGACGAGCTCGACGCCGTGGTCGTGGGCGTGGGCGTCGAGCCAGAGGATCGTTTCGGCGTCGAGCGGGCTCGAGCCGGCGCTGATCTCCGGATGGCGCCGGAATGCGAAAGGATGCTCGACGTAGAGCATCAGCACGTTCAGCCGCAGCCGAGAGCAGATCTCGACGAGGGTGCCCAGGGTCTCGCGGGTCGGGACCTTGCCCCGGGAGACGTCGATCATCAGCCCACGGTCCCGGAAGTCGGGCTGGTCGTGCACGTCCAGGGCCGGCAGCCGGCCGTCGCGGCCTACCAGCTGGGCCAGGGTCTGCAGGCCGTACCGGAGCCCGTGGAGCGTCGGTGCGCGGAGCTCCGCTCCGCCGCTGTCGATCCTCAGGTGATAGGCGTCGCGGGCGGTCTCGGCCCGGGGCTCGGGTGCGGCCGAGCGGTCGAGCAGGCAGCGGATCGCTGGTCCCGTTCCCGTTCCCGTTCTCCGTTCGCGACCCGGCGCGGGCCGTCGGCTTCCGGGGGAGTGCTTCGCGGGTCGCTCGAGGGCCAGTCGCAGGCCGCTGCGGGCCTCGATCTCGTCCCGAGCCGCGCGAGCGGCCAGGAGTAGCCGGCAGTCGAGAGGCTCGGCCGAGACGGGCAGCTCGATCGCCAGTCCCGCCTCGAGCTGGAAGGCACCCCGCCTTCGTCGTAGCCGCCGCGGAGCGGGTAGCAGCGGCGGCAGCCCGGGCGTCCGCGTTACCGATGCTCGCGCGGATGTCCCTGCCCGTTCCTGCTCGTCTCTTCGAGCCCCCATCGACCGTCCCCCCATCGAGGGCGCATTGTACCGGCCGGGCAGGGTCGTGCCGTCGCGGCGCTGCGCTCGGAAGCGCCGCGACAGGAAAGCTCGATCGCCGAAGCAATCGGATGGGATGCCGAGAGATGGGAAGTCGAGAGATGGGAAGCCGAATAAAGAGAGCGCCCGGGCCGGCTCCTCGCACAAAATGTGCGAAGGGAGGGGTAGCCAGCCCGGGCGCGGGAATGGGGGGCCCGCTCCTCGTTGGCACCCCATGTTCTCGAATCGACATCCACTTGATTAGCAACCGACGTGCCAATCGGGGCGAATCGCCCTCTCCGGGCGTCGAAGGGCTCGCAATCGTCGGTTCACGCAAATGGAGGCTCGTGGGCTGGAAGCCCTGAGGCAGGGGCTCTGCACCGGTCGTGCAGGGCCTCGCGGGCGGTGACGCAAAATGGCGTGGCCAGGGGGCCCGTTCCGTCGCTCGGGGGCCTTCGCCTGGGCGAGCCACGAGGTCGGAGGTCGGCTCGTGGACGCCGGCCAACGGGTTTGCCATCGTTATGCCACTCCGATCGAGGACGCCGGGTCCGACGAGCTCGTTTCGGCCCGCTGAGCCCTGCTCGCGCGCAAGCGCAGTGCAGAGGCGGATCTGGACGGCGGCTGCGCACTGCGAAAGGAGATCCGGATGTCGGTCGATCCAGGTCCGTCGGAAGGGGGCGGAAAAGCAGCCGCGGAAGTGGAAGAGGACGTGCTTCGCGCGGTCATGGAGGGCACCTCCCGGGCGACCGGCGAGGCCTTCTTCCCCGCCATGGTCGAAAATCTCGCCCGTGCCCTGAAGACCCGCTACGCGATCCTCGGGCGTATCGACTCCGGTGACGCCCCCGGCATCCAGACCCTGGCGGTCTGGGACGGCGACGTGCTGGCCGAGAACTTCCGGTACGACCTGACGGGGTCTCCCTGCGAAAAGGTGTTGGAGAGCAGTACCTGCTTCTTTCCCGAGCGCGTCCTGGATCGGTTTCCGGGCGATGCGCTGCTCGCCGAGATGAAGGTCGAATGTTATGTCGGCACGCCCCTGATCACGGACTCCGGGGAGGCCATCGGCGTGTTGCTGGTGATGGACGACCGACCGATGGAGTCGGCGCGTATCCCGGTGACGACGATGGTGCTCGAGATCTTCGCTTCCCGGGCGACCGCCGAGCTCGATCGGCTGTCGGCGCAGCATGCGTTGCTCCAGCACAAGCTTCGACTCGAAGAGCTCGTGGAGGAGCGGACCGCCGAGCTGAGACGCTCCGAGGACAGGCTCGAGCGGAGCAGCCGGCTGGTCTCCCTCGGCACCCTCGCTTCGGGCATCGCCCACGAACTCAACAACCCGCTCGGCATCATCCGGCTGGTCTGCGAGGCCTTCGAGCCCCACCCGGAACGCTTGGCCGACTGGAGGCAGGTCCGGGATCGCGTCGTCGAGAACGTCGAGCGCTGCAAGCAGATCGTGGCGGGCATCCGGCGCTTCGCGCTCGACGAGCCATCGCAGAAGACTCGGTTCGATCTCGAGGATTGTGTCCGGGCCTCGATGGAGCTCTGTCGGGGAGAGGCCGCGCGGAGGCAGGTGGCGTTGGATCTCGAAGTCGACGCTGCGGCCGCCCGGACCGAGATCCTCGCGAATCGCACGGAGCTGCAGCAACTGATCGTGAACCTGATCGAGAACGCCCTGCTCTCGTCCGGGGTGGCGCGAATTCGGATCCGGCTGGGGCCTGGAGCGGAGGGGGGGCGTGGGGGCTGGGCGCTCGAGGTAGAGGACGACGGCGAGGGCATCGCGCAGGAAGATCTGCCCCGGATCTTCGATCCCTTCTTCACGACGCGTCTGGAGGTCGGAGGGACGGGGCTGGGCCTCAGTGTCTGTCACGGCATCGTGCGGGATCACGGCGGCGAGATCGATGTCTGGTCGGAGCCGGGCTCGGGCTGTCGGGTGCGCGTCGAGCTGCCGATGGCCGCCCTGGACCTGGGCCCTGGGGCTCAGGAGTCTGGGGCTCAGGAGTCTGGGGCGAAGGGGGCAGGCTGAGAGGCGGGGCGACCCGACGGACGCCGTGCCGTGCCCTGGCCGCGAGATGGCCCCGAGGGCGCCGGCTGCAATCGGCTCCAGCGCCGTTCTTCTTGCGGGGCGCATTCCCGGCAGCCATCCGAATGCGCTACCCACCGGCTGACGCAGGTGAGCCCGGCGCCCTCTTCGGAGATCCCGTGACCGACTCTCGCGAAAGCCATGCTCCGGACCTTCCCGACGATCGTCCCCTGGCCGTGTTCTGTGACTTCGATGGCACGTTTTCGGTCCAGGACGTCGGATCGACCCTGGCCCAGCAGCGGGTTCCCGAGAAGCGGGCACGTCTATGGCAACGCTTCGAGCGGGGCGAGCTCACGGCCTGGACCTATGTGGTCGCGCTGCTCGACGGTCTCGTGCTGCCCGAGAAGGAGCTCGATCGCTTCCTCGAGACGATCGAGCTCGATCCCGGGGCCCGTGCGCTGCTCGACTGGTGCGAGCGCAGACAGGTGCCCTTCCGGATCCTCTCGGATGGCTTCGACTGGAATCTCGAGCGGCTGCAGGCGATCCATCGGATCCGTTTCGCCTACAGCGCCAATCACCTCGAGTATGCGGGCGACGTCTGGCGTCTGTCGCCGGGGCGACCGGATCCGACCTGCGGCTGCGGCACCGGGAGCTGCAAACGCGGGCTGATCGAGGCCTATCGCGCCGACCATCCCCAGGCCTTCTGCATCCACATCGGCAACGGTCGCGTGTCGGATCTCTGTGGTGCGCTCGCGGCCGACCTCGCCTTCGCCAAGGACACTCTCGCCCCCGCCCTCGAGGAGCGGGGCCACCGCTACCTCCCCTTCGAGACACTGCACGACGTCGTCGCCGTGCTCGACGCCTACCGTCGGGAGCGCGCATGACCCGGGCGACGACGGAGAAGGCTCGATTGGATCAGGGGCATCGGATCGCGGTCGTAGGCGCCGGACTCGCGGGACTGCGCGCGGCCAGCGAGCTCGCGCGTCAGGGTCACGAGGTGATCGTCTTCGAGGCGCGCGCGCGGGCCGGGGGGCGTGTCGGTGGCGAGTGGTGTGACGGCCATTGGATGGAGACGGCCTGGCCGGTGCTCTGTGGGCGGGATCGGACGCTCGAGCGCTGGGTGCGGGAATGCGGGCTGGGCGACGCGATGTGGCCGCTGCGTCCGGTGCAGACGACGCTCGCGCAGGGCGGCGAGACGACGCCGGTCGACGGGCTCAGCCTGGGCGGAGCGGCGCGGATTCCGGGTCCCCGGCCGTGGGAGCGACTGCGGCTGCTGCGATGGAGTCGGCTGATGGCGCGCCATGCGCCGCGACTCGATCCGGCCCGGCCCGAGCTCGCGGCGTCCCTCGACTATCGCAGCGTGTCCGATCACGGGAAGCTCTACTTCGGTGAGCGGTTCCTCGACGCATGGCTGACGCCCGAGATCCAGGGCGTCTGGGGCGACTCGGTCGAATCGCTGTCGCGGGTGGCACTGCTTCTCCACTGCCGACACGTCGGTGTTGGCGCCTCCCGTCCCGGGCTGCCCGGGCTGCCGCGACGGTCGCTCTCCGAGCTCGTCGAGGCGGCGGTCGAGGGGCTGGACGTGCGCTGCCAGACCGCGGTCGAACGCATCGAGGAGGAGCCGGCCGGGGGGTTCCGGGTCGAGGCGATCGATGGCCGGGACGAGCGACAGATCGAGCATTTCGATGGGGTCGTGGTGGCTGTGGGGCCGCGTGACGCCGCGCGCCTCTGTGCCGCGCTGCTGACGCCGGCGGAGCGGGACTTCTTCGCTGCCGTCGAGGAGCGGCCGGGTGTGAGCCTGGCAGTCGCGCTCGAGGGCATCGATCGGGGGCTTCCCCAGGAGATCCGGGTGCCGCGACGGGAGGGACTCGCGATCTCGTCGATCCTGATCGAGCCGGGCCAGCTCGAGGGTCGTGCGCCGGATGGGGCGAGCCAGCTGATGGCCATCGCGGCAGACGGTGCGGCACGGCGTTGGAACGAGGTGGCCGACGACGTCGTCGCCAAGATGGCGCTGGCCTCGCTCGAAGCGGTCGTACCGGGCCTCGACGCGCGGGTGAAAACCGTGCGGGTCACCCGCGCGAGCCTGCCCTGCTTCGCGGTAGGGCACTACCGGCGGCTGGCGCGCTTCGCGGCGGTCCAGCGCGATCGCCGGGCCCTCGGGCGCCGGCTCTACTGGACCGGCGATTACCTCTCCGGCCCCAGCTTCGAGGCGGCGACGCGCTCGGGGCTGCGGGTGGCCGGGGAGCTCGTCGCAGATCTGAAGACGTTCGATGCGGAGCCGCCCGCGATCGACGACCTCGCCTGACGATTTCGACGGACGACCTCGGCTGGACGACCTCGACGGAGGGGAGTCGACCGACGGCCCCCGACGAGCACGGCCTCAGGCGATCCCCAGCCAGACCGCGAGCCCGGCCAGGGCGAGGGCCGCGAGCCAGATCACGCCCACGCTGCGGGCGAGATTGCGCAGCCGAGGGCGACGGCGGGCTCTCCAGAGCAGGTCGAGTGTCATCCCGACCAGCAGGATCAGCGCGCCCGCCGCGAAGGGGTTGCGGTCGACGACGCTGAGCACGAACAGGCCCGCCCCGAGCGCCCCGAAGCTCGCCACGATCACGATCAGCAGCGGCCACAGCGTCGATTCCCGCCACAGCACCCCGAGCAGGTCGTCGAGGCCCGGACTGGCTTCGACCTCTCGAGAAGGCTCCTGCGATGTGAGGGTTTCGGGGTCTCGCGTGGGCCGGGCTGCTTCATCCCGGGGCGGGCCGCGGTCTTCGTCCGAGTGCATGATGGGATCTCTAACACAGTCGTCGGGCCAGTGTCCGGGCCAGTGTGAGGGCCAGTGTGCGGTTAAGGTGCTCCCGGTCGGCTTCGCGTATCGTTCGGGGGTGGCATTCGTGAACGAGACGCTCGGGCGGCGTGCGCTCCTCCTCGTGATCGCCGCCGACCTGTTCGGCCTGCTCGCCGGCTGCGCGTCCTTCCCGCGCCACCTCGAGTACGCCACCCACGAGAGCGACGCCAACCACGGCGCGATTCTCGACTACGCGGTCTACACTCCGCCCGGCTTCGACCCCGCCCGGGAGCGCCTGCCGCTCGTCTCCTTCCTCCACGGCGGCGGCGACAGCGAGGACGCCTTCGACCGCTACGGCGTCTCCGCTGCCCTCGATCGCAGCATCGAGGCCGGCGAGGCACCGCGCGCGGTGATCCTGCTTCCGGACGGCGACTTCGGGATGTGGGCCGACTGGTCCGACGGGAGCCGCGCCTACGAGACGTGGGTCGTCGACGAACTCATGCCGCTCGTCCGGGCCGAGAAGAATACCCTCGACTGCCCTGATGGTTGCCACGTGATGGGCGTGTCGATGGGCGCGATGGGCGCGCTGCGCTTTGCCCATCATCGGCCGGAGGCGTTCTCGACCCTCACCGCGATCAGCGGCGCGCCGCCCGACACGCAGCGGATGGTCGACTTCCAGAACGACTGGCTGATCTCGTTCATGATTCCCACCGAGCGCATCTTCGGGCCGATCGATCCCATCGACCGCATCCACCGCGAGGATCTCTTTCTGCAGTGGACGAGTTCCGAAGCGACGGGGTTGGAGCGCATCGTACTGGCCTGGGGGAGCCGGGATCGTGATGCGATCCGCCAGGGCGGGGCCGCCTTCAGCGAGCACCTCGAAGCACACGGCATCGAGCACGAGGCGTGGGAGTACGAGGGCCGCCACGCCTGGGCAGACTGGACGCCGGTGATCCTTCGCGCCCTGCGCCACCAGCTGGGGGATGCGACCGCTCGTTCCGCGGGGCGCGCGCAATCCGGCGATCGGTAGGCCTCCACGGGCCCGCGTACTCGGGTGGCTCAGCTTCCTCCCGCGTCATCGCCCGGCCCCGCTTCCAGCACGACGCGGGTCGCCCCGGCGCCCCCCTCCTCGCGAGCGGCCGGGAGCCACTCGGCGACGCTCCGGGCTCGGGCCACGCGCTGGCGGACGGCGCGGCACAGGGCGCCGGTGCCGACCCCGTGGATCACTCGCAGCTCGTCCCGACCCTGGGCGAGGGCGAGGTCGAGCGCGTTCTCGAGCTGATCGAGCGCCTCGTCGACCCGCAGGCCCCGCAGATCGACCTCTGATATGCCTCCGAGGCCGATCGGCTCCGGGCTGCCGGCGGCGGCCTGTTTCACGGCAGTCGCCTGCTGCTGGAGCTGCCGTTGCCGCGCGGCCTCCCGACGAGCCTCCTCGCGCCCGTCCTCGCGCCCGTCCCCACGTTCCCGACCCTCGCCCAGCCGCGCCCGGTCGACGCGCAGCTTGGCCCCGGCCACCTGGACGAAGACCTCGCCCCGGCGATCCGGCAGCGAGAGCAGTGTCCCCGTGCCCCCGCCGGGCGTCCGGACGCAATCGCCGACCCGGGCCCGGGACCAGTCGAGGGCGCGCCACGGTGTCCCCGCTCCCGACTCTGCTCCCGCCCCCGCTCCCGCCGCGGCGGGCTCCTGCGTTTCGGGGACGAGCCCGGCCTCGGCCTGCCGCCGGTCGGTCTCCTCGCGCAGCGTCTGCAGATGCTCCCGGGCGAAAGCCGCGCGCCGGGACTCCGGCTGGCGTTGGAGCTCGGCGACGATCCGCGCGACCTCGCCGTGGGCCGTCCGGAAGGAGTCCTCGAGCTCCCGTCGCATCTTCCCGAAGAGCTCGTCCCGCCGCTGCTGCAGCCGCGCCAGCTTCGATCGGTACTCCTCGCGCGCGCGCTCCGCCTCGAGCCTGGCCGCCGTGGCCGCTGCCTGCTCGCCCTCGAGCGTCGCCCGGCTGGCGGCGAGCTCGCTGAGCATCCGGTCCAGCTGGCGATCCTCGCGGTCGAGCAAGGCCGCCGCGCGCTCGAGCACGCTCCGGGGCACGCCCATCCGCGCGGCGACGGTGGCGGCGGAGGACGCGCCCGGAGCCCCGATGCGGATGTGATAGGTGGGGGCGAGGGTCGTCGGATCGATTTCGACGCTGGCATTCTCGAAGCGCGGGTCGACCTCGGCCAGCTCCTTCAGCAGGTTGTAGTGGGTGGTGGTGACGACGCGGGCGCCCGACTCGGCCAGGGCCTCGAGGGTGGCCTGGGCGATGGCGGCGCCCTCCGAGGGGTCGGTGCCGACGCCGACCTCGTCCAGACACACGAGGGTGTCGGGGCCCGCCGTGCGAAGAATCGAGGCGAGCCCGGCCATGGCCGCCGAGAAGGTCGAGAGACTCTCGCGCAGATCCTGATGGTCGCCGATGTCGGCCAGCACGGCGCTGGCGAGATCCACGCGCGCGCCGGGATCCGCGGGAACGTGCAGGCCCGCGCGCACGAAGAGCACGGCCAGCGCGATGGCCTTCAGCGCCACGGTCTTGCCTCCCGCATTCGGGCCCGAGAGGATCAGCACGCCGAAGTCGCGGCCGACCCGGAGGTCGTTGCCGACGCATTCCGCGGGCGGGATCAGCGGATGCCGGAGGCCCGGCAGCTCGAAGATGCCTTCGTGTCCGACCGCGGGCTCGACGGCGTCGAGGCGCCGCGAGAGCTCGCCCCGGGCCAGCGCGAGATCGAGCGATGCCAGGATCTCCAGGCTCTCGCGCAGCGTCTCCGCCTCCCGGGCGACCGCCGCCGACAGCTCGCGCAGCACCCGCAGAATCTCGCGTTCGATCGTGAGCTCCGCCTGGCGATGGCGGTTGTTCAGCTCCACCATCGCGTCGGGCTCCACGTAGAGCGTCGTGCCGGAGCGAGAGGCGTCGTGCACGATGCCGCGGACCTGTCCCTTGGCGTCCGCCTTCACGGGAAGCACGAAGCGGCCGTTTCGCACGGTGTAGAAGTGATCGGATAGATGGGGTGCGACGTCGGCGTGCTTCAGGCTGCGCTCGATCCGGGCTTGCAGCTCGCCGGCGAGTCCCTGGGCCTCGCGACGGGCCCGGGCCAGGGTGGGCGAGGCGGCGTCCCGGACCTCGCCGCCGGGATCGATGCAGCGCAGGATCGCCTGCTCGAGGGGGTCGAGCTCTGCGAGGCCGAGGCCTTCGGCCGCCAGCGTCGGCGCGATCTCGGCGCGGCCCTCGAAGAAGCGACGGGTGGCGTGGAGGGCCGCGAGCGTCGCGCGGACGTCGAGCAGCTGGGTCGGCTCGAGCAGGCCGCCCCGGATCGCGTGGGCGAGGGGGCTCCGCAGGTCCGCGCAGCCGCCGAGGGGAGGGCGCTCGTCGCGGTCGAGCAGCTGACGGGCCTCGCTGGTCTCGCGCAGGCGAGCCCGGACGCCCGCCTCGCTCGACTCGAAGAGCCCACCGTCGTCCTTGTCCCCGGTCTCATCGAGCCGGAGACGGCCCTGGGGCGTGCGACAGACAGCCCGCAGCGCGTCGATCACCCGGCCCCACTCTAGGCTCTCGAGCGTGGATTGTGACGCCTGGAAGGCCATCGGCGCATTCTAGTCGGGACGTCGTCCGACTGCTGCGCGGTGCGTCTTCAGTCCGGCCCCCGGAGGCCGAAAGGGGCAGGAATGACGGAGAAACGTCCGACGGAGGCGGCCCTCGAGCACTCGCGCGGGCTCGACCAGATGGGCTCCGAGGACATCCTGCGGCTGATCCATGCCGAGGATGGGGCTGCGCATGCCGCGGTCGGAGGGGTGCTGCCCCGGATGGCCGAGGCCGTCGAGGTGCTCGTCTGCTCGCTCGCCGGCGGCGGACGTTGGTTCAACGTGGGGGCGGGGACGAGCGGGCGGCTGGGCGTGCTCGATGCCTCCGAGATCCCGCCGACCTACGGGCTCCCGGCGCGGGTCGTGCAGGGCATCATCGCCGGCGGCGATCGGGCCCTGCGCCACGCGGTCGAGAACGCCGAGGACGATCCGGAGGCGGGTGCGCTCGCCCTCGAGGAGCGGGGGCTCGGGCTGGGGGACGTCGTCGTGGCCCTCTCGGCCAGCGGCCATACGCCCTTCGTGCTCGGCGCCGTCGAGGCGGCGGTCCGGCTCGGGGCACGCACGATCGCGATCAGCTGTGATCCGGACTCGCCCCTGGCGGAGAGCGTCGAGATCGCGATCACGCCGCGGGTGGGGCCCGAGGTCGTGCGGGGCTCCACCCGGATGAAGGGCGGGCTGGCCCAGAAGATGATCCTGTCGGCGTTGTCGACGACGGTGATGGTGCGGCTGGGTCGGGTTCGGGGGCATCACATGACCCACGTTTCGCCCGTCTCGAGCAAGCTCCGGGGGCGGGCGCTGCGGATCCTGATGGAAGTCGGGGAAGTCGGCCGCGATCGCGCCCGGGAGCTGCTGCGGCAGACCGAGGGCTCGGTCGAGCTGGCCCTGGAGCTGCTGCGAGCGGAGCGGGAGTCGGAGCGGGGCTGAGCGCCGGGTTCGTCCCGGCGCGGATCCGCGACCGCATCCCCCCTCCCCCAGACGACGGCCGGTCCCAGACGGCCGGGATTCGGGTACGCTCGCGACGTCTCGAAGCTCGGGAGAATCCGTCTGGACACGACGCGCCGTGAGGAGATCGAGCGACTGGCCGGGCTCGCGTTGGCGCCGTTGGTGGAGATCGCCTGGGCCGACGGTCGGGTGACGGACGCGGAGCGTCGGGCGGTGCTC
>CAYWGW010000012.1:27629-41748 GCA_964457385.1 uncultured Spirochaetaceae bacterium
GGTGCTCCAGAAGGTCGACGGCGCTCTGGAAGAGGCCGGGTGAATAGGCCGGGTGAAGAAGCCCGGCCGAGGACGGGTAGAGAGCACCTTCCCTCATCCCCCGTTTCCGCACCACTACCCAGCGCCCATCCCCCACGACCCGGCGCCGCGCCCCGATCCCGCCGGAGCCGCCGGCCTTCATCGAATCGAGATCGAAACGTCGATTCATCCGATCGGATCATCCCGAATCAGCCTCATATTGTTCTCATTGGACATCATTACGACACGGTAATGTCACATTCTCCCTGTTCAATGCGCCACGGATTCAGGAGCCCAAGGGCGAGCCAGGGGGACGAGTCGTTGTCGAGAGGATCGTCGATTCGGGTGGGATCGGGGCAATGGGGGGATGGGCTGGCTTCAGCCCGGGCGCGGAGCCGGCGAGCCCGAGCCGCGCAGACGTGGACGTTGGTGGCTCTGATGGTGCTGGGAAGCGTTCTTCCGTTGCGCCCGGCGATGGCCGGGGGTGAGGAGGAGGCGGTCTCGAAGCTGCTCGAGATCCTGCGTGAGCGGGGCTCGATCAGCGAGCAGGAGTATCGGGAGATTCAGCAGACGATCCAGGCCTCGGACGCCTCGGACGCCTCGGACTCGGACGATGAGTCGGAGGGGGAGATCGGGTCGTCCGCCGCTGCGATCGCGGTCGCGAAGGAGGCAGGGGCCGCCGAGGTTTCTGCCGAGGATCGGGAACCGGCCGGCGTCCGCGTGAGCCTGGATGAGGGCGGTCTCGAGCTTCGATCGAAGGACGGGCGCTTCGAATTCGGGTTGGGCGGTCGACTGCAAGCGGATGGGACCCTCCATATCGGCGACACCCCGTCGAACATTCCCGGCGGTCCGAATCGCGACGCGACCGACGGCACGGAGATCCGTCGTGCGCGCCTCGCGACCATGGCCACCTTCTACGAAGACTGGCATTGGCTGGCAGATATCGACTTCGCGGACGACGAGGTGGCGCTCAAGGACGTCGCGCTGACGTACTCGGGGCTCGACGGCGTTCGGCTGAGCGTGGGCCATCAGAAGCAGCCCTTCAGTCTTTCACTGGAGATGAGCGCGAACGACATTCCATTCACCGAACGCTCCATCGACAACGCCCTGATCCTGTCCGCCGTCGATCGCGCCATCGGATTTCGGGCCGAGGCCAACGGAGAGCATTGGTTCGCGGCGGCCGGGATCTACGGCGAGTCCATCGAGCCCGCCAACGACAACGCAGACGAAGGCTGGGGCGCAGCTGGAAAGGTCGTGGTCGCTCCGCTCCTCGAGGACGACCGACTCGTCCACCTGGGCTTTCGCGGCGCGTTCCGGCGGCCGGAGACCGACAACGAATCGATCCGCTTCCGTGACGAGACGACCAACATGTCGAACTTCCGCATCGTGGATACGGGGGCTCTCGAAGACGTCCAGAACCTGATTCTGTTCGGTCCCGAGGCGGCCGTCGTGTTCGGTCCGTTCTCGCTCTTCGGGGAGTACAACCACGCGATCCTGCAGCGCAACGGACTCAGGCAGGTGGAGTTCGAGGGTGGCCACATCGCCGCGACCTGGTCGCTGACGGGCGAGTCCCGGGCCGAGGTGTACAGGATCGAGTCCGGCGAATTCAAGCGCCTCCGACCGCGGGAAAACTTCAGCCTCAGGAGCGGGGGCCTCGGCGCCTGGGAGCTGGGCGCCCGATTCGCCTACGTGAACCTGAACGACGGCGGGCCGGCGGGTGCCCCGGGCACCGTGAGCGGCGGCAAAGAGCAGCGGATCAGCGCTGCGCTCAACTGGTACCCGAACCACAACGTGAGGTTCATGCTCGGCTACGAGCACGTCCTGCAGGCCGATGTCGGGGGGCCGCCTTCGTCCTCCCGGGTCGAGATCACCAAGGAAGGCGAGGGGCTGGATATCTTCACCTTCCGAACCCAGCTCGCCTTCTGACCCCCGTCATCGCGCATGTGATCGGGTCGTCCGCGTGTGGATCATCGTGCGAGCTTGGTCGAGTGCTTGAGGTTGAGGGCTTCGGCCGCGAGGACGACGTCCTCGGCGATGTTGGTCGCGTGATCGCCGACGCGTTCCAGATGTTTCGCGATGAAGATCACGTCGAGCTCCTGCTCGGTATGATCGGGCGCCGCGGCGAGACGGACGATCGACTCCCGGATCAAACGGTCCTCGAGCTCGTCGATGAGGTCGTCCTGCGTGAGCACGCGTCGGGCCTCGTCGGCATCCAGCTGGCTCAGGGATCGCAGCGCCTGTCGGAGGAGATTGCGGCTGTCGTCGGCCAGGGCGTGAAGCCCGGGAGGGAGCGGGACGGAAGCTCGCTGGGCCATACGGCGGGCACAGCCCGCGATGTTCCGGGCCAGGTCCCCCACGCGTTCGAGGTCGGTCGCGATGCTCTTGAACGCGAGAACCTGGCGGAGATCCGAGGCGACGGGTGCCGACAGCGCGAGGATCTGCAGCACCGAGTGGTCGATCTCGACGTCGAGTCGATCGATGGCGACGTCGTCACCGTCGACCTCGCCGGCGAGCGCTTCGTCGCGAGTCCAGACGGCGTGCAGGCTCTTGTCGAGGATGGCCTCGGAGAGCTCGGCCATCTGGAGGACCTCCTCACGGAGATTCTGGATCGCCCGATCGATCCGGGTTCGCGGCGCGGAAGACTGAAGGCTGATCCAGCGCTCGGCGGGAGCTCGGGGGCTCGTGGATTCGGATCGGGATCGGTTGGGCATCGCGCTGCTGGCCTCCGGAGCTCTTCCTTGGGTCTCCTCTTTGGGTCTCCTCGGGGGTAAGCCATCCGGTCTCATCGCCCCCGTGGGCGAGAAGGCAATCGCGAAATCGGAGCGAACCCGATTTTCAATACTAAAACAAGAACTTGAAGTCGTCACGTCGATTGGATGAAGTGCTCGTCGATCGAGAGATTCTCGAAACTGTCACAATTTGTTCACAAAGAGGCGACGCGATGTCCATACCCTCTCGATGAACGAGGATCCGGATCGCATGCGACGAGCTGTCGAAGGACAGGGCGGTCGCGTCGCAGGAGGCGTGGAGGATCTGCCCGATAGGCCATCCCGGCCTTTCGTGGACCGGGGCTCGGACGAGTCCCAGCGAGGAAGCGATTCGATGGCTTCTATGAAGTGGCAATGTCTAGCGCGGCCGGGCCGGATCGCCCTGGCCGTACTTTCTTTTTTCCTTCCGCTCGTGCTGCTTGCCTCGCCGGCGCTGGCCCGGGATCAGATCCGCATCGTGGGTTCTTCGACCGTCTTCCCCTTCACCACGACCGTCGCCGAGCGATTCGGGCGCGGTTCGGGCTTCCAGACCCCGGTCGTGGAGAGCACGGGCTCGGGCGGAGGGCTGAAGCTCTTCTGCCAGGGCGTGGGGGAGAACATGCCGGACATCACGAGCTCCTCGCGACGCATCAAGCAGTCGGAGGTGGATCTCTGCGCGCGCAACGGCGTGGCCGAGATCATCGAGATCCCGATCGGCTTCGACGGGATCGTGCTCGCCAACTCGAAGCGGGCGGAGCGGTTGTCGTTCACTCTCGAGCAGGTCTTTTTGGCGCTGGCCAAGCAGATTCCGGTGGACGGAAAGCTCGTCGACAATCCGCATCGGACCTGGCGAGACATCGATCCCTCGCTTCCCGATCGTCGGATCGAGGTACTCGGACCTCCGCCCACCTCCGGCACCCGGGATGCATTCGTCGAGATTGCGATGGAGGGAGGCGCACGACGCATCGCGATGCTCGCGGCCCTGGAGGAGAAGGATGAGAAGGAGTTCCAGCGCGTGGCCCATACGATCCGAGAGGACGGGGCCTATGTCGAGGCTGGGGAGAACGACAACCTGATCGTCCAGAAGCTCGATGCCAATCCCACGGCCGTGGGCGTCTTCGGCTTCTCCTTCCTCGACCAGAACGCCGACCAGATGCAGGGCAGCCTCGTCGACGGTCTGGAGCCGACCTTCGAGAACATTGCCGAAGGCCGCTACTCCATCGCCCGTTCGCTCTACGTCTACGTGAAGAAGGCCCACGTCGGACGCGTGCCCGGGCTCGAGGCGTTCATCGACGAGCTCACGAGCGACCGCGCCGTGGGCGAGTACGGCTACCTCTCGAACAAGGGTCTGATCCCGCTTCCGGACGAGCGGCGAAAGGCGGTCCGGGAGGACGCCCTCGCGTTGAAGCTGCTCTCCATGAAGCCTCTCTCGATGTAGAGACGGGCTGTCGCGACGGGCTCGACGCAAAGACGGGGCCCGGCCCTTCCTGCTCTTCGAGGAAGATCCCGGGCCCGCCTGTTCCGATCAGACGCGCCGGCCGGACGTGCTGGCCGGGCGCGTCGGAGAAGAGGACTCAGGCAGCCATCTGCTGCTCGAGCTCCTTCAGCTTCTTGTTCAGCTGGGCGATCTTGCGCTCGAGCTTCTTGACCTCGTCGAGGCGCGCGATGCGAAGGCTCGAGTAGACGGAGTCCACGCTCGCGTCGACCCGCTTCTCGACCCGCTTGCTCAGGTCCTGGGTCAGCTCCTCGGCGCGCTTCACGACCGGCAGCTTGCGCAGCTCGGTCTGAAGCTGCTTCACGCTCTTCTCGATGCGCTTCTGGCTCTCCTTGCGGAAGCGAGCGCTGCGCGCCTGCAGATCGTCGTTCCACTTCTCGAGCTCGGCGCTGATCCGCTCGATCTGCTCGTTGGCCCATTCGGGTCGGAAATCCTCCCAGCTGCGTTCGTGCTTCTTCTGGCTGGTGCTCTTGGCGGTCATGTCTTTCTCCATGGGTTCTTTCCTGATCGCCGGTGACGCCCCGGAAGCTCCCACTTCCAGGTTGCCGTCGATCAGCGGAAGCACGACCGACGATCCATCCTGGATCCGTGCGGGGGCTTCGCGGGTGATCGTTTCTTCGATCCGGGGCCCTGACGCAACGCGTTAATCCGGTCAGGGCCCGGGCTGCAGTCGCCCGTCGATCGATGGGAAGAACGTAGACACGCCGCGTCATGGAGTCAATGGCTCGCTCCGAAAATAAGAAAAACTATTAAAGATCAGACGCTTGAAAATGATGCAACGCGGTAGGGGTGGCCCCGTTCTTCCTCTGGAAAGGCCGGCCTGGTCCCGGGGTCATGCCGCGGTGCATCCATGCATGCAGGGGGGCGGTCCGGCCGGCCTTCAGCCCCAGCGAAGCACGGCCGAGCCCCAGGTGAAGCCGGAGCCGAAGGCGGTCAGCGAGACCAGCTGACCCGGTTCGAGTCGGCCTTCCCGGGAGGCCTCGGCCAGCAGCATCGGCAGCGCCGCCGCGGAGCAGTTGCCGTAGCGCTGGATGTGGTTCATCAGCTTCCGCTCCGGGATCTCGAGCTTCTGGGCGACGAACTCGTTGATTCGGAGATTCGCCTGATGGAAGAGGAAGAGGTCGATGTCTTCCACCTTCAGACTGGTGGCATGGAGCGTCTCCAACAGCACCTCGGGCATCCGGGTGACGGCATGCTTGAAGACGAAGCGCCCGTCCATGAAGGGGTAGATCCGTCGATCGTCGATCATCTCGTGGCTGATGCGTTGGGGCGCGGCCGAGCTCGGGCCCTCGGTCCAGAGTCGGCGGGCGTGGCGCCCCTCCGCATGGAGACGGACCTCGAGAACCCCGCGCCCTTCCTCCGCCGGACAGGCCTCGAGGACGATGGCCCCGGCACCGTCGCCGAAGATCACGCTGACGTCGCGCCCCTCGGTGCTCACGTCGAGACCCGTCGAGTGGACCTCGCAGCCCACCACCAGCACCCGTCGGTAGCGCCCGGCCGCGACCAGCGCGTCGCCCATCTGGAGGGCATAGAGGAAGCCGCTGCACTGCGCGCGCAGATCGATGCAGGGGATCTCGCCCGCTCCGATCGCCTCGTGCAGGAAGAAGGAGGTTCCCGGGAACTCGTGCTCCGAGGAGAGGGTGGCGAGCAGGATGCAGTCGAGGTCCCCGACTTCGAGCTCGGCCTGCTCGAGGGCCGCCCGGGTCGCGCCGTGGGCGAGATCCGACGGGCGCTGGCCGGGCTCCACCCAGCGTCGTTCGCGGATGCCCGTCCGCTGCTGGATCCATTCGTCCGTCGTATCCATCCACTGCATCAGGTCGGCGTTGGTAACCACCCGATCGGGGACACACAGACCGGTGCCGGCGACTCTCGAACGCATGACCATGGGCGCGATCTCCTGCTATGCGGCACGTTCCTGGCCGCGGTTCGCCGTCGACCGGGCCGTCCTCGGCCGGTCTTCCATTGATTCGACTTCCATCGACTCGACTATCGACCGAGTGCCGCGAGATCGACGAAGCGCTCCTCTTCGCCGGGTCGACGGTCGTCGTCGTTCCAGAGAATCTCCTCCGCGCGCGCGAGTAGCGTCCGTAATCCCCTGCCTTCGAGCGCGGAGATCGGGATGGCTCCGTAGCGTCGGGCCAGGCTCTCGGCCTCGTCCGACCGCAGACGGTCGATCTGATTGAAGATGAGCAGCTCGGGCTTGTCGCCGAGATCGAGCTCGCCCAGCACCTCGCGCACCGCCTGGATGCGGCGATCGAGATCGGGGCTGGCGGCATCGACCACGTGGAGCAGCAGGCTGGCGTCCCGCAGCTCCTCGAGCGTCGCGCGGAAGGCAGCCACGAGGTCCGGAGGCAGGTTGCGGATGAAGCCCACGGTGTCGGTGATGATGACCTCGCGCTCGCGCGGGAAGCGCAGCCGCCGCGAGACCGGATCGAGGGTCGCGAACATCTTGTCCTCGATGTGCACCTCGCTCTGGGTCAGCGCGCGCAGGAGCGTGCTCTTGCCGGCGTTCGTGTAGCCCACGATCGAGAGCACGGGCACGCCGCGTCGATCGCGCTTTCGGCGTCGCCCCTCGCGCTGCTGCGTCAGTCGCCGGGTCTCGCGCTCCAGGCGCGTGATGCGTTCGCGCACGCGCCGCCGGTCGCTCTCGAGCTTCGTCTCGCCCGGACCGCGGCCGCCTATTCCGCCGGCCAGCCGCGAGAGCGAGAGGTCCGCGCGCTGGGCGAGGCGGGTCGTGCGGTAGCGGAGCTGGGCCAGCTCGACCTGGAGCTTGCCGTCCCCTGTGGTCGCGTGCTGGGCGAAGATGTCCAGGATCAGCTGTGTGCGATCGATGACGCGAAGCTCCATCCGATCGGCCAGGTTGCGGGCCTGGGCCGGCGTCAGATCCTGGTCGAAGATCACCAGATCGATGTCGCCCTGGAAGCAGCGGATCACGAGGTCCGAAAGCTTTCCCGCGCCGAGGACCGTCCGCGGATCGACCTTCGGTCGCGACTGGGTCACGACTTCGACGACCTCGACCCCGGCCGCCCGCGCCAGCTCCCGCAGCTCGGCCACGTGCAGCTCCAGGGTCTCGCGATCGCGGCCCGCCGTCACCGAGACCAGAACCGCGCGCTCGACGCCCTCGACCGTCTGGGTCAGGGTGGTTCGGGCGAGTTCGTTCTCGAGGTCGCGGATCCAGCCGCTGAACTCGAAGTCGAGCTCTGCTGGATGACGCGGGGCCAGCAGCTCGGTCGAGCGCCCTTCGTCGTTCGCGGGACAGAGCGTGGCGGTGTGGGCCAGCCCGGGGAGCCCGTCCGCCCGGACCCCGATCGAGACCACGGCGTCCAGGCGCAGGACCGCCAGGTCGGTCAGGTCGTCCCGGGTGAGCCCCTCCTCCGCCAGATGAGTGTGGATCAGGCGAAGACCGCGCAGACGGCCGCGGCCCGCCCGCAGGCGTCCCCAATCCGGAAGCTCGGTACCGGAGGGCGTCCCGACCATGACGTGCTCGACGCTGCCGGCGCGATCGAGCAGCACACCGACCTGGCGACGGATGTCGCTCGAGAGCTCCGTCAACTCGCGGGCGAGCTCGTTCGTGATCAGGCGATCCGCCGCGAGGCGTCGCTGCCCGAGACGCTCGAGGGCCTTGATCTGGCTCGCTTTGAGCCCGCTGGTGTTGCCGAAGATCTGGATGGTGTGCTCCCGGCCGGGCCCGGCCGGGACCGACCGGCCTGGACCGCAGGCCGCTCGCGACGTCGCGAGCGGCGGGCCATGAGCAGAGCGTAGGCGAGCGCGCTCGCGGCCGACAGACAAAAGCCTTCGGAGAAAAGCCTTCGGAACGCCTGGGATCCGCCCCGAAGGAATGCCATGCTTGCGCCGCGATGGCCCGCCGCGATCGGCGGGGGCGGTCGCTTGAAAATCGCGCCTCCTTCGCTGGTTTCAGGGCTACACACCGGGAGTCGGTGCCCTCCCGGCGGGCGCCCCGGGCGCGCCGGGCACCGCCCTGGGCGATCCTCTGCCATCAACGCCGCGTGCGAGGGGCGGCGTGGGGGCCGCGGGGGCGGGGCACGGGACGCGCCGAGACGGGCAGCGAGGAGTCGAGCTTGAGTGACATCGCCGTGATCGTCCTGGCCGCGGGCCAGGGCACCCGGATGAAGTCGAGACGGGCCAAGGTGCTCCACGAACTCTGTGGGGTGCCGATGCTGGGGCATGTCCTGCGAACCGCCCGGGCGCTTTCCCCGGCGCGACTGCTCGTCGTGGTCGGACGCGATGCCGAGGCCGTTCGAGCCCGCTTCGACGATCAGGCAGAGTGGGCGCTGCAGGCCGAGCAGCGCGGGACGGGTCACGCCGTGCAGGTGGCGGAGCCGGGCCTGGCGGGCTTCAACGGCGACGTGCTGGTCCTCTACGGGGATACACCCCTGCTGCGCGGCGAGACGATCGAACGGCTGCGCAGCGTCAAGCGTGAGACGGACGCCGACCTCGTGATGCTGACGGCGCGGTCCGAGAGCATTCCGGGTCGGGTGGTGCGCGATCCCGATGGGCGGGTGGTACGAATCGTCGAGGCCCAGGACGCCGGCACCGCGGAGCTGGCGATCGCCGAACGCAATACGGGCGTCTATCTCTTCGACGCGTCGTTGCTGCGCGAAGGACTCGCCGCCCTCACGCCCGACAACGAGCAGGGCGAACTCTACCTGACAGACGTGGTGGGCTTCGCCGTCGCCGCCGGTCGCCATGTCGAAGCCGTCGAGATCGCCGACGTCGAAGAGTGCCTGGGCATCAACACGCGAGCCGAGCTCGCCGAGGCGATGCGGGTGATGCGACGCCGCATTCTCGAGCGACACATGGAAGAGGGCGTGACGCTGGTCGATCCGGCCACGACCTACGTGGATGCGGACGTGCGCATCGGACGCGACTCGATCCTCGAGCCCGGCGTCGTGATCACGGGCGGCTCCGTGCTCGGCGAGGGCGTGCGCGTGAAGGCAGGCTGCGTGATCGAGTCGAGTCGCCTCGGCAACGACGTCGAGATCGGCCCCTCGGCCCATCTGCGTCCGGGCTGCGACCTCGCCGAGGGCGTAAAGATCGGCAACTTCGTCGAAATCAAGAACTCGACCCTCGGCGCCGGAACCAAGGCGGCCCATCTCGCCTATCTCGGCGATGCCGACGTCGGGGCCGGCGTGAACTTCAGCTGCGGAGCGATCGTCGTGAACTACGACGGCTACCGGAAGACCCGCAGCGAGATCGGCGACGGCGCCTTCATCGGATGCAACGCCAATCTCGTCTCGCCCATCCATATCGCTCCGCATGCCTTCGTCGCCGCCGGCTCGACCATCACGAAGGATGTTCCGGAAGAGGCCCTGGCGGTGGCCCGGGATCGCCAGCGCAACATCGAAGGCTGGGTCGCCCGGCGCGAGGGGCGTGCTCCGGCCCGGGCGGCCGGCGCGCGGGAAGAGACGGACCCTCCTGCAAGAAAGAGCGAGTCGGGGACCGGGAAGGCCGTGGCGACGAAAGCCTCGAGGGCGAAGGCTCCGAAGGCGAAAACCGCGGTGAGGGCAAACACCGCGGCGAAGCCGAAGTCTGCGAGCACCAGAAAGAAGGCGGCCAGGAAGACATCGACGAAGAAGTCCGCTTCGAAGAAGACGGCGGGCGGACGATCCGCCGGACGAGCCAGGAAGCGTTAGAAGGCCAGGCCGGGATCGATCCAGGCCGGACGCCGAGAGCGTCCATGGGGAGAGAGTACATGTGTGGAATCGTGGGCTATGTCGGACATGAGCGGCGAGCGAGCGAGGTCCTGATCGACGGCCTCCGTCGGCTCGAGTACCGGGGCTACGACTCGGCGGGGGTGGCGATCATGGAGAAGGACGTGCTCGAGGTGCGCCGTGCCAAGGGCAAGCTCGTGCATCTCGAGGAGAGCCTCCGCGGGCGACCGATCCGGGGTCGGATCGGCATCGGGCACACGCGCTGGGCGACCCATGGCAAGCCCTCGGAGCGCAATGCCCATCCCCATCGGGCGGGCTCCGTCGTGATCGTCCACAACGGCATCATCGAGAACTATCGCGAGCTGCGCGCTGAGCTCGAAGCCGCGGGCGTCGACGTTCAGTCCGACACCGATACCGAGCTGATCGCTCATCTCGTCGATCGCGTCTCGCAGGAGGGGAAGGATCTGCTGACGTCGGTTCGCGTGGCCTGCAAACGACTCACCGGGTCCTACGCCCTCGCAGCGATCTCGGAGAAGGAGCCCCATCTGCTGGTGACGGCGAAGAACGGCGGCAGCCCGATCATCGTGGGGCAGGGAGAGAAGGAAGCATTCCTGGCCAGCGATATTCCCGCCGTCCTTCCCCATACCCGCGATCTCGTCTCGCTCCACGACGGTGACTTCGCGGTGCTCACGGAATCGGGCATCCAGGTCGTCGACATCGATGGGCGCCCGATCGATCGAGAGGCGCTCGTCGTCCAGTGGGACCCCGTTTCGGCGGAGAAGGGCGGCTACGACCACTTCATGCAGAAGGAGATTTTCGAGCAGCCCCGCGCCATCACCGACACCATCGGGACGCGAGTGAACGAGGTGGATCAATGCGTCGATCTCGACGGCATCCGCTTCACGCGAGAGGAACTCGACGGACTGCAGGGCGTCACGCTGGTCGCCTGTGGCACGTCGTATTATGCGTCGCTGCTCGGGAAGTACATGATCGAGCAGATCGCGGGTATCCCCTGCGAGGTCGATCTCGCGAGCGAGTTCCGCTATCGCAAGCCGATCGTGGGGCCGAAGCGACTCGTGATTCCCGTCTCCCAGTCCGGGGAGACGGCGGATACGCTCGCGGCGCTCATGGAGGCCAAGGGACAGGGGGCGCGGGTACTGTCGATCTGCAACGTTCGGGAGTCGACCATCGCGCGCGCCAGCAACGACGTGCTCTACACCCACGCGGGTCCCGAGATCGGCGTCGCTTCGACCAAGGCCTTCGTGACCCAGGTCGTGGCCCTCTATCTGATCGCGCTGGAGCTCGGGATCGTGCGTGGACGACTGGCGGGCGACGAGCTGCGGACACGCCTCCACGACGCGATGCGCCTGCCGCGGATGGTGGAGACCGTGCTCGAGCTCGATGCGCCGATCCAGCAGGTCGCGCGCCGCTACTTCAAGGCCCGGGACTTCCTCTTCCTCGGTCGTGGGATCATGTTCCCGATCGCGATGGAGGGGGCGCTCAAGCTGAAGGAGATCTCGTACATCCACGCCGAAGGCTATGCCGCCGGCGAGATGAAGCACGGTCCAATCGCCCTGATCGACGAGAAGATGCCCGTGGTCGTGATCGCCACCCGGGGCGAGCTGCACGACAAGCTCATTTCGAACCTCGAGCAGGTGCGCGCCCGGGACGGCCAGGTCATCGCGCTCGCTACGAAGGGCGACGAGGAGATCGCCGAGAAGGCGAACGACGTGCTTCACATCGAGGATCTCGGGGAGTTCCTGACGTCGATTCTGGCGGTCGTACCGCTTCAGCTTCTGGCCTATCACATTGCGACGCTGAAGGGCACGGACGTCGATCAGCCCCGGAATCTCGCCAAGAGCGTGACCGTCGAGTAGTCGGGAATCGACCCGATCGGAAGAAGATCCCGTCCCGCAATCCGCGAGCGAATCGGCCAGGGCGGGGATCTCCCGGTAGCTCTCGAAGACCGGTCGGTAGTTTACGTTCATGTCGCTTTCGATCGCGACGTGAGCGCACCGACCAGATCGATGATCCGCAGGATCTCGTCGACGAAATCGTCGAAGGTCTCGAGCTCCACCCCGGCGGGCCACGCGCCGAGCAGGCCACCGGCCTCGGCCACGGCCCGGGCGTCCTCCGTGCTGAGCAGCCGCGGATGTGAATCCGCGCCGCCGACGCGAAGATCCTGCAGCGCGCCGTCGACCGTGTCGCGGCCGCGCCGCGCCGCGGCCGGATCGTCTGCGGAGAGGCCGCGGACGAAGAAGCGGCCCGGATGCGCATGGGTGTCTACCCACGGACCCGCTTCTCGCGAGTCCGCAGAGCGGGTCCGCGCCTCCGATCGCGGACTTCGGGATGGAGTTTTCCTCCTTGTCAGGTTGGACAGAGAGCCCCTGGACGCACTTCCGAGGTTCTGGTGCCGTCGATCTCCGACGCGCGTTGGGCGCGTCGACGTTGGGCGCGTCGACGGGGGAGGGTGCCCCCGTCATCTCGTGGGCGTCGAGTGCGATTCATGAGAGGGATCTACGAGCGGCGAGGGCGAGAACAGACTGGTCTGGTTCCAATCATCCTTGACAGGGACTCGTCGGCAATTCACCTTGAACCCGCAGATGTCGAGCACGAAGTGGCCGCGGAAGCAAGCAAGCCGTCCTGCAGGCAACCCATCGTGGATGTGGAGCGATCGTGGTCCCGGAGAATTGCTGAGCCAGGGAGACGACCTGGACGCGCGCGACGCGCGTGCCTCGACGCGGAGACGCGGAGGATACGCGGAGACGTGTAGGATAGACGTGCAGAGGGCCTGACCAGACGGGACCGGTCGATCCCGTGATCTCGCGACCACGAGACGCGGGACACGATTCTCGCATTCGGGTACGGGATCGGGGGAGCCACCCCCTTTCACGCGGGATCACGCGGGAGGTTGGGGGACCCATGCCGCGACGAATCGCGTTCATCAACGAAAAGGGTGGCAGCGGGAAGACCACCCTCGTGGCCAACCTGGCCGTTTACCTCGCCCTGCGTCGCGGCCATCGGGTGCTGGCGATCGACATGGATCCCCAGGGTCAGCTGGGGAAGGTGCTCGGTCTGGAGGTTCGGCGACCCCGGGCGAGCGCGATCGCCCTGTTGGTGGATTCCCTGCTTGGACGCGATTTCGAGGCCCAGCCGCAGGACCGGCGATCGGATGGGGCATTGGATCGCGCGGATGCGCTGCCACCCTGGCAGCATACGCGGGTCCCGAATCTCGACGTGGTGGTGGCGAACAAGTCGCTGGCACTCTTCCCGGGCTGGACGGGCAGCGAGAGCGACGATCCCACCGGCGCGTTGCTCGAGCATCTGGATGCCTCGCCCGAGATCGGGACCTACGACTTCATTCTCTTCGATGCGCCGCCCTCCTTTGGTCCGTTGACCCTGAACGTGCTGCGGGCGGCGGAGGAGGTCGTGATCCCCGTTCCCCTCACGTTCCTGGCGCTCGACGGCTGTGCGGAACTCTGCCGGACCCTCACGCGGGTGCGGGCGCGCCATCCGGACGAGCCGCTCGAGATCACGATGGTGATTCCGACCTTCTATCGTCGGACCCGGCTCGCCGCCGAGATCCTGGACAGGTTGAAGAAGCGATTCCCGAAGGAAATCGCCCAGACCGTGGTCGGGTATCACGTGCGGATCGATGAAGCGCAGTCGCGAAGCCTCTCGATCTTCGAGTACGCGCCGTCGGATCGTGGCGCCCAGAGGATGGCCGCCCTGGCCGAAGAACTCGAGGCGCGGCGAAAGGGGGAGGCGCATTGAGCGCACGATTCGGAGCACACGACGTCGAAAGCGGCCCCGCACTCGGGCGCGATCCCTTCGATGAGGGTGACGGCGAGGACTTCTTCGTCGATCTCGCACTCGCGCCGAGCGAGTCCGTCCGGTCGGTCAGCGCGGATGGCGCGTCCGGGTCTTCCTGGTCCTCGGCCGAGGCGTTTCCAGCGGAGCCGGAAGGAAGACTCCGAGCGTGGCAAGCCCCGCGTCCCTCCCGCCTGCCGCTCGGAGGTCCATCGCCGGTGCTCGACGAGGTAGCCGGGGCCTGGACACCGGAGAGGCCCGGCACCGGCGAGAGTCCAGAGGCACTGCGACGGTCCCTAGTCGAAGAAGGACGGGCGTCGGAGCGTGGCTGGCTTCGGACGCCGGCACTCGCCGAGGTCGAGCCGCCGCCCATCGAG
>CAYWGW010000013.1:0-40451 GCA_964457385.1 uncultured Spirochaetaceae bacterium
TCCCGATCGGGTTGCCCCCGACCTCGATCCGGGTCGCCAGGTCGATCCGCCGCGGACCCCACTCCGGCTCGAAAGCGAGCTCTTTCGGGGGATCGAAGTCCCTCACGCCCGAACGCAGGTACTTCGCGAAGATCGCGCCATTGCCGTCGTACACGATCGCGGCGATCACGCTCTCTTCGGCGCGCAGCGCCGCCAGCGTATCCCGGGCCGCCTGGGCGTCATCGAAGATCAGGGAGGCCTCGCTGTTGCTGCCGATCACGCGCGCCAGGACCTCGAGATTGCGCCCGGTCGTCTGGCGGACCTGCAGCAGCGCCGTCGTGAACAGCGCGCCGGCCGTCAACAGGAGCACGAGCGAAGCCGTCGCAAAAAAGCTCCGCACGATCCGCCGCTGAATCGACTCTCTTCCCTGCTCGATCCCAGTCGTCGTTCGTCTTTCCGTCATGCCTTCGGCACGTCCTCTCCGCTTTCTGCCTGCCCGGAACGGAGCCCGAGCTGCCCGAATCCGAAACCCGAGCCGATCGGTCCGGCTACTCCACGACTCTCGCCAGGCGGAGCAGCTGGGAGCTGACCTTCAGGCCGGCGATACGCGCGGCCCCGGGATTGATCTCGAAACGCACCTTGTTGTCGTCGCGATAGAAGTTCGCGATGCCACCTTCCCGGGCGAAGCCCTCGGAGTCCGAGACCGTCAGCACCGGCCGCTTCCCGATCGCGCTCAACAGCTCGCTTCGCGGCGTTCTCGTCTCGTCTCCGACGAAGAGGATGTGGCAGCCGCCCAGGGATTCGGAATTCTTCAGATCGACGACCTCGACCGACCTGTCGTCCACGGATTTTCCCGATACATTCGCGGAGACGATGCGCGCGAAATCGTCGGCCCCGAGCACGCAGACCCGGACCGGTGTGCCCCGAGCGTCGAAGGTGCCCTGGGGCCACTGTACGTAGCGCGCGAAGTTGAAGAGGAAGGCAGCCTTGATCTCCTCCTCGCCCGCCTGGGCCCAGGCCATCCGAACCGATCCGGACAGCAGCAGGGCCAGCAGGATCAAGAGCAGGCCGCGGGGCCTGCCAGCCTGTGAGGGACGAAACGCTTCCAGGTCCTTCTTTTCGTCGCGTGCGATCACAGCGGCACTCCAGCTCGGTCAGACCGGCGCAGGGGACATCCCTGCATCGGCTGGAGTCATGGAAAAAAAAGAGCCGATCCGAAAAAACCGCGCGGGGCGTAGCTTTTTCACTTCGCACCGGGTCGCTCGCGAGCCGGGATCGTGACCCGAACGCGCGTCTCCGTGCTCCTGCCGGTCTGGAATGAGGTGAACACCCTGGCCGGATGCGTCGAGAGCATCCTGCGTCAGTCGGAGTCCGCCTTCGAATGCGTGATCGTCGACGATGGCTCGACGGATGGTTCCCTGGCCCTGGCGCAGCGACTCGCGACGCGTGACCGACGGATCCGGGTTCTCGAGCGTCCCCATCGAGGACTCGTCGCCGCGCTCCAGGACGGCGTCGCCCATTGCGAAGCGCCGGTGATCGCGCGAATCGATGGGGACGACTGGATGCATCGCGATCGGCTGGCGCTCCAGCGGGCGCTGCTCGACGCGCACCCCGATCTGGCGGCCGTGGGGAGCGGTGTCCGGATCTTCCCCCGGCGCGCTCTCAGCGTCGGACGCCGGGCCTACGAAGCCTGGCTGAACTCGATGGTGGGCCCCGAGATCCTCCGCCGCAACCGATTCGTCGAGTGTCCGGTCGCCCACCCCACGCTCATGATCCGCCGCACGGCACTCGAGGCCCATCCCTACCGCGATTGCGGCTGGCCCGAGGACTACGATCTGATGCTCCGCCTGCTTCGGGCCGGACCGAACGTCGGCATCGTGCCCCGACGACTCGTCGGCTGGCGGGACCACCCCGATCGACTCTCGCGGACGCACCCTGCGTACGCTCTCGAACGCTTCACGGCCTGCCGGGCCTGGCATCTCAGCCGCGACTTCCTCGCCGGGAAGGAGGACTACGTACTCTGGGGACACGGCAGGACGGGACGGGCCCTGCGCCGTGCGCTCGCCGCGCTGGGACACCGTCCCACGTCGATCGTCGAGGTCCATCCGCGGCGACTGGGGAAGCGGATCCACGGGGCCGAAGTCATCCCACCCGACGCTCTCGTCGAACGGCCCCGGCAACCGATCGTGACTTCGGTCGCGGGCCTCCGCCCGCGCGCCCAGATTCGCGTCGCCCTCGAGCAGATGGGATTCGTGGAGGACGTGGACTTCGTCTGCGCCGCTTGATCCGTCCGATCGATGCCGGCTCCCTACGCTCGTCGGGGGGCTCGGACCGCGCCTGGAGCCGAAAAATGCTCGCTGCCGGAATATGACGCTTCGTGAGCAACGCGGGAGATCCTAGGTTCCGGGCGTGTCACCGATCGAGGTAATCGAGCGTAGCTGACGAAGACCTCCCCAACTCGAGAGGAAACGCAGATGAGTTCCTCCAAGATCGTCGAGATGATCCGGCCCTTCGATCCGATGGAGCCCGACGCCGAAGAGCGTTACGACACCGTCGTACGACGACTCAATCGGACTCGCGCCCGAAGGGCGCCGCTCGAACGCGAGCGCGACGAGCTGGAGCGACAGTTCGTGGCGAACGATCTTCGGATCCGATCGGGACCGCTCCGGGGCGAGTTCCTGTCCGTTCATGAACGACGTCGACGTCTGGCTCGTCTCTGCGATCTCGACCACCAGCTCCGCCTGCTCCGCAGCGAAGAACGCTTCTCGGCCGACGCCCTCGAGCGCATGAACGCGGCGCTCGATCGCTGGGCGCGCGAGACCTACAGCCCCGGAACCAGCCCCGGCAGCAACGGCTGAGCCGGGACGCAACCGGGTCCCGGCGCGGGGCTACTCCGGACCGTCCGACCTCAGAAGTCGGCCTGGCCGGGCGTCCTGGGGAAGGGAATCACGTCGCGGATGTTGGCCATCCCGGTCATGAACTGGACGATCCGCTCGAAGCCCAGGCCGAAGCCCGCGTGGGGCACGCTGCCGAAACGACGCAGATCGAGATACCACCAGTAGTCGGCCGGATCGAGACCCTGCTCACGGATCGTTCGCTCGAGCACGTCGTGACGATGCTCCCGCTGGGAGCCACCGATGATCTCGCCCACGCCGCCGACGAGCACGTCCATCGCCGCGACGGTCTCGGCATCGTCGTTCCGATACATGTAGAAGGCCTTGATCGAGGTCGGCCAGTCCGTCACGACCACCGGCCGGCCCACGTGCTTCTCCGTCAGCCAGCGCTCGTGCTCGCTCTGCAGATCCAGGCCGAATCCGACCGGAAACTCGAAGGACTCGCCCGAGCGTTCGAGGATCGCGACCGCCTCGCGATAGGGAATCCGCTCGAAGGCCTCTTCGACCACCACCCGCATCCTCTGGATCGCCCGCGGCTCGACGCGCTGCTCGAAGAAGGCCATGTCCTCGGCGCAGCGCTCGAGCACGGCGGCGAAGACCGACTTCAGGAAGCGCTCGGCGAGATCTGCGAGTCCCTCGAGCGTGCAGAAGGCCGCCTCGGGCTCGACCATCCAGAACTCGGCGAGATGGCGTGCGGTGTTCGAGTTCTCGGCCCGGAAGGTCGGCCCGAAGGTGTAGACGCGAGACAGGGCGAGCGCGCCGATCTCCGCCTCGAGCTGTCCTGAGACCGTCAGGAAGGTCGGACGGCCGAAGAAATCCTGCGCATCGTCGACGGTGCCCTGCTCGTCGCGCGGCGGATCGTCCAGGGGCAGTGTCGTCACCCGGAACATCTGCCCGGCGCCCTCGGCATCGGAGGCCGTCACGATCGGAGTGTGCAGGTAGACGAACTCCTCGCTCTGGAAGAACTCGTGAATGGCCATCGCCGCGGCGTTGCGCACGCGCAGGATGGCGCCGAGCGTATTCGTGCGCGGACGCAGATGGGCGATCGTGCGCAGGAACTCGAAACTGTGTCGCTTCTTCTGGAGCGGGTAGTCCTCGCTGGCCGGACCCACCAGCGTGACCTTCGAGGCGTGTAGCTCGAAACGCTGTCCCTGGCCCGGGGAGTCGACGATCTCGCCCTCGGCCTCGACGGCGCAGCCCGTCGTGAGGCGACGCACGACCGAATCGAAGCCCTCCGTCTCGGGGCTGGCGACGACCTGCATGCCGGAAAGGCAGGAGCCATCGGACATGTCCAGGAACGAGACGCCTTTGCCATGGCGGACCGTGCGAAGCCAGCCTCGCAGGACGGCGCGACCGCCCGCCCGCTCCCTCGCCAGCAGCGAACGAACCGATTCGCCCCACTCCCGATCCGATCCGTCCATGAACCCCCCTCGCCCCTCGCCCCGCGCCCGGCGCTCTCGCCGGATGAGATGCTCGCCTCGCGCCGCGGCCCGCGCATCGGCCGCACATAGGAGGCGAGGAGAGTAACGCCGCAAAGCGCGGGACCGCTATCGTGAAGCCCTCTTCGGCTCGTCGATCGGGAGATCGTTCCCGCTCAGTCGGCCGCGACCAAGCCCGAGCCCGGAAGCCCGAACGCGGAAACCCGGGCCGAGAGAGGGACTGCGCACCGCGCCATCGCACCCATGCCCATCCACTGGTTCCCCGGCCATATGAATCGTGCCCGTCGCGAGATCGCCGCCGCGATCCGGAAGGTGGACGTCGTGATCGAGCTGGTCGACGCCCGGCTGCCGATCTCGAGCCGCAACCCTCTGCTCGCGAAGCTCGCCCGGGACAAGCCCGTCCTGACGATCCTCTCGAAGTCCGACCTGGCGGATCCGCAGACGACGGAGGCCTGGGTCGCCGCCTGGGAGGGGGCGCGGCCGCTTCCGCTCGTGATGGGCGAGGCGCGCGGCGTGCGGGCGATCCCGCGGCGCTGTCGCGAGCTGGCGCCCCATCGCGTCGGCCCGGGACGGACCCTGCGAACGCTGGTCGTCGGGATCCCGAACGTCGGCAAGTCGACCCTGATCAACACGCTGACCGGTCGCCGGATCGCCCGGGTCGGTGACCAGCCGGCGATCACCCGACACGCCCAGCGCTTCGAGCTCGATGCGGATCTGTCGATCTTCGACTCCCCCGGCGTGCTCTGGCCCCGGCTCGACGACCAGGAGGGCGCGCGACGTCTGGCCGCCAGCGGCGCGATTCGCGAGACGGCCTTCGAGCCGATCGAGGTGGCCGGGTGGGCCACCTGCTTTCTCGCCGGGCGTTATGCGGAGATCTTCGCGGCCCGCTACTCGCTGGAGGAGACGCTGCCCGGGATTCTCGAGCAGACCTCCGAGGATCCCACCGACGCTTCCCGCGCCGTCGCGCTGCTCGAGGCGATCGGCCGTCGGCGGGGCGCCCTGCGCAGCGGCGGCCGGGTCGACCTCGATCGGGCCGCCGACCTCTTCCTGCGCGAACTGCGCGGCGGCCGGATCGGGCCGATCAGCTTCGAGCGGCCGGAGGACTACGCCGATCGCCCCGAGCGCGGAGAGCCCCCGGAACCGCCAGCCCGGCCGGAGCCGCTGCGGCCGCGCGAGCCCGGATCCCGGGACGGCGGCGCCGCGAGGTCGTCCAGAAGGCCCAGATAGGCGCGGTGCCGGCGCGGGTCGATCCCGCCGGCGGCGAGCGCGGCGAGCACGGCGCAATCCGGCTCGCTGCGATGAAGACAGTTCCGGAAGCGACAGCCGCGGGCGAGGGCCACCTCGAAGCCCGGGAAGTGGTCAGCCGCCTCGACGGGCTCGACGTCGACCGCGATGAAGTCCTTGAAGCCCGCGGTATCCACCAGCAGGCCGCCGCCTTCGAGGGTGTGCAGCGTCGCGGTCGTGGTGGTATGCCGGCCCTGACCGCTGCCCCGATTGAGGGCGCCGACACCGAGCGCCAGCTCCGGCACGAGTGCGTTCAGGAGAGAGCTCTTCCCGACACCGGAAGGCCCGACCAGCGCGCCCAGCCGGCCTCCGGACAACGCCTCACGCAGGCCTTCGAGCCCGACCCCGGTGCGTGCCGAAACGCGATGGACCGGGGCCGATGCGCCGTAGATGGATTCGACCCGGTCGGCGAGGGCGTCGCCACCGTCGAGGTCGAGCTTGTTCACCACGATCCGCGGCTCGATCCCGGCGGCACGCGCGATCACGATGCCGCGATCGACATAGCCCGGGGGCTCACGCGGCTCGGGGGCGATCACGATCGCCAGCACGTCGAGGTTGACGGCGATCGTCCGCTCGCGTCCGCGCGCGTCGCGCCGCCGCAGCAAGCCGTGGGACGGCAATGCCTCGAGTCGCCCGTTCGCGACGAGGACCACCCGATCGCCGACCACGGCGCGCTGCTCCGGGGCGAGCCGGATCTGTCGCTGCTCCCCCGAATCGAAGCGGACGAGCACCGCCACGCCGTGATGGGCCACCACGCGACCGCGCTCGCCCGGCGCGCTCACCTGCCCTCCGCGCGCGCGCTCACGAATCCTCCGGCGACGCGCTCAACAGCTCCGCCAGACCCGAGTCCCGCTGCACCCGTCGCGCCACCGCCGCGCGCAGCACATCCACGCTCGCGTGGATCCGCAGCCGCTCCCGGGCCCGGGTGACGCCGGTGTAGAGCAGCTCGCGCGTCATCAGGGACGAGACGCGCGCGCCCAGCACCAGATCCACGGTCTCGAACTCGGAGCCCTGGCTCTTGTGGATGCTCATCGCGATCGCGCTCTCGTGGGCGGGCAGGCGGCCGGGCGACAGCAGACGCACACCTCCGGCCGCGTCCGGGAAGACCGCCCGCAGCCCCGACGCGGTCTCCTCCACCAATCCGACGTCGCCGTTCCAGAGGTCCTGATCCGGTGCGTTGCGCGTGACCAGCAGCAGCCTGCCCCGCCACCAGCCCGAGCGCCGGCTCGTACGGCGTTCGCGGGCCATCGCCTCGTCGAGCACGGCGCAGAGCGACTCGACGCCCAGCGGTCCGCGCCGATGGGCGCAGAGCACCCGGTAGTCGCCCGTCCGCGCGAGCTTCGCACCGGGCTCGGCGGCCCCGGCGACGACTCGCTGTGCCTCGAGACTCGCGTCCACCAGCCGCTCCCGGACCGCTCCGACCGATTCCACCTCGCAGCGTTCGATGGCCGGCAGCGCGGGATCCCCGAGCAACGCGAGCATCACGTCGGCGTCGCCCACCCGGATCGCCTCCGCCAGCCGACCGATCGCTCCACCCGCCACGAAGCGATGACTCTCGCGCAGGGTCACGATCGCGTCGGCGAGACCGGGCGCCCCCGCCGAGCCGGAGAGGCGAGTCGCCTCCGCCGTCCCGGCGGCCGGACGGCAGAGCTCGGCGAGCACGGCGCCCGAGTCGACCGACGCCAGCTGATCCGAATCGCCGAGCAGCACCAGCCGGCCGACCGCCTGGCCGGCCTCGAAGAGCCGCCTCATCAATGCGAGATCGACCATCGAGGCCTCGTCGACGACGACGATGTCCTCCGTGAGCGCGAGGGACTGCGGGCGACCGAAGGCGTCGCGTCGCGTCTGACGATGAAGAGCCCGATGGAGCGTCTCGGCCGTGGTCGGCAGCGCCGCCCGCACGCTCGCATCGAGCTCGAGCTGATCACGGCCCCGGACCACCGCAGCACTCATCGCCGCGGCCGCCTTACCGGTGGGCGCAAGCAGGCGGATCGAAGGCGGCGGCCGTCCCTCGTCGACCGCCTGCTCGATCAGCAGTGCGAGCAGCCGCACGACCAGCGTCGTCTTGCCCGTCCCCGGCCCGCCCGTTACCACGAGCAGCGGGCGGGCGAGGCCCCGGCGCAGGGCTTCGCGGGTCGTCTGCCAGCCACGTCCGCCCTCGGGCGCCAGGCGCTCGAGCCGTGCCGCGATCGTGGCCGAAACCGTATCGTCGTCTGGGCCCGTGCCCGGCGTAGTGCCCGTCTCCGTGCCCGGGGCCGTCGCCGTCCCGGAAGCCACCATCCAATCCGATGCCGCCACCCGTCGGCGCACGAGTTCCGCCAGCCGACGCTGATCCTCGAAGGAGCGGCGAAGGTAGAGGCGCCCGGCGCGGTCGAGCACGAAGGGACGGGGGGGCCGCTCGTCGACGCGCTCGGCCCGGGCGATCAACGGACTCGTCTCGAGCGTGCGGATCCAGTCCTCGGGCGAAGCGCCCACCAGATCGTCGGCCCGCAGCACGACTTCATGCATGGGGCTCGCGCTCGGGTGGGCCGTCGGATCGGCGCTCGGGCTCGGGCTCGCGTTCACGCCGACGCCCTCGCCCTCGCACTCGCTCACCAGGCCCTCGCTGCCGATTCGAACGAGATCCGCACAGACGTGCCCCGCCGCCTCCTGGCGACAGACGAGCGCGATCGCCCAGAAAACCGCCGGCCGTGTCTCCCCGTAGAGCCGCGCTAGCCGGCGGGCGAACTCGACGTCGAAGGCGGAAAGGAAACCGAGCGCGCGGCCGCGCGCCAGCAGCGCCTCCCCGGCGTTTCCGTACGCCTCCCCTCCCGGCAGGTCCCGTCCCCGACCTCCAGGCCCCACGGTCGACGCGCTCATGAATCGGCCTCCAGCGCGCCGCCGAGCAGCGCCGAGATCCCGCGGAGCGTCGCCTCCTCGGGCCGATCGAAGAAGATCCCACAGCCGGGCTCGTGCTCCGGAGCGAGCCCGCGCAGGAAGAGGTAGTAGGCACCCCCGAAATGGCGCTCGTAGCGGTAGTCCTCGAGCGTGCGGCCCAGATGCCGGTCCAGGGCGACGCTGTAGATCAGGTACTGCAGCACGTAGTCGTGCTCGATCATCGGTGCCAGCAGGCGCGCCGGTCGATAGTCGGCCTGCGAGCCACCGAGATGATTCGACTTGTAGTCGAGCAGGAAATAGCGCTCCCCGTCGTGGAAGACCGCGTCGATGAAGCCGCGCAGATGACCCTGCAGCTCGCCCCAGTCGAGGCAGGCCAGCCGCGGCGCATAACGCGCGAGAGGAGAATCGGGCGGAGTGTTCTCGAGCAGGGTCGCGAGGCGACGGGGATCGAAGCCGCCGCGCTCCGCATCGCCGGGGGCGGCGAGGGTGAACTCGAGCTCGGGCCGGAGCCGTCCCGGGGCGACGTCGGCCAGCCGGAAGGGAGCCGGCTCCCGGCGCAGCGGCGTCCGGGCGACGGCGTGGACGACGTGACGCACCGACTCCCGCAGCCCGGGATCGAGTCCGTTGCGCGTGAGCGCCTCCCCCGCCAGCTCCTCGATCCGCGCGTCGTCGAGGGCGTCGAAGCGAACCGCTTCGAGCACCTCGTGGAGCAGGGTGCCCGCCTCTGCTCCGCGCGGAAACGCGTCCATCCCCCCGCTCAGATCCGAGCCCGCCCGGGCCTCGGGCTCGAAGGCCTCGTCCGCGATCCGGGTCGCCTCACCTTCGACGAGGGCGTCGAGATCGCGTCCGATCGCCCAGGGCCCGCTCGAGACCTCGCGCGGCGCGCCGCGAACGAGCCCCGAGAAGCTCGTCGTCCGCCGCGCCCGGGGCCCGACTCGCCGCGGGCGCGGCTCGACCAGCGGCGGCAGCGCCGGCTGCGACGGCTGCCAGCGCCCCCGCGCAACGCGCCGGGCCGACTCGATCCAGAAGGCCTCGCCCTCGCCCGCCCCCTGATTCGCCACCGCGCCCAGCGAATCCCAGGCCTCGCGCCAAGCCTCATCATTCCAGCCCCGGATCCGCTTCGCGCGCGCCTCCAGACTCTCCCCACTCCGCTCTTCCGACTCAGACACGTCGAGCAGCGCAGCCAGCGGGGATTTCGAATAGTGGTTTCCGATCGCGCCCCAGTACACCACGCATTGACGCCGGGCCCGGGTGAGCGCGACGTAGAGCAGACGCAAGGCCTCCGACTGCCGCTCCTGGTTGGCCTGCTCCACGTGATCGCCGTAGTCGGGACCGCCGAGATCCAGGCTTCGAAGACCGCAGGAGGCATCGTGGAAACGCACCGGTGGGTTCCGATTCTGGTCCTGGCGCGCCTTTTCGACGTTGGGCAGATCGCCTCCCTGCCAGCTCTCCCAGAGGCTCGGCAGGTAGACGATCTCGAACTCGAGCCCCTTGCTCCCGTGCAGGGTCAGGAGCGAGACCGCTTCGTCGTCGCGCTCGAGTCGCAGCAGGGAGGCCTCGCTGCCCAGCTCGCGGCGCACCTCCTCGTCGGCGATCGCGCGTTCGAGCCAGCCGACGAGTCCTTCGCGCGAGGGACCGCGCTCGAGGGCGATTGCCTGGAGTAGCTCGCCCAGATGCAGCCAGTTCGTGACGCGTCGCTCCCCGTCCTCGAGCGCCAGCAGCCGCGGCAGCGCGCCCTCTTCGCGACGCCAGCGCTCGAGCGCCCGCACGAGCCCCGCCTCGGACCAGAGCCGGCCGTAGTCGGCGAAGCGCTCCGCCACGCTCGCCAGCTCGGCGTCGTCGTCGTCGAGTCGGGCGATCCCGGCGGCGTCCAGACCGTGGGCCGCCGTCGCCAGCGCCGCCCGAAGCCGCGCCGGATCTCCCGGATGCAGCATCGCCCGCAGCACGCAGGCCAGCTCCCAGGCCTCCACCGACTCGAAGACGTCCCGCTCGCCGCGATCGACGCAGGGGATGCCGAGGGCGAGCAGCGCCTCCCGAGCCCGGGCGATCTGGGCTTTCGTGCGGCATAGCACCGCGATGTCCGAGGGTACGAGCGGCCTTCCGTCGATGCGCGCGCCACACTCGAGCAGCTCCGCCACGTCCAATGCGAAGGCCGTCATCAGCTCCGTACGACCGAATCGCAGCAGGAGCTTCTGCGCGTCCGGCTTCCCGGACCCGCTTGCGAGATCCTCTCGCTCCGCCATCACGACGCGCAGACCGGCCCGGGAACGGCCCGGGGCCTCGAGCGCGGCGCGGGCGCCCGGGCGGGGGGAGACGGGATGGAAGTCGATGCCCTCGATGCCGAAGGCCCGCTCGGGACGGCCGAAGAGCGCATTCAGGGCATGGATCAGACCGGGGTCCGAGCGGTAGTTCACCGACAGCGTCCAGGGGTCGCCCGGCGTATCCGCCCGCGCGCGCAGATAGGTGAAGACGTCGGCGCCCCGGAAGGAGTAGATGGCCTGCTTCGGATCGCCGATCAGCAGCAGCCCGCCCCGAGCGCCTCGTCCGGGCGCCTGATGCCAGACCCGCCGAAAGATCTCGTACTGCACGGGATCCGTATCCTGGAACTCGTCGATCAGGGCGAAGGGCATCCTGCTCCGCAGCAGGGCCGCGAGTCGTTCGCCCCGCGCGCCCTGCAGCGCCTCCCGGAGCTCGCTCAGCAGATCGTCGAAGAAGAGCAGATGGCGCTCGCTGCGGCGTCGGCGCGACTCATCGCGGGCCTGCTCGACGAAGCGGTGGCGGAGCCGGAGCGCGCGGCTGCGGAAGAACGCCTCGACCCCCCCGATCGCCCGCTGCACCGTCGCACACGCCTCGAAGAAGGGATCTTCGCGGTCGACGCCGGTGTTCTTCTTCCGCTTCTCCGCGATCTTCTCCGGCCCGAGCTTCTCCCACCACGACGGCAGCTCCAGCAGCGGCTCGGCCGGCTCCGTCTCTCCGCCGGACTCCGCGCCGGACTCCGCGCCTGAGAGCACCGCGGCCCGCTCGTCGAGGAAGGGGATCCAGTCGGCCTCGATCACGGTCGTTTTATGGGTCGACTGATACAGGTTCGCCGGGTCGAGCAGCCAGTCGATGCGCGCCTGCCGATCCTGCTGCCAGGCCGCCGCCCAATCGCTCCAGGCCTCACGGCAGGCCTCGAGGGCTGCGTCGATCCGGGCCCCGTCGTCGGCGGCGCCGATCTGCTCCGGGCCGGGCAGGATCGGCATCTGCTCGTCGGCCCCGAGGTTCTGCAGCAGATCGTGGTACAGGGCATCGGGCTCGAACCGCCAGCGCCGGCCGGGACCGAACAGCAGCCACTCGACGAATCGCGGATCCTCGCCCTCGACGAGCCGGGTCCAGAGATCCTGGGCCAGGGTGCGCTGGATCGTCTCCGACTGCTCGACGAGCTCGGCATCGAAGGCGGCGCCGCTCTCGAAGGCGTGCTCCCGCAGCGTCCGCTGACAGAAGCCGTGGATCGTGAAGATCGCAGCCTCGTCGAACTCCCGCAGCGCCCGGCGCAGCGCATCGGGCCCGCCCGTCTGCTGCGCGCGACGCCGTGCCTTTCCGGCCAGCTCACGCAACACGGCCTCGTCGGGGCTGCCCGATCCGTCACTCCGCTCCCCGTCCGCCGATCCGGCCGACCCGGCGTCCGTCTCGCCGGCCCGGATCGCCTCCTGGATCCGTGTCCGCACCCGCTCCCGCAGCTCGGCAGTGGCGGCCGTCGTGTAGGTGACGACGAGGATCTCGCGCGGGCGCAGATCCTCTTCGACCAGCAGTCGCAGGTAGAGCGTCGTCAGGGTGTAGGTCTTGCCCGTGCCCGCGCTGGCCTCGATGAGCGCGGTGCCGCCGAGCGGCAGTCGCCAGGGATCGAGCTCGCTCATGCGCTGGAATCCCTCCGCGCCGCGAACAGGGGCTCGAAGAAGCGCCCGGCGAGCTCGTCGAACTCGAAGAGCAGGGGGCGATCCGCCAGTCGCTCGAGCGGTGATCCTCCCTCCCAGATCCGTTTGCTCTCGAGATCCCGCTCGAGCTCGGGGGACGGAGCGTTGGGGTTTCCGGTCTCGCGACCGAAAAGATCGCCGGCGGCCTCCCGCCAGGCCAGCTCCGGATTCGATGCCTTCTCGGCATAATGTCGCGAGCTTCGCGGAAAAAAGGGCAGCGGCGCGGACTCGACGCTCCAGGCCCACTCGAAGAGCATCGCGAGCTGCTCGCGCGGCGCCTCGACGGGGCCGAAGGCGACGATCCGCTCGTCCTCCCCGCTCTTCGCGGGCCGACCGACGAGCACGCTTCGGGGCCCGCAGCCGAGCCCCTCCTCGACCAACGCACAGAGCACCAGATGGCGGATCCAGAGCTCGAGCTCCCCGGTCCCGCCGACCCGGGCGAAGTCGAGCCGCGTGCGACCGGCGGGCCAGAGATCGTCGAGTCGACCCCGGATCCGGGCGGGTCCCAGCGCCTCAGAAGCCTGGAGCCCGAGCTCGAAGGCCAGATCCTCGAGCCGCTCGCCCTCGCGGTAGGGCCGGGCCAGTCGAAGCATCGCCTCGACCTCGCCGCGCAACGCCCGCGCCTCGAGCCGACCCGGCACCCCGACCGGAAGCAGCACGCTCGCCCGCAGCCGGCGCTCCGCCTCCTCGATCGTGGCGCCGGCCTGCAGATGCTCGAGTAGCGCACTCCCGAGTTGGTAGCGCTCGAGGCCCGTCACGACGAAGGGATCCGCGTCGCCCACCGCGCTCTCGGGACGCGGCATCCGCAATCCGAGCCGCTCCCGAGCGAAGTGGCGGGTGGAGCGCAGGAACCGTTCGCAGAGATCCGCGAGCTCGAGCGTCCTCGGCTCGGGTAGGGCGGAGCTCGTGGGCGGAAGCCGGTGCGGGAGCGGCGGCCCGAGGAATCGCCGCGGCGCGGGATCCGCCGCCAACAACAGCTGGCGTCGGGCCCGGGCGCCCTCGTAGGCCTCGCGGTCGCTGCCGCGAAGACGCGGATCCCCGTCCGTCTCGAAATAACGCGCGCTGAAGGCCTGCAGCGGATGCTCCACCACGAGCCAGTCCCGCAGCGTCGACGGCTCGTCCGGGCGGGCTCCGGTCGTCTGCGACCCGGACGTCGACCGGGCGAGCTGGAAGCCGCCGTCGAGAGCATCGAGCAGCTCGCTGACGACGACCGACGGCGGCCGATGGGTGCCGTCGCGCAGATCGCGGCCCGGCACCGTCAGGATCAGCCGATCCCGGGCCGAGAGCAGCGCCTCCAGGAAGAGATGGCGATCGTCCTGGCGCGGGCTGCGATCGCCGGGCCGGGGATCTCGCGCCATCAGGTCGTAGCCCGGGGCCGGCCGACCGCGCGGAAACGCCGCGTCCTCGAGCCCGAGGATCGCGATCACTCGGAACGGGATCGCCCGCAGCGGGACGAGCTCGCAGAAGGTGACGCCCCCGGCGAGGAAGCCCTGTGCCGGCGGCGCCGCCTCGAGGGCGCCCAGCACGCGCTCCCGGACGGCTTCGAAGCGGACGGGCGAGTCGAAGCCTGCCGCCTCCGCCGCCTTGCGGGTCTCGAAGAGGAGCGCGCGGATCGCCGCGTGCTCGTGGGCGTTCAGCGGGTCGTGGCTGAGGGTCTGCTCGAGCAGCTGCCCGAACCAGGCACACCAGGCCGCGACGCTGCGGGGGATCTCGATCTCTCGTCGGGCGGACGCCAGGCGCGTCTGGAGTTCCCCAACTGCCCCGAGCAGGCTGGGATCGGCGAGCCCGCCGAGCGGCTCCGGCTGCAGCCCTTCGAAGACCTCTTCGCTGGCCCCCACCGCATGGGCCAGCGCCAGGCGATCGAGACCGCCGCTCCAGGCATGAAGCGAGGACTCGGCCAGTCCGAGCCGGGCACGATGGGTCGCGTCGAGGCCGAAGCGGATGCCCGCCCGCTCGGCCCACTCCGCCAGCTGCTCGACGCCCGAGGCATCGAGCCCGAAGCGCGTGCGGACGGGCTCCCGCGCCAGCCAGCCGAGGATCTCGCTGCGACCCGCGCGTCCCGGGAGCAGCTCGAGCAGCAGGCCAAAGGCCTCGGCCACGGGCGAGCGGCGCAGTGGACCGCGATCGGCGATGCGGTGGGGAATCGCCGACTCGTCCTCACCCGGCACGCCGAAGACCGCCTCGATGTCGGGCGCCAACGCGTCGATCTGCGGGGCCATCACGATCACGTCTTCGGGCCGCAGGCTCGGATCCCGCTCGAAGGCGTCTCGCAGCAACCCCTCGAGCACCTCGAGCTCGCGCTTCGGGCCGTGGCAGACGTGAACCCGGATCGAGTCGTCCTCCCGCGCCACCGGCACCTCGGCGAAGACGTCCTCGAGATCGAGGAAGCTCGCCTGCAGCCGGGCGAGCAGGCTCGGACACGACTGCCCCCCGGTCGGATCCTCGAAGAGGTCGGCCTCGCCGTCCCGATCGCCCTCCTGATGGGTCGTGCCCTGCTCCAGACACGACTGGAGCTCGCCGCCCAGACGACCGAGCCCGGCCAGCAGGCCGGCGGTCGCGGAGACGGGCGCCGACGCGAGGCCACCGGCCCGGGTCGCGCCTTCCTCCGCCGGGCTCTGGGCATCGGCCTCTCGCGCCTCGTCGCGCAGCTCGCGCCAGAGGTCGCCCCAGTAGGCGCGCGACGGACTCAGCACCGAGAGATGGACGTCGATCACCCGCGCCAGTCCGTCGAACACCTCGAGATAGAGGGGTGCGAGGGTCGAGACCGCGAAGACCTCGATCGAGGCGGGTAGCAGCACGCGAAGCTCCTCGGCGAGGGCCGGCCGCACCGACTCGCGCAGCGTGCGCACGAAGGACAGCGCCCGCGCGGCGAGATGATCGCCGCCCAGATCCTCGACCAGGCCCCGGAAGAGCCAGGCCTGCCAGCGCTCCTCGGGATCGAGAGCCTCGAGGTCCACCTCCGGCCAGGCCAACACCCGGTCGGGCCGATGGACGATGTAGTGATCGAAGAGGCTCGCAATCTGCTGGGCCAGCTGAATCCGGCGCCAATCGCCGTCGACGGCCTCCAGATGGACCGCCAGACGCTCGAGCTCGGGATCCTCGCGATGGGTCTCGAGCCGCCGGGCGAGCCACCAGACGAGCCGGGCCGGCTCCCAGCGCGGATCCGCCGCCCAGCCTTCCGGATCGCCATCGAGGCCGGCGCTGGCGCCGAGAGCGCGCTCGAGCAGCCCACGCGGGAAGAGGAACTCGGTGTTCGCGCAGACGCCGAATCCGCTCGCCAGCGTCTGGGCGATCCAACGCTCCATGCCCTTGCCCTGCACGACGACGAGCGCGGGCGAGAGCGGATCGGGGCGGGGCGCCGCCCAGCGGCGCGCGAGGGCGCCCAGCAGCTTTTCCGTCCGATTGCTGCGCTCGACGAAGAGCAAGCGCGCCCCTAGAAAGCAGTCTTCGAAGCTGCTTCGAAGTCCCAGTAGGAGCGAAGCAACACGATCCGGCCCGTGGCATCCACCTCGTAGACGTTCACGACCTCGCTCCACTGCACGCCGCCGTCCGGGCGCTTCGAGACGATCGTGCCGACGTTCACGCAGGCGTCGCCGGAGGTGAGCGTCTGCCGGATCTCGAAGCCGATTCCGCCGGGTCGGATATGCGCCGCGCAGAACTTCCGGATCGCGTCCTTGCCCCGATGACCGCGACCCTCCGGATCGAAGGCGGAGCGGCCGTAGGGATCCTGGACGACGGCGTCCTCGGCAAAGAGCTCGAGCCACTCCTCGCCCTTGCCCGCCATCGCGAGCTGCATCGACTTCACGCTGGCCGCGCGCGCGGGCGTCTGGGGGGCATCGAGGACGATCTGGATCGACATGGAGCTCTCCTTGACCGGGAATCGGCTGGGAAGGATAGAGAATCCGGGCACATGGATCCCCGCGCCCGCCATCTCAATCGGCGGTCTCCGACGGGTTCGATTCCGACGGGCCGGCCGAGCCGACCGAGCCCGCCGATCGGCCCGGCGCCGGTCGGCGCTCGATCCGATCGCCCACGAAGCTGCCGACGAGCACCTCGTCTTCGACCTCGAGCGCCACGCTCGCCGCGCCCTTCCCGTCGTAGAGCCGACGGGCCTCGAGGCTCACGGGATCGATGGAGTAGACGCCGTAGTCGACTCCGCAGGCTCCCTCCTCGATCTCGTTGCACCCGAGGACCTTCAGCACTCCACCGCCCTGACCCGCCACCAGCAATCGCCCGTCGCGCGTCCAGCTGAGATTGTCGGGACTGTGCTCGAGGGCGACGGCGTCGCGCAGGGGCTCGCCATCGCCGTCGAAGCGCAGCCGGAAGACCGACTTCGCGCCCCATTCGGCCACGAAGATCTCGCTGCCGTCGGGAGCCACGGCGACGCCGTTGGGCGCGCTGCCCCGGCTGTTTCCGATCTCGACCAGACCGGCTTCGGGCGTCCAGCGGAGCACCGAACCGGTCTCGCGTCCGGTCATGATCTCGAAGCCCGTCCAGACGGTCGCGAGGCCCCGGCCTTCGAGGGACGGCGAGAAGTTCGTGACGACGAAGCCACCGGCGGGATGCCAGGCGACGTCGTTCATCATCATGCCCTCGGGCATCGGGACGCAGCCCCGCCACTCGACAGAGGGCGCCGCACGGACTCCGATCTCGAAGATCTCCACCGCTTCGCGTCCGCCGTGGTTCACGACCGCGAGCCGCCCGCGACCCTGGCGATCCGATCCGACGTCGATTCCGTGCGGCAGGAAACGGGCGGGATCCGGGGGACCGGGACAGGCGCCATCGCCCCAGCGCTCCTCGGATGGGAGCGGTGGCCAGGGTGGGCCCGGCTCCGCCGCATTCGGCGGGAAGAGCCGTCGCCGCGCGCCGTCGGCGAGCCGGATCGCGAGCAGATCGCCCGGGCGGGCCGATGCGGGATCCGCCGACGGATCCTCATCGAGACGCGCCATCTGACTCACCACGATCCAGGCCCGTCCGGGCAGGAGGGCGATGTCCTCCGGATTGCGGAGATCACAGAGCACGAGTCCCGCCTCCTCCTGGGCCGGATCGCAGGGCGGCAGGGCCTCGGGCGGGCCCGCGCAGGCCGACAGACCAGAGGCGAGGACCAGCGCGACCACCATGCGCCCGAGCGCCCGCACGCTCACGCTGGCTGCGCATCCGGTCGGGCGCCGATCGGGCTCCGGACGAGCTCGGTCCATGATCCATCTCCTCCTGGCGCGTTCGCGCGCCTCAACGGCCTCCGCAGGCTCAGTTCAGCGCGGCCAGGATCGACGCCGCCTCGCGAACGGCCGCAGGCGGCGCGGCCGTGAAGCTGAGCCGGACCCACTCGCCGTATTCCTCGCCGCAGGAGCCTCCCGGGGCGACGAGCACGCCCTGCTCGAAGCAATCCGCCAGATAGCCATGGAGTCCGCGCTCGTCGAGACGGTCGCGGACGTCGAGGAACAGGAAGCTCCCACCTTCGGGCGCCGGCAACCCCAGGGTGGCCGCGACGGCGGCTCCGGTCTCCCCCGTCTCGGCCCGGATCGTCGCCAGCCACTGCGCCCCCGCGTCGAGCGCGGCGAGGGCGCTGTGCTGACCGCTCGTAGGGGCGTGGTAGTAGAGGTGGGTGCCGATCTTGCGCGCCTCGTCGACCAGCGGCTGGGGTCCGGCGAGATAGCCCACACGCTGGCCTGCCAACGCGTAACTCTTCGAGAACGAGTAGATCGACGCCGTCCGCTCCGGCGCGAATCGCGCGATCGAGACATGCTCGCCGCGATAGACGTAGTCCTCGTAGACCTCGTCGCCAAAGATCCATAGATCGTGTCGCCGCGCGAAGGCCGCCAGCGCCTCGAGCCAGTCGCCGGGGATCAGGCGGCCGGTCGGATTCGAGGGAGTCGAGATGTAGAGCGCACGCGTGCGCGGGCCGACCTTCGCCCGGACGGCGGCGACCGCCTCCTCGCTGGAAGCGACCCGGTCGTAGAAGGGCACCTCGATCGGCGTCGCGCGAAACGCCTGGGCGATCCCGCGGATCAGGGGCCAGAACGGCGCCAGGATGAGGATCTCGTCGCCGGGGGAGAGGACCGCGCCGGCGAGGGTTGCGAGGCCGCCGGTGGCCCCCGCCGTGACGAGCAGCTCCGAGGGAGGATGCGCCAGGCCGTTTCGATCGCGGAGCTTGGCCGAGAGCCGTTCGAGGAGCTCCGGCAGGCCGCGGGTATCACCGTACGCGTGCAGTCGGGGATGGTCCTCGCTGCGCAGATGCTCGACCCGAGCCGCGGGCAGCGGATCCCGCCAGGTATCGCCGACGTGCAGCGGGTAGATCGGACGACCCGGCGCCGTACTCTCGGGGGCTCCTCGCTCGGCCATCCGATCGGCGATCCGATCGGCGATCCGATCGGCGAAGGGCGAGTAGATCGCACCGGGCATCGCCCGCGTGGCGGGCGCCAGCGGCGGTCCGTCCGCCATCACCGGCTCCGAGCCGGAGGGCTCTCGGGCTGCTCGCGGATCAGCGCGCCGTAGCCCTCGCGGTAGCTCGGATAGCGGAAGCGGTAGCCGCTCTCCCTGGCTAGGCGATTGCTGCATCGCTTGCTGCCCGCCGAGCGACGGCCGCCACCCTCGTTCCGCTCGTCCGGCTCTTCCATCCCGGGCGTCGGCAGACCGAGGGTCTGCGCGAGCCAGGCGTAGACCGCACCGGCCTCCGCGGCCTCGTCGTCGACGCCCAGATAGACGGGGGCCGGATCCTCCAGGAAGAGCAGATGCCGGAGCAGGCCCGCCGCATCGTCGCGGTGGATCCGATTCGTGTACTGGGGCTCCGCCGGCCGACGCAGGACGCCCGCCCGGGCACGCTCGACGAGCCCGGTCCGACCGGGACCGTAGATCCCACCGAGTCGCAGGACGACGGTCGACATCCCGCTGGCCGCAAGCAGACGCTCGGAGGCGAGGAGCGTCTCGCCGCGGAACTGCGTGGGATGGGTCGGCGACTCCTCGTCGATCCACTCGCCCCGACGCTGGCCGTAGACCGACGTGCTCGAGGTCATCACGAGCCGTCGCGGGCGCTGGCCCTCGTCGGCGAGCCACTCCAGAAACCCCGCCAGCGCATCGAGATAGGCGCGTCGATAGGCCTGCTCCGTGCCCTCGTCCGCCCCCACCGCGAAGACCGCGTACTCGACGCGTCGGGGCGCGGGTCCGAGCGTCTTCGGGTCCGCAAGGTCGCCGGCGATGCCCCGAACGCCCTCCTCCAGCTCCGAGACGTCGCGCCGGATTCCGTAGACCTCATGGCCGTCGTCGAGCAGCAACCGCGCCAGGGCGTTGCCCACGTATCCGCATCCGGCGATCACGATCTGCGCCATCCGGTCAGCATGCCTCAACTGGCTATGCTCCTGCCATGCGCCGTCCCCGGATCGGGATCCCGTTGACCCTCGACGATCGCGGCCGCTGGCGACGTGGCCGGTGCTATCACTACATCGATCGGAGCTACGCCGACGCCGTCGCGAAGGCCGGCGGCATGCCGCTCCAACTTCCCATCCAACGCGATGCACACGAGCTGACGGCGGTCGTCGACGGCCTGCTGCTGCCCGGCGGCGACGACTTCCTTCCGGAGGGCACGGCTGCGCAGGGCAATTCGGGATCGCCAGCAACGGAAGCGATGAAGGACGTGCTCGACCCCGTCTCGGCCGAACAGCTGGCCTTCGATCGCTCGCTGGTGGAAGCGGCGCGCGCCCGCGAGCTCCCGATCCTGGGGATCTGCTACGGCATGCAGCTGCTCGGTCTGCGCGCCGGAGGCACCTTGTATTTCCATCTGCCGAGCGAGCGCCCCGACGCCGCCGAGCATGGCTCCGCCGACCCGGAAACCCGTCACGAAATCCGGATCGAGTCGTCGAGTCGACTCGCCGCAGCCCTCGAATGCCGAAGCTGCGAGGTCAACAGCCTCCACCACCAGGCCCTGCGCAGCGTCGGTCCGGGCCATCGCGTCGTGGCCCGCAGCCCGGACGGGGTGATCGAGGCCATCGAGTCCCCGGCGTCGGGGAACGGTGGGCGGGGCTGGGAACTCGGCGTCCAATGGCATCCCGAGAAGCTGGCCAGCCGCGAGAGCGACCGGCTCTTTCGTCATTTCGTCGCCGTCTGCGGTAAAGCCGCAAGCACGCGCTGAGGGCGCACGGGGCGACGGACGATGGCCGGACTCGGAGTCGACGGCCGGGAACGCTCGACCCCTGGCCAGGGGAACCCGGGCGGCGCAGAATCCCAGCCATGTCGCGCTGGCTCGGATCGCTGCTCTTCTGGAGCTTCCTGGTGGTCTCCTCGCTGCTGCTCTTTCCCGTGAGCGCGCTGCTCTGGCTGGTCTCGCTTCCCTTCGATCGGCGCAAGGTTCTGCTCCATCGCTTCACTTCCCTCTGGGCCTCGCTCTACACCTGGCTGAATCCCGGCTGGCGGGTCCACATCGAAGGCCGCGAGCGGCTGCATGAGTCGAGCCCCGCCGTCCTGGTCGCCAACCATCTCTCGCTACTCGACATCCTCGTGCTCTTCCGCCTTCAGACGCATTTCAAATGGGTTTCGAAGCTCGAGAACTTCCGGGTGCCTTTGATCGGCTGGAACATGACCCTCTGCGAGTACATCCCGTTGCGTCGCGGGGACTCGCGCAGCGTCCGGACCATGATGCAGCAATGCGACGCCGCCCTCGCCGGGGGCTCCTCGATCATGATGTTTCCGGAGGGCACGCGATCACCGACGGGCCGGATGCGCTCGTTCAAGACGGGAGCCTTCGAGATCGCCCAGCGCAACGACGTCCCGATCCAGCCCATCGTGATCCGCGGGACCTCGGACGCCCTGCCCAAACGCGGCTTCGTGCTCCAGGGTCGCCACGACATCACGGTCCGCATCCTCGACCCGATTCCCGCCGAGAGCTTCCGGGGCGAGGATCCCGAGGCGCTCACGAAGCGCGTCCGCGAGCTCTTCGTGCAAGAGCTCGGGGAGTCCTGAGGCCCCCGCCTGCACCCTTGATCGCTCAAGTCCCCGGCCAGGGTCGCCGACCTTCCGTCCATCGGGAGGAGTCGAGAATGGCATCCGCGCCTTCGATCAAGGGCTCGATCTTCGGTCGAGCCATCGAGGATCTCCGGAAGCTCGTCGACGCCGGCGAGATCGATCGAGCCGAGCTGGAGCGACGGCTCGAGCCCCGCGACCTGCCCGTGCTCGACGAGGAGATCTGGCCCGGGAGCTGGTACGACGTCCAGACCTACGGGCGCCTGCTCGATCTCCTGAAGGAGGTCGAGGGCCGGGGCCGGAACGAATATCTGAGCGAACGGGGCAAGCAGTCGGCCGAGGTTCTGCTCGAAAAAGGCCTCTATCAGCAGCTCGATTACCTGAACCGGACCCAGGTCGCCTCCGCGCGGGAGCCCGAGGAACGCTTCCTCGCCTTCGGCCGGGATCTGAAGCTGCTCGTCTCGCTCCATCATGCGATCATGAATTTCGGCCGCCAGGAGGTACGGCCCGATCCAGATCATGCCGACCGCTACATGATCGAGCTCCATGAGGCCGACTGCTGCCCCGAATCGCTGTGCTGGACGACCACCGGCTTCATGAACCGGATGTCCCGCGAACACGGCAAGGGCGACCTCTGGACCTGGGAGCGGATACGCCCGGATCTCGTCGTGTTCCGGATGAGGCGCGCCGCCTGAGACGTTCCACCTCGGCCTTCCGATGCGGTCTCGATCCGCAGTGAACGCGGTCGGAGCCTCGCGCCCCGCATCGATCCGATCGATGCGAAGCGGGGTCGATCAGACGCTCTGCGGCCGGCGCCCGATCACGCGTTGATTCGAGGTCTCGAAGCCCAGGCGGATCCGCAGCGTATCGAAGACGACGAAGACACCGAGCAGCAGGGGATTCTTGTAGCTCAGGAAGCGGACGAGCCAGCCGGGCCAGCCGCGGTCCTTCGCAAGGTTCTGCGCCGAAATGATCCAGGAAGAGGTACTGATCAGCGCGCTGCGATCGGCGATCTCGAAGCCCTTCGCCTCGAGCATCCGGCAGAGCGATTCCGTATCGAAGAGATGCCAGTGGCGCGGGAAATGATAGTGGCCCCAGTGGCGACCCCGGAAGAGGCGGTGATCGAGGCCGTCCAGGTCGGGCGTCTCGACGACGAACACGCCCCCCGGTCGAAGCAACGCGAAGACCTGCTCCGCGACGAGCGCCGGATCCTCCACGTGCTCGATCAGCTGGAGCATGATGATGCAGTCGAAGCGCCCGCGCTGAGCCGGATCCTCCGCGAAGGACTCGATCCGCTCGGCATGCACCTCGAAGCCCTCGCGCCGGAGTGCCGCGAGCGGGGCCTCGTCGAAATCGATGCCACAGAGGCTCCAGGACGGATCCCCGTGATCGCGCAGCAGACGCAGGATGCGACCCTCGCCGCAGCCGACGTCGAGCAGGGTCCGCGGCCCGGCGCCGAGATGGGAGCGGTAGATCCGGACCTTGCCCGACTCCCAGAGACGCTGCGCCCGGACGACGAGTGGATTCGAGATTCCTTCGAAGGCGTAGTAGTTCGCAGGGTATATGACGTCGAGATCGCTCGCCTGGGGACGCGGACTCAGATAGTGGTGGCCGCAGCGCGCGCAGCGCACGAAGCTGAACTCGTTGCGACAGGTTTCGTACTCGAAGTCCTCACCTCGCGCGACGGACCGCGCCTCCCGATCTCCGCAGAGAGCGCAGGGGACGTCGATCAGCTCGAGCGAGGGCGGGTCCTCCCGGGACGGGCTCGGCATCGCTCAGGAGGGACTCGCCGACGCACGAGCCGGATCCGAGGCTCCGTCGAGGATGATCCGCCCGCCGAAGACGCGATGCTCGATCGGCACGCCGCGTTTCCGAAGCTCCGCCTGCCGCTCGCGATAGACCCGTCGGTAGCGATGCCAGGGGATGCTCGGCCATAGATGGTGGATCGCGTGATAGTTGTGCGCGAGGACCAGGGGCGTGAGCCAGGCGACGTCGACGATCCGGGTCCCCAGCCAGCGCGACGGTGGCAACCCGACATGAGGCAGGTAGCTGACGTACCAGTCCATCACGAGCTTGGCCGCGAGGAAGGGCAGTCCCCAGAGCAGGAACAGGTCGACGAAGAAGCCCTGAGCGAGAGCGAGAATCCAGACGCTCGCGACGAGCACGACGCTCGCGAGGTCACAGATCCGCATGCCCCGACTCCGACGGTCGTTCGCGAGCTTCTCCCGCGCGACTCCGACCGCCTTTGCATAACGAATCGGGAGCTGCCAGAACGGACCACCGGCGTAGATGGCGTTCGGGTCGCCGGGCGCGTTCAGGAGGCGATGGTGATCGAGGTGGATCTGGCGCTGGAGGAAATAGGGCGTCATGTAGGGGAGCATGCCGAGGATTCCGACGGCGTGGTTCAGCCAGTCCCTGCTCGAGACGTTTCGATGGGAAGCCTCGTGCCAGATCGTGAAGGCGAGATGGACGGCGGAGAAGCCCAGCAGGAAATGCAGGATCCAGGGCAGCGGCCCGGCCGCGTAGAGGACGATGTTGCCGATGAAGAGCGTCCATTGAAGCCCCAACAGCGCGAGGGTGCCCCCATCGATCGCGGGAACCGAGCGGCGCGATGACGGAGAGGGGTCGCGCGCGACGGTCGGCTCGATGGAGCGGCGGGAGATCATCGGGCGGGGCCTCCGTGGATCGGAGCAGGTCGAATCCAAACGATCGGAATCCCGTCATCCGGACGGGGCGATTCGATATGATGCGCTCTCGAGAGTACCGTATTGCAGGCGGGTCGATCCATCGGCTCGCGGAGGAGAGCTTCGTGCGGATGGCCGACGCGACCGCCCGGCTGCGACCGGAGGCGGGTCCCAGGGCGTCCACCCTCGTGTTCGAAATCCTGGGCGTTGCGACGCTGACCCTGCTTCTCCAGCTCCCCATCTTCGACCGCTGGTTCAGCATCATGGACGAAGGGCACCATCTGCTCTTCGCCGACATGGTCCGGAACGGAGCCCACATCCATGCGGATGCGACTTCCTATCCGTTGCCGGGCGCCTTCTGGCTGCTTGCCGGTCTGTTCGAGACCTTCGGGGCCTCGATGCGGGTCTCCCGCTGGATGGTGGCCCTGGAGTTCGCGCTCTTCGTCGGCCTGCTCTTCGGGTTCCTCCGGCGCCTGGTCCCGGCGACATGGGCCTGGACCGGCGCGTTCTGCCTGCTCGCCTACCGCGCCTGGGCCTTTCCGCATTGGCAGATGTACAGCTATTCGACGACGTCGCTGCTCGTCCTGATCGTTGCATCGCTCGCACTGCTCGCCGCTCTCGAGCAGGGCAATCACCGATGGATCGGCTTCGCCGGGCTTCTCTACGGACTCGGCGTGCTCTGCAAGCAGGACTACGGGGCCGCCTTCCTGCTGACGTTCATCGCGCTGCTGGCGATCCACGCCCGGGTGGATCCGGCGAGACCCCGTTTCGCCCGGCTACTGGCATCGTTCCTGCTGCCCGCCGCCGTCGTCGGTCTGGCCACGGGCCTCTACCATGCCTGGCACGGGATCCTGGACATCCTGATCCAGCAAACGGTCCTCAACCACTTCGTCGGCATCCAGGCCTACGACTACTCGACCTTCCCGTCGCTCTGGCCTCTCTTCGAGCGGGATCCCGCGCTCCGGACCCGGCTGGGCACCGCCACCATGATGCCGGCCCTGATGGTGACGGTGGATTGGCCGGACGTGAACTCCCATCCCTTGTTCGTGAACGGGTTCTGGTTCGAACTCGGGGTCAAGGCCTTCGTCTTCGGCCCGATCCCGATCGTCGCCCTCGGCCTGGCTCGCCTCGTCTTCACTCGGGACCGTCTCGCCGAGGCTGGCTCGCGGGCGGTCTGGATGCGAGAAGCCTGGCTCGTCTTCGCGGCCTCCTTCCTGTTGCTACTGGTCTTCCTGAATCGTCCCCAGGACTACGTGCATCTCGCCGTCCTCTACTGGCCGATCCTGCTGATCTCGATCGTCCTTTTGGCCGCGCTGGTGCGTTCCCGCCCGTGGCTGGGCCTCGTCTCGACTGCGCTGATCGCCATCCCCGTGCTCGCGGCTTCGCTGTACGGATTCCAGCTGCTGGATCAGCTCCGTCGCCAGTACGATACGCCGCTCCCGAGCGAGCGAGCCGGCGTCTACGTCCAGCCCGACGAGGCTCGTCTCTTCGACGAGCTCCTCGATACGATCCATGCGCGCATCGCACCCGGGCAGCCCTTGACCGTGCTTCCCTACTTTCCGCTGTTGAACTTCCTGGCCGATCGACCGGGAATCCACCCCTCGGCCTACATCCTCTGGCCCTTTCCGGAGATCCCGGATCGCGATGCCCAGATCGTGAGGACGTTGCGCGAGGAGGATGTCGACTTCGTCGTCTACCACTTCACCCAGTTCATCAGCTTCCCGCCCGTCCGGGACTACGCGCCGCTTCTCTTCCGGCATCTGGTCGACCACTACGAGATCGAGCGCATCCTGGCCTTCGAGCCGCTGGGCTACCGGGTCGCGACCCTGCGCCGGACGAAGACGCCCTCCTACGGCGAGTCCTTGCTCGACCGGGGAGATCATCGGATCCTCCGAAGATGGCCCGGAGGTCGCCCCCGGCCCGTGCGTCCGGATGCAATCGACGACTTCTTCGGCCGGGAGCTCTGGCCCTTCCGCCCGGTTTTCACCCTGCGACCGACCGCCGAGGAGGGAGCCACCCTGCTCAGGCTCCCACTCCGAGTTCCGTCGGGCAGCCCCGGTCTCGAGACCTCGATCGCGGTCCATCCGCAGCGCTGGTTCGAGCTGCCGCCTTCCGACATCCGCTTTGCGATCAGAGCCGTTCCAAGGGCCCCACAGCTCGGATCGCCCGAGATCCTCTTCGAGCGGACGCTGAGTCCGACGCTCGACGTCGAGGACCGGGGCTGGTTCGACGTCAGGCTCGATCTCAGCGCCTGGGCGGGACGGCGGATCTGGCTGGATTTCATCAATCAGTCCTCGGCGCCCAGCGGCGAGTCCCGCATGATGGCCGGCTGGGGCGAACCCCGACTGATCACCGGCCCGTTCACGCCGACGATCAGCGGGCCTTTCCCACCGACGTCCATTCCGTAGACTTCGCGGGCTTTGCGACCCTCACCCCGACAACCGCCTCCCCGTTGCCTCGTCTGTGGCGCCTCCGAAGTGCATCTTCGCTACCGGCTCAGCCGCTTCGACGTACTCGTCTGTCGCGGCTGCGAGCAGATCTTTCTGCATCCACTCCCGAGCGAAGACGAGATCGAGGAGCTTTTCAGACAGCTCTACACGACCGGGAAGGGCTCGGTCCCCGAACTCGAATCCTACTACGCATTCACCTATCACGACGAGCCGGGCAACCCGTTGGTCGCCCAGTACGAGACCTATCTCGATCGCATCGAGTCCGTACGACCCCCCGGACGCCTGCTCGACGTGGGCTGCGGGACGGGCCTCTTCCTCGCGGTCGCGCGACGTCGGGGCTGGGAGCCCTTCGGCATCGACGAGAGCCGCGAGGCCACCGACTGGGCGCGGGAGCATTTCGGGCTCGATCCCTGGGTCGGTGCCTTCGACGAATTCGTCTCGCGCGGCGAACGCTTCGACGCCATCACCGGCTGGGACGTGATCGAGCACGCTCGGGACCCCGTCGTGCTGGCCCGGGCGATGCGGGAGAGCCTTGCTCCGGGCGCCGTCGTCGCGTTGTCGACGCCGAACCAACGAAGCGTCCTGGACCTCGTGGCCGGCCTCTTCTATCGGGTCAGCTTCGGTCGCGTCGTTGCGCCCCTCGAGAAGTTCTACATCGAGCAGCACTTCCTCTATTTCACGCCCGAGAGCCTGGAGCGCTGTCTCGATCGCGCCGGCCTGCAGACGATCCGCGTCGAGCGCGAGCTCACCCAGCTCGCACGACTGTCCCTGGCGCCCTGGACCCGACTCGGGCTCGAGGGGCTCTTCCTCGTCGCGCGCCTCATCCGCCGGGAGAATCGGCTTTTCACCCTCGCCCGACCGACCGATGAGCGATCGGGCTGAAGTAGACGGAAGGAGTCGGCCGCCCGGGCCGGGATTCCTGTATGCTCGCGAGCGCAACCTCGGAGGCCCGTGATGAAGATTCTCGCCAAGACGCTCTGCCTCGTCCTGATCGCCCTGCCCTTCGGTTGCGACGGGGGCCAGCGCGAGGAACCTGCGGCGCAAGGACAGGTCGCCCCGAGCCAGGAGGCGGGTGCGGGAATCGGTGACCCTGAGACCATGCCTGGAACCATGGGGGATGCTCCGATGAACGGGGGTGTGGACCGCGCGGAGCCGGATCCGTCGCCGAGTCCGGAGTTCGCGGAGCTCGGCGAGGCCGACGCTTCACCGGCGGCGCTCGCGTTGCGGGACGAGCTTCCGCGGGATCTCTGGATCTGGCCCGACGCCCGGGTGGCCGAGCCCGATCTCGACGCGGATATCCTCGACTGCTCGAATCTCCTCGTCGAAGACCCGGAGCTTTCAGCCCGGCCAGAGCTCGCCCAGCTCGGCTGGATCCTGGACTGCATGGCAGGAAGGGGCTGGGCACGCAACCCGGATTTCGCGCCTTCCCGTGACTGAATCGGACGGACCCGGGCGCTGGGGCGGGTCCCGGGTAGGCTCGGCCGCCCGGCGCCGCTTCCGCGATGCCCCCCGACAACCAGAGAGGCCCTCACGGCGATGCGCGCCCTCGTGATCCTGCCGACCTTCAACGAGGCCGAGAACGTCGTCCCCCTGATGCGGGCCGTGCTCGAGCAGGATCCTTCCATCGAGGTTCTGGTCGTCGACGACGCGAGTCCGGACGGCACTGGCGATCGCGTGGCGGAGGCCCAGGCCGAGAGCGGGCGGATCCACCTGCTGCGACGGTCGGGAAAGCTTGGACTCGGCTCCGCCTACCTCGCGGGATTCCGCCGCGGTCTCGATGAGGGCTACGACCGCATCTTCACGATGGACTGCGACTTCAGCCACAACCCTCGCTACCTGCCGACCATGCTGGCCGCCCTCGATGAACATGACATGGTGATCGGATCCCGCTACGTCCCGGGCGGTGGGATCGAGAACTGGCCCGCTCATCGACTGCTGCTGTCGCGCTTCGCGAACCTCTATGCGCGCGTGATCCTGCGGCTCCCGGTGCGCGACCTGACCGCCGGCTTCCGGGGCTATCGCCGCGAGGTGCTGGAGAACGTCGATCCCTTCGCTGTGCGCGCCTCGGGCTACTCCTTCCTCCAGGAGATGGCCTGGCGCGTAGCGCGCTGCGGCTACACGATCACCGAGATCCCGATCGTCTTCGAGCAGCGCAAGGCCGGAAAGTCGAAGATCGACTCCTCGGAGATCTACCGCGCGGCCTGGTTCGTGCTGAAGACGGCGCTCAGGCCCCCGCGGCTCCCTGCTCCCCCCGATCCTCCGCAAGAAGTCCCCGCGAATTCGACCACCGCGACCCTACCGCCTTCATCGCGTTGAGGCGAAGACTGCGGGCAGGCCGAGCCAGAAGCTCGCCATCCACGCCATCCACCCGCGAAGGAGGTCGTCGTTTGCCCGAGGTCGAACCGAGCGCTGCCGTCGAGGGCCATCGGGACGACGTTCCGGAAACCTCGAGACAGGGGGCCTGGAGCCGCTGCACCCGACGCGTTCTCGCCGACCTGTGGATCCGGCCGGAGAATGGGATCCCGGCTCTCGACGGCCTGAGGGGCTTCGCCTCGGTGATCGTGGTCGCCTATCACTGCGCGCTCTTCCTCGGATTCTACACGGAGACGAACATCCAGGAGGGCCGATTTCCGGCCCTGAGGGCCGGATTCAACGGCTTCTGGAGCGGAATCGACATCTTTTTCGTTCTGAGCGGATTCCTGATCGGCCGCATCCTGATCCTCGACCTCCTCGGCCTGGACCGGATCCGTTGGCGGAAGTTCTTCATCCGGAGATCCTTCCGCATCTTCCCTGCCTACTATCTCGTGCTGATCGCGAGCCTGTTCGTGTTGGCTCCGACCCAGCCCGGACTGATCAAGTTCCTCTACCTCGGCGCGAGCTGGGACACCCTGGCGAGCGGCGCCTGGACCAACTTCGTCTATCTCAACAACTATCTCCTCGACCCCCTCGAGCCCAACATCCTCTCCTGGGGATGGTCACTCTGTGTCGAAGAGCATTTCTACGCCCTGCTGCCGCCCTATCTCTGGCTCGCCTTTCGGACATCGAGTCCGGCCGGTCGGCTGCTGCTCCTCTCCGGGGGCATCCTGCTGCCCGTGCTGCTCCGCACGCTGGCGTTCATTCGGGATCCGGAGCTGAAGATCCTCGACGGCCTCTACTACCACTCCCACAACCGCTTCGACGAGATCTTCGTCGGCGTCGTCATCGCGTATTGCTCCGTCGTCTACGCGGATCGACTGCGGAGCTCGGTCCAGCGGGCCGGGCATTGGATCCCGACGCTCGGAATCGTCTTCATCGCCGTCGTCTGGACCGCCGGCGGCCTGCAGAAGCAGGGGGCCTTCGTCGTGGTCGGACAGTTCCTGCTGATGGCGATCGGCTCGGGGCTGCTGCTCTTGAACGGCCTCTACCTGGACAATCCGGTCTCCCGTTTCTTCGCGCATCGTGCCTGGTATCCCCTGGCACGAACCTCCTACGGCACCTACCTCCTCCATCCCTTCGTCATGTTCGGCCTCCTCACCGTATTCCGCGGGCCCGTCGCGACGGGATCGCTGGGCCTCGGCGGGACGGTACTTCTGAGCATCGCCACGCTGCTCGTCACCTCCATCCTGACGGCAGCGATGTTCGTGCTGCTCGAGAGGCCGATGCTCGATCGGGGGGCTCGTTTGAGCCAGCGATTCGCGGGCGTCCCCCAGTCGCCAGCGCGCCCGTCGCCTGCCATCCGCTGATCTCCCGCCGATCTGGGGGAGCCCGGTCGGGCTCGATCAGCGATCCAGGAGCGGGACAGTCGCTGCCAGGGTCCGTCGGATCAGCTTGCCCGACGCAGTGCGAGGCAGGCGCTCGACCGCCCTGATCCCGACCGGCCGCTTGAAGCCCGCCAGCCGTGCCGCGCACCAGCGCCGCAGGCTCTCGACGTCGAGCTCGGCCTCGCCCCGCCAGACGACGAAGGCGAAGGGGCGCTGCCCGAAAGCCGGATCGTCCACCCCCACGACGCCCGCCTCGACGACCGCCGGATGCGCGGCGAGCACCGCCTCCACCTCGGCTGGATAGACGTTCTCGCCCCCCGAAATGATCAGGTCCGCCCGTCGATCGAGGACGCGCAGCCCCCCTTCCGCATCGAGCCATCCGAGATCGCCGGTCGCCAGCCAGCCGTCCCGCAGAGCCCGCTCGCTGGCCTCCGGATCGTCGAGATAGCCCGCCATCACGGTCGGACCGCGGACCTCGATCTCCCCGACCTCGCCCGCCATCAGTGGCCGACGCGCCGCATCGACGATGCGGAGCCCCACGCCCGGCAGCGGCTGCAGCCCCGCCGCCAGATCGCTCCCGGGCTCGATGGGCACATCCGGCGGGCGCGTCGCGACCTGGGAGGCCGCCTCGGTGAGCCCGTAGGTCGGGGCAATGGGATAGCCGAGCGCGATCGCTCGCTCGAGCAGCGCAGACGGGGCCGGGCCGCCACCGAGCAGTATGCAGCGCAGACGCTTCGGGGCCCGCTTCGCGCCACGATGCTCGAGCAGCCGACTCAGCATCGTCGCTACGAAGCTCACGTGCGTGATCCCCTCCCGCTCGAGAGTCTCGCTCGCTCGCTCGACCTCGAACCGCTCGTGCAGCACGACCGCGCTGCCGGCCAACGCGCTGCGAGTCAGGATCGAGAGCCCGCCGACATGAAACAGCGGCATGCAGAGGAGCCCGCGATCCGAGGGCTCGCTCGGGCCGAGCAGCCGGGCCTGCGCCAGTGCGCTCGCCATCAGGTTCGCGAAGGTCAGGATCGCCCCTTTCGGGCGACCGCTGGTCCCCGACGTGTAGAGGACGACGGCCGCCCCCCGATCTCGCAGCACCGCCCGCCGGGCCTCGAGTGCGACCGCAGCAGCGAGCTCGGTCGGTCGTCTCTCGATCGAGAGCCGCAGCTCCACCGAGATCGGAGCACGCGCGAGTCGCCTACGCCCCGCCGCCCCGGTATGCGGCGAAGGTCTCCACGACCCGCTGAATCGCATCAGACCGCAGTCCGCTCGCTCGACGAGTCCGCGGATCTGCTCGTCGACCTCCGGCACCGCGAGCCAGCGAGCGTTCGAGGAGGCCAGGATGAAGTCCTGCTCGACCGCACTGAGGCGTGGGCTCAAAGGCAGCAGGACGATGCGCCGCGCCAGCAACGCGTGGATCAGGACCACGCCTTCGATCGAGACGGGCGCGAGCACCGCAACCCGATCGCCGGCCTCGATGCCCGCTGCATCCAGGGCTTCGGCCGTCGCCACGACGGCCTCGCCCAGCCCGGCGTAGTCGAGCGAAGCCTGCCCGAACGCCAAAGCCTCCCGGTCGGCGCCGTGGCGCCCCATCAGCGCCGCCCACTCCTCCGCCCCCGGAGCCGCCGCCTCCGGAGCCTCCGGCGTCGACCTCTCCGCGTGGCTGTCGCCGGTCATGAATCGCTCCCGAAGCTGCGCGCCGGCCCGCTCCAGGGCGTTGCCGCCGTCGGTGCAAAGGACCCTCCGTCCCGGTCGGTCCCGCTCCCGGTTCCCGGAGCCGATTCGCAGCCGGGGCGCAGTCCCAATCCCGCTCCGGTGCCCGGCGACCCGAGCCGGCCGGCCCGGATCGTGGGCATCGGCGCGAGATCGCGGACCAGCCAGTCGCCGGTGGCCAGGCCGTGGGTCTCGTCCGCCGGTCCGAGCCCCGCCGCCAGATGCCAGACTGCGGCGCGAGCGACCGCACCGTCGAGCAGCGTCGACCATACGAGGCGGAGGCCCGATGCCCTGGCCCGCACGACCAGCTGCCGTAACCGACCGACTCCACCGAGCGCCGACGGCTTCAGGATCAGGATCGAGGCGGCCCCACGCTCGAGGCAAGCCTGGAGTCCCACCCCCAGCAAAGCCTCATCCGCCGCCACCGCGATCGGTGACTCCGCCGCCAACCACGCCAGGGAATCGAGATCCTCGCGCGCAACGGGCTGCTCGACGTAGTCGATATCGAAGGGTGCCAGCGACTCGAGCGCCGTCGCGGCCTCGCACCGCGTCCACGCTTCGTTCGCATCGAGTCGCAAGCGGGCCTCCGGACCCGCCGCCTCCCGCAGCGCCGCCACCCGCGCCCGATCGCGAGCCGGGTCGCCTCGCCCATCCCCTCGCGCCGCGACACGCTGCGCGGCGGAGACCGCGAGCTTCAGCTTGAAGGTCGTGAAGCCTTCCTCCCGCGCCCGGTGGGTCGACTCGGCTACCTGCCCCGGCGTCTCACCGCCTACCAACGCCTGCACGGCGATCTCGGCCTCCGGAGGCCCCGGATCCCCCGAACGAAGACGCAGCCACTCGGCCAGCGGCAGCGCGTCGCGACGCGCCGCCAGATCGTGTAGTGCCGTGTCGATCGCCGCGACCGCGCAGGGTGCCCGCAGACGCATCGGCGCGAGCCGGTCGAGCCACTCTTCCAGGTCCAGGTCCAGGTCCAGGGCGCGTCCGCCGCTCGCCGCGATCGCGGGCAGCAGCCGCCCGAGCGCGGCCTCACAGTCGGCGTGGCTCTCGGTCCCGAAGTCGGCCAGCGGCGTCGCCTCGCCGACGCCGACGTTCCCATGCATATCCTCGAGCCAGACGAGCCAGCCCCGGCGCGTTCCGACCACGCCGTGAGCCGTCGAGAGGCCGCGCGCGAGGGGCAATGCGAAGGGCCGCAGGGCCGCCCGCCGCAGCCTCACGACGACAGCCCCAGGGCGAAGAGCAGCGAGAAGAGGAAAACCAGCTTCGCGGTGCCGGCGAGGGCCTCGTTCAGATCCGGTCCCGAATCGACCCGACCCACGACACGCCAGAGCCCCCAGGCCAACGGAAGACTCAGCCAGACGAGACCGACCAGGGGCGTCGCGTCCCCGGCCAGCCAGGGCAGCATCGCCACGAGATAGGCGCCGCCCACGAGCCCGAGCCACTCGAGCCGCGCACCCGGACGCCCGAGTCGCACGGCCAGGGTGCGCTTGCCAGCCCGGGCATCGGTCTGGATGTCGCGGAGGTTGTTCACGACCAGGATCGCCGTGGCCAGCAGGCCCACCGGAATCGACGCGACCAGCGCCAAACCGGATACCTCGCCGGTCTGGACGAAGGCCGTCCCGACCACGGCCACCGGACCGAAGAAGACGAAGACCGCGAGATCCCCGAGTCCGTGATAGCCGAGCGGCCAGGGACCACCGGTATACGCGATCGCAGCCCCGATCGAGACGATCCCGACGACGACGATCCAAGGTCCCGCCACCGCGGTCAGGTAGAGACCGACTCCGACCGCGAGCCCGAACACGACGGCCATGCCCCAGCGCATCGCCCTGGGCGACAGAACACCCGTCTGTGTCGCCCGCGGCGGACCGATCCGCTCCCCCGTGTCCACTCCCTTCTCGAAGTCGAAGACGTCGTTGGCGAGATTCGATCCGATCTGAAGCAGCAGCGCGCCGAGCGCCGCCGCCAGGGCGGGGTCCGGCCTCCAGCCCCCAGAAGCCCAGGCGACGGCCGTTCCCACCAACACCGGCGCCAGTGAGACCGGCAGCGTTCGCGGACGAATCGCCAGACGCCAGGCCGCCGCGCTGCCCGGACGGATCGCGGCACTCACGACCCGCTCCTCGCGGCGTCGCTTCCGCGGGTCGGCTCCGACACCGCCATCGATCCCGCCGCATCGATCTCCGCCGCATCGACCTCGGCCAGGAACTCGCGCACGACCTCCGCAAAGGCCTCCGGCGCCTCGAGATGAGCCGCGTGACCGGCGGAGGGCAGCAGACGCATACGGGCGTCGGGCAGCCGCGCCTCGAGCGCACCGGCGATCTCCCGGAACTTCGCATCCTCTTCTCCGACCACGAACAGGACCGGCAGCGCCAGTCCCGGCAGGCGCGCATGGAACGGCGGCTGGGCGCCGGCCCCCATGCCGCGCAAGCTCGCGGCGAGCCCATGGGCGCGGTTGCGGAGCCGCTGCGCCCGGGCGCGCGCCAGCGCCGCGGAGCCCAGGCGCGCCTGACTCGCGAACAGGGGCAACGCCATCCATTCCTCGACGAAGCGCTCGACGCCTTCGCGCTCGATCCGATCGGCCAGGGCGGAATCCGACGCGATCCGCGCCTCACGCTCGGCGGGATCGGCGATGCCGGCCGTGGCCCCGATGAGTACGAGGCTGGCAAATTCGGAGGGCGACTCGAGCGACGCGGCCAGGGCGGCGCGGCCCCCCATCGAGTAGCCGAGCAGATGGGGCCGCTCGAGCCCGAGCGCCGGGCGGGCCGCGAGGATCTGGGCGCTGCAGGCCGACATCGAATAACGGCACGCCTCCCGCGGTGCGTCGCTCTCACCGTGCCCCACGAGCTCGAGTCGGACGACCCGATGACGATCACGCAGGGCGGCCGACACCCCCTCCATGCTCTCTGCATCCCCGGTGAAGCCATGCAGCGCCAGCACCGGTCGGCCACGGCCTTCGCCGACGGCGCGTAGACGAACCCCAGCGGCCTCGACGAAGCGGACCTCCGGAACGCGCCGTTCGCGGTTCATTTCGTCCCCTTCGCAGCGTTCGCTCGCCGCGCCGCTTCCGCTTCCGTCGCCATGGACTCGACGGCAGCGATCGCGTCCACCGCATCGACCAGGCACGCGAGGGCCGCCCGGAAAGTGGCCGCGTTGCGCTTCGGATCGACGGGCACGTGCAGGATCGAAACGCCTCGTGTCGAGAAGGACCGCTCGAGCGCGGCCGCGAGCTCGGCGTCACTCTCGACGCGTACGCCCTCGAGGCCGAAGAGCGCGGCCGCGCGGGAGAGATCGAGACCGTGGGGCGTCGTGAAGAGACGATCGAAATCCACTGCCGCGCCCTGACGTGCCACGGGCAGGAACGAGAAGATGCCCCCGCCATCGTCGTCGAGAATCACGATCGTGAGATCGAGGGTCTCCCGGGACGCCAGCCACAGTCCGCCGAGATCGTGCAGGAAGGCCAGATCTCCGGTCAGCAGCAGCGTCCGCTGGCCTGGCGCCGAGGCGGCGGCCACGCCGAGGGCCGTCGAGGTGATGCCGTCGATGCCGCTGGCGCCGCGGTTGACGAGCACGCGGATCGGATCGGGACGCGCCGAGAAGGCCAGGTCCAGCAGCCGGATCGACATGCTATTCGAGGCGAAGAGTCGTCCTCCGGTCGGCAGTGTGGCTGCCAATCGTCTCGCCACGGCGAGGCCGGAGAGCCCGGAATCCCGGAGATCCGATTCGAGAAAGGAGTCGAGAGCCTCGCCCGCGGCCGCCTCTGCGCGCTCGAATCCGTTCAGCCAGGGGCTCGCCCGGCGCAGCGGCCCGGGCAGCGCCTGAGCGACGGCCGCCAGCAACGACGCGCTGCCGCCCCGCACGACCCGGGTCGCCCGCTGGGAGGGCTCGCCCCATTGCCCGCCGTCGTCGAGCCACCAGACCTCGTCGGGGTCGGCGGCCTCCAGCCATTGACGCTGGGCCTTCGAGACCGGCGTGTCGCCGAGGCGCAGCACGATCTCGGGTCGCATCCGAGCGGCGAAGCCCGGCGCGCGCGCGATCGCGTCCCCGAGCGTGAGCACAGGCGCCCGACTGCCCCCGGCGCGCAGGCCCGAGGCCGGATCGGCCAGGACCGGCCATCCCGACGCCCGCGCAAAGGCCCGAACGGACTCGACCCACGCCTCGCGGCGCTCGTCGCCGACGTCGAGCGGGCCGACGCAGACGACCCCGCGCTCGCGTTGCCGCACCCGCTCGAGCAGCTCCTGGACGTCCTCGTCCCGGGCCTCCGCCCGCGCGTGGGAGAAACGCAGCCCCGGATCCTTCCTGGCGTGAGCGATCGGCTCCTCGGTCGGCGCGCCCGATGCGCCTGGTGTGCCCGACGGGCTCGACAGCGCAGAAGAGATCGGCGGCTCGAGGGGCTCGCGGAAGGGCCAGTTCAGATGCACCGGCCCGGCCGCGAAGCCCATCGCCTCGTCGATCGCCCGGGCCGCCAATCGCCGCGCATGCCGGAGCGCATCTTCCCCGCGCATCGGAATCGCGACCTCCCCCGCCCAACGCGGATAGCGGCCGTAGAGCCCCGTCTGATCGATCGTCTGCCCCGCGCCCCAGTCGCGCAGCTCCGGCGGTCGATCGGCGGTGAGCACCAGCAGGGGCGTCCGCGCGTGATGCGCCTCGACGACGGCCGGCAGGTAGTTGGCGGCGGCGGTCCCGGAGGTGCAGACCAACGCCACTGCCCGGCTCGAAGCCTTCGCCAGCCCCAGGGCGAAGAAGGCCGCGCAGCGTTCATCGAGCTGGACCCAGGTCCGCAGACCCGCCGTGCGCCCGGCGACGATCGCCAGGGGCGTCGAGCGCGAGCCTGGGGAGAGCACGACATGCTGCATCCCGGCATCCGCCAGGCTCACGAAGAACTGCTCCACGAAGGCATAGACGGCGATCGGATCGGAGACGAAGGCCCGGTCCGCGTCCGTCGGCGCAGACGATCGGAGCGAACCCGACGGCGACCATTCAGGCGGGGCCACTAGATCTCCGTCAGCGGAGCCAGCAGGGCCCGGAGCTTCATGCGCGTTTCCGCAAGCTCCTGCACGGGCTGAGAGTCCGCCACGATGCCGGCGCCGGCGTAGAGCCAGGCCCGGCACCCGATCTCGTCGTCCTGGGCGCGATCGTCCTCCCGCAGGCCCTCCGCGCGGCGTCCATCCGGGGCGTTGCGGATCAGCGCCGAACGCAGGGCGACCCGGAAATCACCTCCTCCTTCCGCGTCGAGCCAGCCCAACGGCGCGGCATACCATCCCCGCTCCAGGCCTTCGAAACGCCGCAACCACTCCAGCGCGGCCGGACCGGGGACACCGCCCACCGCAGGCGTGGGATGCAGCGCGCGGACGAGATCGAGGATGTCCGGAGCCCGCTCGGCCTCGACCGCCGGGAGCGCCGAGGCAGGCGCGGAGGCGGCGGACGGCGGATCGGAGTCGGGACACGGATCCTCGCGCAGGCGGCCGGCGATCCGCGTCTCGAGATGCTGGATGCCGAAGAGCGGACGCAGCCGCGGCGCCGCGGGAATTTCGAGGGTCGTGCAGAACGGCGCCAGACCGCTGCGCAGCGCGTCCACGACGTGGGCATGCTCGGCGCGATCCTTGGCGCTCGAACAGAGTCCTTGACCCAGGGCGCGATCTTCCTCGGGCGTACGACCCCGTGGCGCCGAGCCCGCCAGGGCGGCCGTCGTCAGCTGACGGCCCTCGAGTCGCACGAGCGTCTCGGGGGTCGCGGCCAGAAAGGTGTCCTCGCCCCGACCCACGGCGACCAGCACACAGGAGCCGTAGAGCTCCCGCAGCCGCTCCAGGAAGCCCGACACATCCAGCGCTTCGTCGGTCTGGACGCGCAGGGCGCGGGCGAGCACGACCTTCTGCAGCCGGCCGCTTGCGATCTCGGCCAGCGCGCGCTCGACCTGCGCCGTGTAGACGCCATGGGCCCGATCCGACCGGACCCGGATCTCGGGACCGGTGGCCACTGCCGGAAGCCGGCCGGGCGCCGGATCGGACGCGCCGAGGATCTCGGTCGTGAGCGGATCCCGGAGCGAGTCGGCATGGACCACGCACCGATCTTCCAGCCCATTTTCGAGCCCACCTTCGAGAGGGTGATTCCGATCCCTCGTCTGGGTCGATCGCGCCTGCTCGAGCCGAGCCTCGAGATCGCGCTCGATCGCCCCGGCCGAGACGCCGGGCTCGAGGCGCGCCAGCACTACCCAGCGGGCACCGTCCCGCCGGCGCTCGCCGACTACGGCGGGGAGTACGAAGCGCGCCGGGGGGAACGCCTTCCAATCCTCCGAAGCGCTGGTTTCCCCATCAAACCCAAAGCCACCGACGAAAAGCGGTGCAGCCGGGGAACGTCTTGGGCCGAGCCAGTGGATCCGGGATCGCACCCTCTCGCTCCAGACCCGGACGTCGCCGAAGCGCCTGCGCCCGACGCTCTCCGTTTCGTCGACGACGCCCCAGGTGCAGAAGGACTCGCCAAGGTCCACCTGCTCCCAGAAGAAGCGATCCTGGCCCCCGGCCGCGGCGTAGCCCGCGAGCGCGTCGAGATCCTCCACCTCGACGACCCGCGCGACCCAACGCGTCTGCCCGCTCGTCCGCGCGAGATCGACGGCCGCCGCGAGCTCCACCCGATCCCGCGGCTCGAGCTGCGACGATCGGGAACCCGCGGCCGACGGCTGCCCTCGGCGACTCACCGGTCCCGGCCTCGCTCGCCCGTCAGAAGCTGCGCGGAGCCCAGCAGCAGCGTCTCCCGCTCGAGGCCCTCGAATCCGGAACGCCGCAGCATCGCGGCCAGCTCGTCGGGCGGCGGCAGGTAGGCGGTCGACTGCGGCAGGTAGCGATAGGCCCCGCGATCCGAGACCAGGCCGCCAATCAGGGGCACCAGACGATCGAAGTAGAGCGAGTGGGCCGCCCGCAGCGGCGCCCAGCGCGGTCGATCGACGTCGAGCAGGGCGATCCTTCCGCCGGGCCGGAGGACCCGCGCGATCTCGCGGAAGACGGCCTCGAGCGCGACGAAGTTGCGTAGCGCGAAGCCGCAGGTCACGACGTCGACCGAGGCCGCACGGAAGGGCAGCCACTCGCCGTCGCCCTGGACCGAATCGAAGGCGAAGCCCCGTTTCTGGCCTCGGCGCAGCATCTGCAGCGCGAAGTCGACTCCGATCACCCGGGCGCCCCGCGCCTGAACGAGCTCGCAGAAATCCCCCGTGCCGCAAGCCAGATCGAGCACGAGGTCCTTCGGGCTTACGGCGATCCGATCCAGTGAACGCCGGCGCCAACGCTGGTCGAGCCCAGCGGAGATGACGCGATTGAGCGCGTCGTACCGAGGGGCGATGCGGTCGAACATCTCGCGGACTCGCACCCGCTTCTCATCTCCCGTCGGCAGATCACCTAACGCCACTGGACATCCAATCGGGCAGCCTGGGTCGCCTCGAGCGCCTGCTCGAGGGCGTGTTCCTCGCCGCGGGCGCGCAGTCGCGCCAGGGCACGCGCGACGACGGTCCGCTGAAAATGCAGCGCCACGATCTCGGTCGCGCGCGGCAGCAGACGCTCGAAGATGCGGCGGACGCCCTCATCATCGTCGCCACGCGGCTTTCGGACCGCGTCGTCGAAGAGATCGATCGCCTGCTCCGCGAGCTGGTCCACGTGGGCCGCGTGCTCGGCCGCCAGCTCGAGCAGGCGATCGAGGGGCAAGCCCATGCCGAGCAGATCGAGCGCCGCCCGAGTCATCTCGAGATCGGAGCGGGGGAAGCGATCCTGCCCCCGGATCTCGACCGGTTGGAGCAGCCCGGCCTGCACGGCCGCCCCGATCAGCGGCTCGGGCACCCCGGTCTCGGCCGCGAGCTCGGCGCGGGTCAACGTACCCTCCCCCACGCTCCGGGCTGCGAGGGCCTCGAGCAGACCCCGATGCTCCGGAGCGACCCGGCGGGCGGCGAACGCATCGCGGCCGCTCGCCCCACTCTTCGGAGGGCCCGGCGTCGGCACCCCCCGAGAGCCGGCTTCGGAGGCCGAGTCGGAGGCCGAGTCAGAGCCGCCGGCCGTTTCGCCGGTGGCCAGGATCTGCTGGATCTGGGTGAGGCTGAAGCCAGCCTCGAGCAGCGACCTGATCCGGCGGATGCGCTCGAGATGAGTCTCGTCGTAGATGGCGTAGCGACCCCGACGCCTCGGCGGCGGGATCAACCCCCGGGATTGATAGAAGCGGACGGTGTCGACGCCCACTCCCGTGGCCTCTGCCAGACTGGCGACCCGAAGCTCCATGCAGGAACTCTAAGAGTCTTCACTCTCAATGTCGAGGAGAGGGAGCCAGATGGATTTCTCGGCTTCACCCACGTGTGTAGGCCGAATTTTGTTCCCCCGAGGAAGCTCAAGCTGGCCCCGCCGGAGTCGAAACGAGGATTGGCCCTCGAGGCTGGGGGACACGGCAACCGCTGCCCGTCGCCGCTTCGGGCCCGCAGGAGTGATCGATGCCCCAGGAGCAGGAAGGAGGTCGGCGCCTGATCCTCG
>CAYWGW010000014.1:0-40077 GCA_964457385.1 uncultured Spirochaetaceae bacterium
GGGAACGGAGGCCGCTTCACGATCTTCGAGGGCCGGGAGACCTTCGACCTGCTGGCCCTCGAGAACGTTTCGGATCCCTTCGTCCTCGCCGAGGACGTTCCAGCGCGGCGTTATGCGAAGCTGCGTCTGCAGGTCGAGGACATCGAGCTGATCCGCCGCGCGCCGGATGGGGACCTCGAGAGCGTGTTCCCGCGTCTGCCGGGAGGACGGCGCATCGATCTGAATCCCCGCGGCGGCTTCCATGTCGAGCCGGGCTCGCTGCTCGCCGTCCGGCTCGACATGGATGCGAGACGGTCGATCCTGATCAACGAGACGGGCAATGGCGAGGTGCTGTTCCGGCCGCAGGTCTTCGTCGAGATCATGAGCGTGAAGGATCCGGGTCGGCTGCTGCTCGTCGAGGGCGTCGTCGATGAGCTCGATCGCGAGGCGACTCCGGCGGAGCTGCGGCTCTGCGAGGTGGCGATCTATCTGCGCACGGACCGCGAGGTCTCCGATCGGCCCTGTCTCACGGTCTTCGTGGAGGAGGGAACCTCGATCTTCGATCGCAATGCGCGGCCGACGGATCTGGACGCGATCTTCCTGGGCGACCGGGTGGCCGTTTTCGGCCGCTTCGACGAGGACGACGGGGCGCGGCTCGCGATCGCGGCCGAGCTGATCGAGCTGGGCGGATCCGAGGCCTTCGGGGTCTTCACCGGGGTGGTTTCGGGCGACTTCGACGAGGCGAGCGGGACGGTCCTGGTCGACCTCGATCCGACGCCTGGCATCCCCGAGGAGCTGATGTTTCCGGTCGTACTCGCCGATGAAACGCGCCTCTTCTCGAAGTCGGGTGAGGCGCTCGATCCCGACTCGCTGGTCGAGGGCGCAAGCGTCGAGATCGATGGCGTGCTCGCGCTGTCGAACGACGTGCCCGACCAGCTCAAGGCGGCGGTGCTCTTCGTGGCACCGCCGCCCTGAGCGGCTGTCGTTCATTTCCGCGCGGGGGTCGGATCCTGTCCACGCCACGGTCGCCGGCGGCGGTCGCCGAGCACGGTGGCCAGTCGCCGTGCCTCCGCCAGGCTTCCGTCGGAAGCGGAGGCGGATGGCGGCGTCAGAGCGGGCGGGCTCGGCGGAGGCGGCCGCCCGCGAGCATGATTCCAGCGCCGAAGAGCAGGGCGGCGCCGGGCTCGGGCACCGGTGCGACCGTGACTTCGCCTCCGAGATCGATGCCCCGGAGTCGCGTGGTGGCGACGCCGTCGACGATCACGTTTTCGAGCCCCTGATTGCCCGCTGCCGCGTCCCAGTTGTTGCCCCAGAGTCGGTAGGCTCCGGTGGACGCGCAGAGGCCGTTGGCATCGCAGCTGCCGTTGGTGAAGTCCAGGTTGTAGAAGGAGAAGGCGCCGGACTCGACCGAGCCGCTGGCCCCGTCGATCAGCCGATAGCCCAGGGATCCGATCAGACCGCCGTCCGCGACACCGAAATCGAGCACGGAAGCCTGCAGTTCGAAAATCGATCCCCCGGCCAGCTGGAGCGAGGTCGACTCGAGGGTCAGAACGGAGTCGACGAGCGTCCCCTGGACGGACTGGGTCGGCGCCGAGAACTCGTACTGGATGGATCCGGCGGTCTGGAACTCGAGTCCGTTCATCACGGTCCGCCCACTCGTCGCGGCATGAATGGCCGAGAACCCGAAGTTGCCGTCCGTCGTCTTCCAGGGAGCGATCGTCATCGTGACGGACGTCGCCGCGGCGGTCATGGGGAGAAACAGGATCAACAGGGAGGGGATCCAGGTCAGCATCTTTCCGTACATGGGGTCGGTTCTCTCTCTGGCTCGCAGCCCGTTGGGGAAACTGAAGGTAGGTGTCCGGTTGCGTCGCCGCAGTGACGTTCTCGCCGAAACTTAACATCAATCGATCGGATCCCGGGGCGTGGTCGTCCGATGCGCAGACGATCTGCCGGAGGCCTGCGGGCGGGGTGCAACCGCTCTGCGAGATGCGGGCAGGCGGTGGGCGGGCAGGCGTGCAGGCGATTGCCGCCCGCCGCCCGCCGCATGCGTCACTTCAGCTTCGAGATCCGGCTGGCCGCGGACGAACCCGCCAGAAACGCATCGGTGGTGCGGTGTCGGGCGGGGTCGGCGGATCCAGCCGGTACTTCTTCGAATACGCCGCTGCGACCGGGGCGAAGAAACTCGCCTTGCCGGAGAGCCAGAGGCCGGGTCTGCGATCCGAGGGCGGAATGCAGCCGACGAGCACGCTCGTCATCAGCCAGACGACCGAGAGCGCCAGGAGCAGCGCCGGGAATCCTGTCGGGAATCGCGTCGGGCGCATCTCATTCCTCCTCTTCGGAGGCACCCGACCCAGAGGCCCCCGATGCCGGCCGTGGTCGCTCGCCGTAGTCGCCCCAGGGCTCGTCCCGCTCACGGATGACTTCGCGGAAGCCCTTCGCATCGAAGGCCTCGACCCACTGATAGGCCTCCTCCGTATGGCGGGTGATCCCGTCGAAGAGGGTGCCGAGGAGCTGGGTCGTCGCCAGGCCCATGTTCTCGAAGGCCTGGTTGATGAGGAGCTTGTTCAGCGCGAGCTGATTCGCCGGGATGTGCCGGAATCGCCGGGCGTGCTCCTCGACCCGCTGTGAGAGCTCGCTTGCGGGGTACACGGCCGAGACCAGCCCGATCCGATGGGCGGTCGGGGCGTCGATCGCCTGGCCCGTCAACAGGAACTGCTTCGCATGTTCCAGCCCCAGCCGGTAGACCCAGAGCATGGTCGTGGGCGTTCCGAAGATCCGCGAGGGCGCGTATCCGATGAAGGCGTCGTCGGCCATGAAGAGCTGGTCGCAGCAGAGCACGAGGTCCGTCGCGCCGCCCACGGCGAAGCCGTGGATCTGCCCGAGCACAGGCTTCGGGCAGCGCCAGATCTTCATGAAGCGATCGCGGTTATGCCCCATGAACTGCAGATCGCGGACGGGATCCCAGGCTCCCTCCCGCGGCTCGGGGCCCGGGGCGTCGTAGGGGTTGCCCCAGCCGGCGTCGTCCATGCCGCTCAGGTCGTAGCCCGCCGTGAGGACCCGGCCCTCGCCTCGCAGGACGATCGCCCGGACGTCTCTCGACTTCGTCGCGGCATCGATCCCGTCCGCCAGGCCCTGGACCATGCTCTCGGTCAGGGTGTTCAGCTTCTCGGGTCGGGAGAGGGTGAGGATGGCGATCGAATCGCGCTCCTCGTAGCGCACGGCGCTTCCGGGATCGGATCCGGGCTCGGGCATCGGCGGTCTCCTCACAGGGATCGGAAGTCGGGGTCGACGAGTGGCCCCGGGAGCCTCAGAGCAGTCGACTCTCGTGGCCCTTCCAGTACTCGTCCTTCAGGAGCCGCTTGTAGAGCTTTCCGGTAGGATGGCGTGGCAGCTCTTCTCGAAAGTCGACCGAACGCGGGCATTTCACGTCCGCCAGATGCTCGCGACAGTATGCGATCAGCTCGCGTTCGAGGGTCTCGCCCGCCAGGCTCATGTCGACCGGCTGGACGACGGCCTTCACCTCCTCGCCGAAATCGGCATTGGGCACGCCGAAGACCGCGACGTCCTGGACCTTCGGGTGGAGGGTGAGGACGTTCTCGGTCTCCTGGGGATAGACGTTCACCCCGCCCGTGATGATCATGTTGGCCTTGCGGTCGGTCAGGTAGAGGAAGCCGTCCTCGTCGACCCGGCCGATGTCGCCGAGGGTGCTCCAGCCGTTCGGAAGGCGTCCGGCGGCGGTCTTCTCCGGATCGTTGTGGTACTCGAAGCTCTGGATGCCGTCGCCGCCGAAGTAGACCCCGCCTTCCTCGCCGACGGGGAGCTCGTTGCCCTGCTCGTCGACGATGTGGAGCGCTGCGGTGACGGCCTTGCCGACGGTGCCCTTGTGCGCAAGCCAGTCCTGGGGTGAGGCATAACAGAATCCGTTCCCCTCGGTCCCGGCGTAGTACTCGTGGAGGATCGGGCCCCACCAGTCCATCATCTGCTCCTTGACTGCGATCGGACAGGGGGCCGCCGCATGGACGGCGACCTCGAGGCTCGAGAGGTCGTAGCGCGCCCGGGTCTCGGGCGGCAGCTTCAGCATCCGCACGAACATCGTCGGGACCCATTGGCTATGGGTCACGCGATGGCGCTCGATGGCGGCGAGCGCGCCCTCTGCATCGAAGCGCTCCATCACCACGACGGTCGCGCCCAGACGCAGGAACTGCATGCAGTAGCGCAGAGGCGCGCTGTGGTAGAGCGGGGCCGGGGAGAGATAGACCGAGTCCTGGCGCCCGCCGAACAGGCCCCGGACCAGCTTCGTCAGCGCCTCCCCGCTACCGAGGGGTGCACCGGTCAGGGCGGGCTTCACGCCCTTGGGTCGCCCCGTCGTCCCCGACGAGTAGAGCATCGGCTGCGCCTCGATCCGGTCGGGCAGGGTCTCGTTCGGATGGGCGGCGATGGCCTCCTCGAAGCGCTCGAAGCCGGGCAGATCGCCGCCGACGGCCAATCGGATCTCGAGGCGGTCGAGTACGTCGCCGAGGCCCGCGACCGAGCGCACCAGGGCCGGGCTCGTGAGGAAGGCCCGACTGCCGCTGTCCTCGAGGATGTAGCCGAGCTCTTCGGTCGTGAGTCGTGAGCTGATCGCCGTGTAGTAGAGACCTGCATAATGGGCACCCCAGATGATCGGGAGGTACTCGATGCGGTTCTCCAGGCAGAGGGCGACATGATCCCCGGGCTCGAGACCAGCCGCTCGGAAGAGCTGGGAGAGTCGGTTGGCGATCTCCTCCAGCTCGGCGTAGCTGAGACGCTCGCCGCTCTCCGCCATCGCGACCGCGGTCTTCTCGGGGGTTCGCTCGGCCCAGGCGCCGGGGTGCAGATCGAGCTCGTCAGGCATCGACGGACTCCTCTCGTGCGGACTCTTCGCGGATCTGCTCCGCGTAGAGGGTGACGAAGTCGAAGGCGCTGAGGATGCCGACCAGGCGGTCGCCCTCGACGACGGGCAGACGGTGGATGCGGCGATCCAGCATGCGCTGGGCGGCCTCCACCAGGGAGTCGTCGGGCGAGACGGTCACCACCTCGCGGATCATCAGATCGCGTGCGCGCAGGCGAGCGAGGCGGCGCCCGACGGCCTCACCGATCGAATCGAGGGAGAGGCGACCGGCGGGCGCGCTCAGGTCCGCGTCGATCTCGGAAGAGGCGAGCTCGGCCAGGGATTGCTCGACCGACTGCTGCCGGACGATGTCGGAGCGCGAGACGATGCCCTCGAGCCGTCCGTCCGATCCCACGACCGGCAACGCCCCGACGCGGGCACGCAGGAACTCCCGTTGGATCTCCGGCGCCGTCGCTTCCGGGGAGATCTTGACGACCTCGGCCTTCATGACATCGCGAACCCGCTTCGGCATGGTCTTCTCCATCCTCGTGTTTCGAGACGAGCGTAGCAGGGTGCGCAGTCTGCGTTCAGCGGGCGTCGAGGACGGCTCGGATGCGGGCGTGCTCCATGTCGCCCAGGCGGAAGCGGGAGAAGGCGAGGCTCCCGATGGCATATCCGATCAGCGGCACGCCGCCCATCAGGAAGAGCATCGTCGACTGGACGAGCTCCGTCTGCTCGGGCGCGTTGGCCACGTAGCCCGAGGCGTCGAGCGAGAAGCCGACCAGCCCCAGCATGATGCCGTTGGCGAGCTTGGACATGAAGCTCCAGGTCGCGAAGTAGGCTCCCTCCTTCCGCTCGCCGGTGCGGTACTCGTCGTAGTCGATCACCTCTGCCTTGAGCGCATAGCCGAGGGTGTTTCCGCAGGCGCCGGCGCTGCCCGCGAGGGCCCCTGCCACCACGATCAGCAGCCAGTCTCCTTCGCTGACCCAGAGCATGAGACCGAAGCCGAAGCCGCCCTGGATCATCGAGAAGAGCCAGAGGCGACGCTTCTCGAAGTAATCGCTCAGCCGGATCCAGATGGGCACGGCGACCAGCGCCGAGACCATGTAGCCCCCCAGGATCACCGGCACGAACTGCGGATCCATCTTCATCACGTACTGGATCACGAAGGGCGCCAGCACCGCGATGCCCCCGGCGCCGATGTTCTCGATGAAGAACACGAAGAGCAGCAGTCGTGCGTGCTCGTTGGCGAAGACGTCTCGGATGGCGCGGTAGGGATGGGTTCCTCCGCGTCCCCGGAAATCCGATCGCTCCGCCGGGAGCAGCGCGACGCCCCCGACGACGAGGACGATCAGCGCGACGGCGAGTCCGATCGCGAGCATCGTCGCACCCGCGCGGCCGCTGCCCACGAGCCCGGCGCCGAGGGTCACGCCGGCGAACATGCCCACCGTGCGCAGCACCTGCCGGAAGCCGAAGACGCGATTTCGGCTCAGACGATCGAAAGTCACCTCGGCACCCAGAGCCGTATGGGGCACCTCGAAGAACGTGAAGGCGGTGTAGAATCCGAGGATCGAGACCGTGATCCAGACGCCGAGGGCGGCGCCCTCGAGTGCGGCCGGCGGCGACCACGCCATCAGGCCGAAGATCGCGAGCAGCGGAGCCGAGGCGTAGAGCCACGGTCGTCGCCTCCCCTGCGGCAGCGGCGTGCGGTCGCTGAGATGGCCCACGAGGGGATCCGAGATCGCGTCCCAGAGTCGGGCGAAGAAGAAGACCGACCCGACGAAGGCGGCGGAGATCCCGAGCTCGTCGACTGCGAACTTCATGTACATCACGAGGACGAGGATGTATGCGAACATCGTGGGGACGGTCGCGACGCCGTAACCGACGAGTGCGAGCTGCGAGAGAGGGGATTCGTTCTTCACGGTTGCGACGATCGATCCTCGACTGTTCGACCATCGGCGGGCGATGGGCGATGGGCGATGAGAGACGGGTGGGTTCGCAAGGCTTCGGGAAAGGCTATCACCCGCGCGCTTCGACTGCTGCGAGCCCGGAAGTGCCGGCGGGATGCGCTGGTCGGATCGCAGACGGGATGCGAGGCCACGCGGTTGGTCCGCGACCGGGGTACGATCGGGAAGGGGAAGACGTGACGCGTATCTATCGCACGCCGGAGGAACGATTCGAGGGGCTGCCGGGCTATTCCTTCGAGCCCCGGACCGTCGACGTGCAGGACGGTCGGCTCGGGACGCTCCGTATCCACTACGTCGATGAGGGTTCGCCGAACGCGCCCGTCGTCCTCTTACTGCACGGGGAGCCGACCTGGTCGTACCTCTATCGGAAGATGATCCCGGTGCTCGTGGCGGCGGGATACCGCGCGATCGCGCCGGATCTCGTGGGCTTCGGACGCTCGGACAAGCCGACGGAGCAGAGCGACTACAGCTTCGGCGGGCATGTCCGCTGGATCCGATCCCTGGTCGCCGAACTCGACCTGCAGGACGTGACGCTCTTCGGCCAGGATTGGGGTGGGCCGATCGGGCTGGCGGTGCTCGCGGCCGAGGCGGCCCGGTTTCACCGCGTCGTCGCGGCCAACACGATGCTGCATACCGTCGACGCTGATCTCGCAGGACGAACGACCTGGGCGAATCACTCGGTCGGATCCGGCGCGGTGAAGATCGCCGAGCCGCTCATCGCCTGGGTCGTGCACGCTCAGCGTGATCCGGAGTTCCGCGCCAGCGCCGCCATCGCGGGCTCGACCCGCAGGCCCGTCGCGGCCGAGGTCGTGGCTGCCTACGATGCTCCCTTTCCCGAGGAACGGGCGAAGAAGGGCATGCGTCAGTTCCCGGCGCTCATCCCGATCACGACCTTCGATCCCGGGGCCGCGATCAACCGGGCCACCTGGTCCTTCCTCGAGCGCTTCGAGCGTCCGTTCCTGACGCTCTTCGGTGACGGGGACCCGGCCACCGCCGGCTGGGATGCGATCTTCCAGGAACGGATTCCAGGCGCGAGAGGGCAGCGCCACGAGACGATCGAGGACGCCGGCCACTTCCTGCAGGAGGACTGCGGCGAGGAGGTGGCCGAGCGCGTCGCTCGGTTCATGCGCGACAGCCCGTAGGAGGAGGCCGGTCGCGGCCGGGTCGGGGCCGCGATCGCGGCGGGCAGGAAGCCGCGAGTGGGCCGTGAGTGGGGCTTCCGGCGCGCCCCACTCACGGCCCGTGGTCGGACGCAGTGGTGTCAGTTCCCGAACGGACCGGCCTGCCAGCTGTCCCGGGCCAGGCGCTTCTGGCCCGCGGCGGAGGGATGGAAGCAGTCGAAGGGCGAGACCTCGCTCGGCACGAAGTCCCCCTCGAAAGCGGTATCCGAGAACTGCCAATGGTGGTGGGGATCGTTCGCCTCGAACTCCGCGACCAGATCCTCGAGAATCTGGTTGAAGGCCACGTTGCGGCTGCGCGTGAACTGCCGATCGGCCTCGCTGTTGAGGGGGTTCAGCATCGTGCCGCAGGGGAAGACGCCGAGCAGGGTCGTCGCCCAGACCACTTCGCAGCTGACTCCGAGCAGTCCGCTCAGCTGGGGCCCGAGCTGCCAGAGCTTGTAGATGTCGACGATGCCCAGGGTGTAGACGGTCGCCCCGTTCGGCAGGCCGGCGCGCAGGGCCTCGAAACCGGCCCGGACGTTCGCCTCGAACTCGGCGTCGGTGGGAATGTCGGAGAAGGAATCCTGGCAGACGTCGTTATGTCCCATGAAGACCGTGACGTAGTCGGCGGCGTGACTGACCGAGGCCGTCATCTGGGGTCCGAGGTCGAAGCTGTCCGCCCCGCTCACGGCCTCCATGAAGTTCTTCCGGTTGCGACTGCCGAACTGGGAGCTGATGCGCTGGTTGTGACTGCTCACGTTCGTGCGGCCGAGCAGCCATTCCCAGAAGCCGCGGAATCCGTTCGACCAGCTCGCCCAGTGGTTGGGCGTGATGATGACGAAGGGGTTGAACTCCTCGGCGTTGATCGCCTCGGTGATGCTGTCCCCGACGCTCGAGAGACGTTTGGGCACGCGCTGCGGATCCTTCGCGGAAGCGCCGGTGGGCAGCCAGATCAGACCGAGTAGGACGACGAGCACGAGAGACCGACGAAGTAGCGACACGAGAACCCCCTCCAGGATGACGGGGCATGACAGGCCGACCTGGATCGACGAGCACGATCGATCGACCGGCATGCCCGGGGCGGAGCAGCGCAGCCCCCGATGGCGTCCCCACGCCCCGAGTACGCCGCCCGGTGTTGGGCGCTATTTGTTCATGACTCAGCAGAAGAGTCAAGAAACTTTGTTACTGGGAGTCGATTTCGTTGCCATGCGTGGCGGATTGCACACTCTTCGATTCGTTCTCGACGATCTCGCGGAGCGTTTCGTAGGGGCTCAGGCCCGAGGCGAAGAGGCCGTTGATGAAGAGGCTGGGCTCGCGCGGGATTCCGCTCGAGTTCGCGGCTTCGATGTCTGCACGGACCTGGGCGACGCGTCCGGGATCCCGCTCCGCGGCCTCGACGCGGTCGCTCGGGATGCCGCTGGCGCGAGCGATCTCGCGCACGCGCTCCGGTGAAAGGAATCCGTCCTGATCGAGCGTCTCGAAGACGGCGTCGTGAAAGGGCCAGAAGCGGTCGATCTCGGCCGCCGCGAAGCCGATCCGGGCCGCCATCAGGCCGAGCTCGTCGCGGTCGTTCAGGAAGTTGCGGTGGACCCGCCGGATCTGGCCCGGGAAGGCCTGCTCGAGCCGTCGGAGCTTCGCGTCGCTGCGGGCCGAGGCGCGCGAGCCGAAGCTCGCGTAGTGGACGATCACGACGGGGGCTTCCGCTGGCCCTCGGCTCGGAGCACCCGCCACGTCGACCTCGGTCCGTGGGGGCTCGGGCATGGGCAGCAGTAACCGGGCGCCCGCCGCCTCCCGCAGCGACTCCATGAAGTCGATCCGGGCCTTCAGGCGGCCCGTCTCGGCGAGATAGAGACGCACGCGCTCGCGCACCCGCGCCGGATCGCCTCCACCGGAGGGTGGATGTTCGGCGAGGTAGCGATCGACCTCTGCCTCGGTGATCTCGGGTGTGCGCGCGGCCAGCTCCGCCTCGAGCTCCGCGACCGTCTGGCCGCGTTCGCGAGCCGCGTCGGCCAGCAGCTTCGCGTCCATCCAGCGCCGGGCCTCGGACTCGAGCAACGAGTAGATGTCGATCCGAAGCTGATGGATCCGCAGGGCCAGGGCCCCCTCCACATCCTCCACGTAAAGGGTCTCGCCGTCGACCTCGGCGAGCGGGGTCCGGCTATCGGGCGTTCCGACCATGGCCTCGTCTGCGGCAAGCGGCCGTGTCGGGTACACGAGAACGAGGCCGAGGAGCAGCAGCACGAGCCAGCCCGGCCGGGTGGCCGGATCGGCAAGGAATTCCCGCCGTCTCCCATGTGATCTCCCTTGCGATCGCAGTCGAGCGCTCATCGATCGGGATCCAGGAATTCCGGCTCGGGGATCACCTCGTCGGCGTCGTGGCGATCGACGCCGGGCCCGGCGCCCGCAGTGAACTCGCTCGGGCCGATGTCCATCACGTCGCGGAAGACGCTCGAGGCCTCGCCGATCCGCTCGATCAACAACCGGCGCTGCTCGGCGTGGTCCTCGTCGAACGGCAGCTCCCGGAGCGCCTGCTTGGCGTCCCGCAGCGTCATCAGCGAGTCGGTCACGCGCTCGACCTCGTCGGAGGAGAGCCGACGGTCCGGGAAGCTCTCCGCCACCGCCGACACGAACGCGTGTCGCATGAAGGCTCGGGAGGGCCGTGCCTCTTCGTCGAAGAGGCTCGCGTCGGTTTCGTCCTCCGTGAGCGCGTCGTTCAGCCCGGGCTCGGCGGGAGGGTCGCCTCGCCGTTCCCCGATTGCTTCGGCTGAAGCCCTCCCCGCCTCAAGGGGCGGTGCTGTGGCGAGGCGGTCGTCGGCCGTCGGGTCGGCGATCTCCGGCCGAGGGCCCGCATCCGAGCGCGGGCGTCCTGAGTCTCCGGTGAGGACCCAGAGGCCGAAGACCACGGCCGCGACCGGTACCGCCAGGCCTCCGAGACGGAGGACCGTCCTGCGATCGAAACGAGCCATCGCGACAGCATACGGACCCCCGGCGCGCCAGTCGACGGTCGGCTAGTCGTTCGAGATCGCCGTCTCGTCTGCCTCCCCGATCTGCTCGGGATCCGCCGCTCCGAAGTCGGTCACGCGTACGCGGTCGGTCGACATCAGGACGCCGGGGTTGCGGAAGAACTCCTCCTCGGTCCGCAGGTCGCCCTGATCGTCGAGGTAGAGCGTGCCCGAGAAGATCGGAACGAGCTGGCCGACGACCTCCACGATGGATGCGACGCGGTTGAGACTCGTGACCGGACCCTCGAGCCGCACGTCGTCCCCAACGTCGTCGCGCTCGATCGAGCTTGCGAGGACGACCCCGGGGCTCGTCTGGAGGCCTTCGATCTGGAGCCAATCCCCCGGCGCGATGTCTTCGAAGCGGAAGTTCGATTCGTCGTCGAGATCGTCCTCGAGCAGGGTGTCCCCGTCGGCCTCGACCCGGATCCCGAGGATCGTGAGCGCCCGCGCCGCCGCGTCCAGGCTCGAGACGGCCGCCTCGATCTGGACGCTCTGCGGGTCGTCGTCGTCGCCATCATCGTCGTCGTCGTCATCCTCGATCTCGACCTCGCTGGCGATCAGGACGCCGTTCTCGAAGCGCCCGTCGACCTCGACCAGACTGCCGTTGGCGATCATGGCGCCGGGCGGATCGAGGATGGCGCTCGATGCGTCCGTGCGGACGCCCGCCACCCGGAAATCCGCCAGCGAGACGAAGTCGGTGACGATGCCCTCGAGCTCCGCCTGCTCGAAGTCGTCGTCACCGAAGCCGTCGTCATCGAGTTCGATCTCGTCGGCGTCGAGCTCGTCTCCCGAGGCCCGAAGAGTGCCCTCGACCTCGACGAAATCGCCGTTGGCGAGGGTCTGGGGCGTGACGTCGGAGAAGTCCGTCTCCGAGTCGAAGCGAACCGTGATCGGTCCGAGATCGAAGAGCCCGCTGCCGTCGGGGTTGGTCGTCAGGTTCTCGACGCTGCCCCGGAGCTCGACCTCATCGGCGCTCGGGAACTCGCCCTCGAGCTCGACGCGAGTCGCTCGGATGGTGCCCGTGTCGTCGACGAAGCCGCTCACCTCGACCACCTGGTCCCGGACGAGCCCTTCGAAGGAGGCGCCGTCGTCGAAGACGGTGGTGTTCTGGTCGACCCGGATCGTCCGGCCCAGCACCTCGAAGGTCTTCTGGGTCGGGACACCCGGGGTCGGGACGGGATCGGTCGCGATCGGCCCCCTGATCTCGGCGTCGAAGTCGACGGAGAGGGCGCTTCCCGTCAGGCCGTCGTCGCCGAAGTCCCCTTCGACGCGGACGACCATCCCGAGCCGGAGGTCACTCTCGGAGACCGGTGCGTCGTCGATCCGGATCGTCGCACCGTCGAGATCCCACTCGACGCCGTTCACGAAGATGCTGCCGAAGGCCGAGATCGAGCCCTGGCTGATTCCCGTTCCGCTGACGCCGCCGGTATCGGCGAGGCTGCCTCCCCCGGCGCCTCCGCAGGCGAGGGCCCAGGCCGCCAGCCCGATGCAGAGCAACCCGAGCAAGCCGTTCGTCCGCAGGCCCGAGCACGCCGACGCCTGCGACACCGGTACGAGGCGAGAGGTCTTCTCGCATCGGATCGTGGTTCTTCGTTCGGACGGGAGGGGGGAGTCAGTGGCTCTCATCGTGCTCTCTCTCGTAGTAGTAGATGCCGATCATGGCGCGGTGTCGGTCTTCGGACTCCGACGCGCCGGGCTCGCCCGATTCTCCGACGACGTCGCGGTCGTGTCGGGCCATGTCCTCGTTCAGCTCCTCGAGCAGCCGCTGTCCCTTGCGTTCGAGCAGCGCTCGCAGTCGACTCAGGTAGTCACCGGGCAGATTGTCGTAGGCGACCTTGCGTTGGAAGAAGGGCCTGCCGACCTCCGGATCGAGGTTGTGCTCGATCGAGGCAACCAGGTCCGCCACGTCGGTCCCGAGGATCTCGAGCTTCCCGGCCTCGTCGGCCTGGGGGATGTAGGCGCGTCCGACCAGCCGCAGGCGTCCGTCCTTCAGGCGGTCGACGGCCCCGACCCGCAGTAGCTCGTCGAGCACGGCGCGGGGAGGCACGTCGGCGCCGTGATCCGCCACCAGGGACGAGAAGCTCGGTCCGCTCTCCGCTTCGAAGGGGAGCGAAGCGGGGCCGCCCCGGCCGTCGTGATAGGTCGGGTCGTCGATCCAGGCCGTGACCACGCGGGCGGCGCGATTGATGCGGCGACGGGCCCCCGGCTCGGGGCCCGATCTCTCCTCCTGCATCAGGCGGCTGGCCTCTTTGCGGGTCAGGCCCGTCAGGACCGCGACCCGGGAGATCGTGAGCTTGCGTCCGGGCACCCCGAAGTCCGTGCAGGCGGACTCGACGTAGGCGCGTTTCACGAGCTCGGCGAACTGTCCGTGGGCCATGCCCCGCTTCAGGACGAGCCGGATCAGGGGGCGCAGCAGCGTGACCACGGCCTGCTCGAGGGCTTTCGAGGTAGACTCACTCAACTGCGCGGACCCGCTCCCGGAGCATCCCGGTCCTCGCGGACGATCGATCGCCGGGCGCTCGGAACGCAGACATCCCCACCATCCTCTCCATCCCGCCGGAGTCTAGGAAATATGGGAAAAAAAGACCAGCGCAGCCGAGACGCAGGGTCGCCGCCCGCCGACAGTCGGGAACGGGGGGAGGATCCATGCCGACGGCCTTTGCGGCGCCCCCGCGTGCCGTCACCTTCGACTGCTGGCAGACGCTGATCTACGAGGGCCGTTGGGAGACGGCCCACGGCCTGCGTGTAGCAGCGCTGGAGCAGTCGGCGCTCTCGGTCGGGCAGCGACTCGAGCCGGGACAGGCCGGCCGCGCCTTCGATTCTGCCTGGGGGCGGCATATGGCGCTCTGGGCGCGAGGCGTCGCGACGGGGGCTCGCGAGATCGCCCATTGGGCGCTCGAGGAGCTCGAGCTCCGGCCCCAGGGCGAGGCCTTCGAGCCGCTGCTCGAGGCCTTCGAGGAGGCCTCCCATTCCAGCGAGGTCCTTCCGATCGAGGGCGCCCTCGAGACCCTCGCGCGGCTCGAGGCCGAGGGCATCGGTCGGGCGTTGATCTGCGATACCGGGCTCACGCCGGGGCGGGTCGTGCGCCGGCTGCTTGCGGACCACGGACTGCTCGACAAGTTGCAGGAGACGATCTTCTCCGACGAGTGGAGCCTTCCCAAGCCCCATCCGCGGGTCTTCGAGGCCGCTCTCGAGACACTCGGCGTATCGGCGAGCGAGGCCGTTCACGTCGGCGATCTGCGAAGGACCGACGTGGCCGGGGCGCGCGGCATCGGGATGGGGACGATCCGATTCAAGGCGGTCCACGACGACGAGACGCCCTTTCCGGACGCAGACCACGTGGCGTCCTCCTACGCCGAGGTGCTCCGGATCCTCGGGCTGCCCGCGACGGTCAGCCCCTGAGCTCCGATGGCCAGGTCGGCAGTCTCGCCTCGATCACCCCTGCACTGCGCTCGGCAGGCGACGCCCCGTCGAGTCGCAGATGCGCGCGGTCGGGCAGCTCGTACACCGGCTCCCAGTCGGCGCGCAGTCCGTCGGCGATCTGCCTCCAATCGTCGAGCTCGACGCCGTCCCGAACGGCGCGGGCGCGCAGGCGCTCGAGCTGGACGTCTGGCGTCGTCACGACCTCGACGAACAGGAAGGGCCGTCCGAATCGCTCGGCCAGACGGCGAGCCTCTTCGCGCCGGGAGCGGGAGTGGAAGCAGCCGTCGATCACGACGGGCCGCCCGGAGACGAGGACCTCTCCCGCCCGTCGCAGCACCTCGTCGTAGACCTGATCGCCGAAGCCCGGCTCGTAGGTCTGGATCCACTGGGCCTCGTGGACGTCCGGGGTCGAAGCGGGGTCGAGATCCTCTTCGAGCTCGGGCGAGCGGTCGTCGTCCGCACGCGCGGCCTTCAGCAGGTGGTCGCGCGTCCGGTCGGAGCTGATGATCGGGGCTGCGATCTGCCGGGCGACGAGGCGCGCGAGGGTGCTCTTGCCGCTGGCGACCTGGCCGCCCATCGCGACGACCGCTGCCGGCAGCAACGGACTTCGGGGCGCAGCTCGGGCGAGGGCGAAGAGCTCCCGGGCCTGTCGTCGCGCCTGGTCGGCGCGTGCCGATCCGGGTTGCAGGCGATCCGCGCAGAGCCAGGCGAGCTTCCCGGATCGGGCCGCCGCCACGCTCGTGTAGAAGTCGAGCAGCGGATAGAGATCGAAGTCCTGGGCGCTGCGGGCGTACTCGGCCACGAGCCGCTCAGCCAGATCGACGCGGCGTCGGAGTGCGAGGCCGTTGGCGAGGAGTGCGATGTCCCAGGTCGTATCCACGTCGAGACGCCCGGACGCGCCCTCGAGGCCGGCGAGCAGCTGGACCCGGCCGTCGTCCGCCACGAACACGTGCTCGAGCCCGAGCTCGCCGTGGCCCTCCTGCAGGATGTGGTCGGGGATGCGCCGGGTGAGGCGCTCGGAGAGCCGGTCGAGGCGATCGATCTGCCCGCTCTCGATGCTCGCGATCTCCTGGGGCAGCGGCGTGCTGCGCGGCCACTCGGGTGCCTCGATCCGCAGGCGGATGCGCGCGTCGAGGCGCGCGAAGAGGGTCTCCGCGGCGAGCGGCGGAGGGCGCGGGGCGCGGCGGTGAAGCCGGGCCAGGTGGCGGGCGATGGCGGCGATTGACTCGTCGCCGAGTCGATCCTCGTCGAGGCGTCGGTCGATGCGGTCGGCGTCTGGAAGCCGGTGCAGCTGCAGCGCCCAATCGACGATCTCGCCGGCGCCCGCGACCGCATCGCCGAATTCCATCCTGCCCCCGGCATCCCGCCGCAGTGCGACGACGCCGATCGCCAGCTCGGATCCCGTCCGTCGATGGAACGCCGCCTCCGTCAGACAGGCCTGTCGTCGGGCGGCGGTGGAGGTGAGATCGAGCCAGCCCTCGTCGAGCCGCAACCGGATCGGGGCCGGCATCTTGAAGACCGCGTCGGCACTCCGATGGATGCGGGCGAAGCAGCCCGCGAACGAGTCGAGCGACTCGAGATCTCGGGCGCGATGCGGGCCGGGCTCCTTCATGCGACCTCCACCCCGCCTTCCGCCTTCCCCTGGCCCAGGTCCTTCGAGGGGCGGATCGCACGGCCGTTCCGGGTCCGCCCCGCGATAGGCGGGTGCATCTGATGATCGGTCCGCCGATCCGGGTGCCTCCGCTGATCTGCGGGTGCGTCAGCTGATCAGATAGTCGAGCAGATCGTGATTGGTGACGATCCCCGCCAGCAGTCCCTCGTCGTCGAGCACGACCAGCGCGTGGATGTCGCCGAGGCCGATGCGCTCGATCGCGGTCTCGACGGATTCGGCGACGTCGATCGTCTGGAGGTCAGTGCTCATGACGTCGCTCGCGGTCTCCTGTCCGTAGAGTCCCTCGGAAATCTTCCGCGCCCCGTGCTTGCGGGCGACGCGGATCAGGTCGCGGGTACTGACCATGCCCACGGGCCGATCGTCGTCGACGATCGGAATGTGGTGGCAGCGCTCGTCCACCAGCATCTGCCAGATCTCGGACAGGCGCTGGCCCGGCTCGGCGGTCCGGACGCGGCGGGTCATGATCTCGGCGACGCGCACGGGATCGTTCTTGGACGGCATGGAGGCTCCTTCCTCGTGGCTCGAATGTCGTGGCTTGCGACTCGTGGCTCGCGGATCGTCGAGCGTGGCGAATTGTCTCACGAGCCACGGCCCGGAACGGTTGCGGCGCGCGGGATGGCCGCGCGGGATCGAAACGGGCTGCGTCGGCCCCGTAAGTCGATCATTCTATCCGTTGTGGCGCAGCGCGCTCGCGCGCGGTCGCTCTGGAGGCGAGCGGAGGCACGATGGATTCTGGAGAGGGCATGGAGACGCTCGCTTCCTCGGAGTGCGAGAGCCGACTTCGAGCGGGCGGGGTCGGGATTCTTGCCCTCGTCGGGGAGGGCGCGCCGCGGCTCCGACCGGTGAACTTCGCAGTTCAGGAAGGTCGCATCGTCATCCGAACCGGCGAGGGCTGCATCTTCGAGGCGGCGCACGATGCACAACCCGCCTCCTTCGTGGTCAGCGAGATCGATCGCTTCGAACACTCCGGCTGGAGCGTCATCGTGACGGGACGACTCGAGGTCTGCGAGAGTGTGGAGGAGCTGATCGGTCTCCCGCTGCGTCCGTGGGCGCGAGCCACCAAGGATCGCTTCGTGGCGCTCTCGATCGAGGAAGTCTCGGGACGACGCATCGCCGAGAACGGGATGGGCGCATGACCCGGGGCGATCCGCGACGCGCCCCCTCCCCGGAGCTCGACCGATGGGGTCGCGTGACGAATCGGCCCATGCGGCTCGGACTCTTCGAGGCGGCCTGTCGCTCCTGGTTCCGAGTCGAGTGGCAGGGGCTCGAGCACGTGCCGGCCGAGGGCGGGGCGCTGCTGGTCTCGAACCATGCGGGCATGCTTCCGGTCGACGGCGGGATCGTGCAGTACGGCATCGAGGACGAGACGCGTCGCCTCGTCTATCTGCTCGCCCATCACGGCTTCTTCCGGGTTCCCTTCGCCGGGCGGATCCTGAATCGTGCGGGTACGGTCGTCGGTCATCCCGACAACGCCCATCGACTGCTGCGGGAGGACGGCAGGCTGGTGCTCGTCTTTCCGGAGGGTGAGAAGGGGCCCGTGAAGCCGACGAGCGAACGCTATCGACTCCAACGCTTCGGGCGCGGCGGCTTCGTCGAGACAGCGCTGCGGGCGGGGGTGCCGATCGTGCCCATCGTGTTGATGGGGACCGAGGATACGACGCCGACCCTGGCGAGTCTGGAGCTGGCCGGGCGTCGCTTCCCGCTGACCCTGAATGCGCTGCTGTTCGGACCGATTCTGGGCGCGGCGGCTCATCTGCCCGTGAAGATCCGCGGGCGGGTGCTGCCGGCGATTCGCTTCGACGAGCCGCCCGAGCAGCCCGCCTACTCACGCAGCCTGCTGATGGATCGTGCGGAGGCGATTCGCAGCGACATGCAGACGGCACTCGACGAGATGCTCGCAGCGCGCAGGAGCCGCTGGCTCGGCTGACTCCGCGGCACGAAACCCGACGGATGGGATGGGACGGGGATTCGAGAGAATGAGACGGATCGTCGTGACGGAGGGGGGCAGCCCGCTGGGACGGCGGGTGATCGCGGCCCTGCGCAGCCACCCGGACGTGGAGCATGTCCGGGGGATCGAGTCGAGCCCGGATCGCTGCGGCCCGCCCGGCCCGGACCAGTCCGGTGAGGAGGCGCTCGACCTCGTCTGCTTCGTGCCCGATCACCGACCCCTGTCGGAATACCTGGAGAAGGGTGGCATCGACACCGTGATCCAATGCCGTCTCGGAGTGGATCCGGCGTCGGTCGACGTGATCGGCACCCTGTGTCTCGCCGCGGCGATCGGTCATGCGGGCTCTCCGGTGCGGAGCTGGGTGATCGCCTCCTCCAGTGCGATCTACCCGATCGACAGCCACGCGCCCCTGCTGCAGCGGGAGTCGCAGCAGCTGCCGCGGGAAGAGGAGACGCTGGCGGCGTCGATTGCGGAAGCCGAGCGCTATGCGCGCGATCTCGCGCTGCGGATGCCGCACGTGAACGTCGCGATCCTACGGCTGCAGCAGCTGGTGGGGCCGGGCGTGCGCGGGCCGCTGGCAACGCTCCTCGGCCGGCCTCGCGTGCCGAGCCTGATTGGCTTCGATCCGGCGATCCAGCTCCTCCATCTAGAAGACGCCGCGAGCGCGATGGCCTTTGCCGCGATCCGGGAGCTGGCGGGCGTCTACAACGTCGCTTCGAAGGGGCTGCTCCACTGGCACGACGCGGTGCGCGTCACCGGCCATTCCAGTCTGCCCTTTCTGCCCGTCGGCTTCGGGATGGCCGAGCCGCTGCTCGAGGCCCTGGGGCTCCCCTTCGTGCCCGTCGCACTGCTGGATCTCATGCGCTTCGGGCACGTCGTCGACACAGCCAAGCTCGAGCGCGAGGGCTGGCGACCCGAGCACGATCAGCGCTCCTGCCTGTCGCTCCTGCGCCACGACTGACCCGCCCGACCTGGGTTAGCATCCGGCCCGTCATGTCCCACCCCGTCCCCCGCTCGCCCGCGCCGATCCAACGAAGCTTTCGGCTCGACGACATCGACCTCGTGTACTTCGAGTGGAACGCCGACCGGCGAGGCGATGAGCCGACCCTGCTGCTCGCCCATGCGACCGGCTTCCACGCGCGCTGCTGGGATCGGATGATCCAGCATCTCGGAAATCGTCACGTGCTGGCCGTCGACATGCGGGGCCACGGTCGGAGCGGACGCAGCGAGATCCGGCATTGGCAGATCTTCGGGGAAGACCTCGCTCACCTGGTCCGTGGACTCGAGCTCGAGGACCTGCTCGGTGTGGGACATTCGATGGGTGGGCATGCCCTGGTCGATGCGGCGGCCGCCGTGCCGGGCGCGTTCCGCGGCCTCGCCCTCCTCGATCCCGTGATCGGCTCGCCGGAGAGCTACGAGAAGGGCGACGAGATGAGTCGCATGACGGGCGGCGGACCGCATCCCACCGCTCGGCGTCGGAATCGCTTCGCCTCGCCGCAGGCGATGTTCGAGCGCTTCGAGTCGCGTCGGCCCTACTCGCTCTTCGATCCGGAGGTGCTACGCGACTACTGCGAGCACGGACTGCTGCCGGCAGGGGACGGAGAGGAGGGCTACGTCCTCGCCTGTCCGCCGGAGGTCGAGGCGAGCATCTACATGACGAGCCGGACGCCCACGAAGATCTTCGAGCGCGTGCGGGCGGTGGACGTCCCGGTCCTCGTCGTGCGCGCGATGGAGCCGGCGGCGGAGCGGGATCCGATGGACTTCTCCGCCTCGCCGACCTGGCCGGAGCTGGCGCATCGTTTCTCCAAGGCCGTCGACCTTCAGATCCCCGAGCTCACACATTTCCTTCCGATGCAGGCTCCGGCCCGGATGGCCGCTCTCGTGCTCGAGTTCGAGGCCGAACGACTCGCCCGCTCGACGCGCGATCGAGGAAGAGCCTGAGTATCCTTCAGGATGGGCCTCGGCGACCGTCGGTTCAGGCGGTCGGCCCGGCCAACACCTATGCTCACGGCCGGGGCCGAAAATCGCGTCGCGGGCCGAGTCGCGCCGAAACACGCCGATCGAAGGGCCCGCCCGAAACAGTCGACCGAGGAAACCGCCATGCCCCTTGCCCGCGTGAACCAGGCCATCGAGGAGATCCGCCGCGGAGGGGCGGTGATCATGGTCGACGACGAGGACCGCGAGAACGAAGGGGACATCGTCGTCGCCGCCGAGAAGATCACGCCCGAATGGGTGAACTTCATGGCCAGGCACGGCCGCGGCCTGATCTGCCTCACGTTGACGGAGCAGCGCGCGGCCGAGCTCGACCTCCCCATGATGGTCAGCCACAACTCAGCGCAGTTCCAGACCGCCTTCACCGTTTCGATCGAGGCCCGCGAGGGCGTGACGACCGGTATCAGCGCCGAGGATCGCGCACGTACCATCGCCACGGCCGTCGATCCCCGCTGCGGCGCGCGTGACCTCGCCCGGCCCGGCCACGTCTTCCCGCTCGTGGCGAAGGCCGGCGGCGTGCTGGTCCGCACGGGGCATACCGAGGGATCGGTCGATCTCGCGAGACTCGCCGGATTGGCGCCCGCCGGGGTGATCTGCGAGGTCCTCAATGACGACGGGACGATGGCGCGTCGCCCGGACCTCGAGAAGTTCGCCCGGCGCTTCGACCTGATGATCGTCTCGATTGCCGACCTGATCCACTATCGCCGGGCCAAGGAGAAGCTCGTCGAACGTTATGTGGAAGACGACCTCGATTTCCTCCACGGCCGCTTCCGGACGATCGTCTACCGCAGCATCCTCGACCAGACCGAGCACTTCGCCTTCGTAAAAGGCAACGTCGCGGACGGGAAGCCGGTCCTCGTGCGCGTCCAGACGGCCCAGCCGATCGCCAGCTTCCACGCCGACCTGGGCCTGCCGAGCCCGCTCGAGGCCCCAATGCGGCGGATCGAGGCCGAGGGGCGCGGGGCGATCGTGGTGATCGGCCAGCCCGACGGCGGCGACTCGATCGGCGAGCGACTGAAGCAGCGCGTCGAGGGAGCCGACGCCGCGCCTCCGCAGCGCAAGCCGGCGGAGCAGCTCCGGGATTACGGCGTCGGGGCTCAGATCCTCTGTGATCTGGGAATCCAACGCATGCGGCTGATGACGAACCGGCCGCGGCGGATCGTGGGGCTCGAGGGCTTCGATCTCACGCTGGAGGAGACCGTGTCGATGAACGCCGAGCCCAACCTCGCGACGGTGCACGCGATTCGCGAGCGGGGCGACGACTGACCGGCCTCCGAGCCTCGGATTCAGGGGACTCGGAGCGTCAGGGGCCCTCGAGGTCGTCGGAGCCGATGCGATGCCCCCAATCACGCTTGGCGTGCAGATAGCGTCGATTCCACTCGTTCACGCCGATCACGTGCTTCACGGGCTCGACCGACCGGAGACCGAGTGCGGTGAGATCGGCGACCTTCTTCGGGTTGTTGGTCAGCAGGCGCAGGGGCCTGTCTCCGACGAAGTACTGCAGCAGCGACGCGGCGTCGCTGAAGTCCCGGGAGTCGTCGGGCAGTCCGAGGGAACGATTCGCCTGATAGGTGTCCTCCCCCGCGTCCTGGAGCAGGTAGGTGGCCGCCTTGGCCCAGAGCCCGATCCCCCGACCCTCGTGTCCAGCCATGTAGACCAGGAAGCCGCCGGTCGGATCCTCGGCGATCCGCTGCAGGGCGCTCGCCAGCTGGGGGCCACACTCGCAGCGGCGCGAACCGAAGACGTCTCCCGTCAGGCAGCTCGAGTGGACCCGCACGAGTGGGTTCTCATGCTCGGACGGCGAGCCGATCACGAGCACGCTGTTGACCGCCATCGACGAGGCGAGCACCGAGAAGAGATGCTGCCCCCCGCTCTCCCGGAGCGTGCCCGCCAGATCCTCGACCTCGGAGAGCTCCGTGCTGCGGACGCTGGCATACCACTTCACCCGGATGGAGATCCCGGCCAGCTCGATCGGCAGCGGGATGGGCCCGAGGATGTTGAGCGCCGTCTCGCCGGCCATGGGCTGCGCGCGAGGATCGAGCTTGCGGCCGCGCGCGTCGATGCGTATCAGCGATCCCTGCTGGATCAGCCGCTCGCGCACGTCGGGATTGAGGTAGGTGAACATCGTGGCGGAACGATAGCCGTCCGGCCCGGGAACGTCCCTCAGTCCTCGATGGCCCGCATCAGGTCGTATTCGAGCTCGACGACCCGACGGCCGCTCGCCGCCAGCACGATCGAATTCGAATGACCGCCCAGGAAGGCCTCTGCCTGCCGCGCCAGCCCGAGCGCCCACCAGAGCGTGCGCGCGACGCTCCACCAGCGAAAGCCCTCTTCGCGCCAACGCCCGCCCGCGACCTCGTAGGCCTCGCGCAGCGTCTCGCGCCTGCCGAAGCCACCGACCTCGCGCCCATCGGCTCCGAAGCGCCAGCAGCGAAGGCAGAGCCAGGCGAGATCCTCCATCGGATCGCCGAGATGGGCGAGCTCCCAGTCGAGCACCGCAGCCAGCCCCGACTCCGTCACCAGCAGGTTGCCGTTCCGGAAGTCGCCGTGCACGACGGTCGCGGACGGCCACGGATCGGGCGCGTGGCGTCGCAGCCAACGCAGCCCGAGTCGCAAGGCCGGGTGCGGTGTGGGCAGTGCCTCGAGACCCGCCTCGAGCTCATTGACATAACGAAGCGGATCCCGTAGATCCGGCAGCGCCGCGAAGGGCTCGGACGGGATGGAGTGGATTCCGGCCAGCGCCCGACCGCAGTCCCACGTCAATCGTTCACCGAGCTCGGGATCCGCCTCCACCAGGCGGAGGATGCGCCGGGGGATCGACTCTCCGGCGACGTGCCGGGTGACGATCGTGGCGCTCTCCGCGTCCCAGGCGAGGATCCCGGGCACCGCGACCCCCGCCGCGGCCGCCTCGCGCAGCAGCCGCGACTCGATCTCGACGTCGCCCTCGGCCAGCGGGGTGGCGGCCACCTGGGCGACCGCGGCCGTTCGCTCGTCGGCCGGTTCGCGTGCATGGCGATCGACGAGGTCGACGAAGAAGGTCTGCCGCTGCGCGCCCACCGATGCCACGCCGGTGATCTCGGCTCGCAGGTCGCCGGGAAGGATCTGCGACAGACGTTCCTCGAGCGCCCGGCGAGGATCCTCGCTCATTCGTCGTGACCCTCATGAACCGCGTAGTCCGGACGGTCGATGGCGAGCCGACGTCGGATGTCCTCGAGGATCACGGCGTGCGCCCGCCTCTCGAGCTCGCGGTCGGCGGCGGGGGCGGTCGCCAGTCGTCGATCGAGCTCCCGCGCCAGCTCCTCGAGGCCTCCTTCTTCCCCTCGGCTCGGCACTCGACCCAGCAGCTCCGCCAACGCCTCCCGCGTCCGCTCCTCCGGCGTCGGGCCCGCACGGACCTCGCGCTCCAGGATCCGGCAGAGATTGGCGATCACCCGGACCGAGTGTTGTGCACCGCCTTGGGTCGCCGGCAGGATCTCCTGCGAGAGGGTCTCCGCCATCGCGTGCAGCAGGGCTGCGGCATCGGGTCGATCGAGCATACTGGCTCCTCGGAAGCGCGCGATCACTCGATCCGAGCGAGTGGACGGCCCTGCTCGTCGAATTGATGGAGGTACTCAGCAATGCCGTTGCCGGTCTCGCCCTCGTAGGCGTTGAAGTAGTAGGACTCGCTCCAGGCCGAGTCGCCCTCGACGGGATGCATGCCGTCGTGGCTCGGATCGAGAATCGGCATGCGGCTCCTCCAGCTCCTCCAGCCCCTGCGGCTGCCCCAACAGGCCCGGCATCCCCGGCTCCCCCGGCGCCGCCCGCAGCGGTGATCCGGATCGCCGAGCAGCAACGCTACGGATTGCCGAGGATGCACGATTTCCGCAGGATCTGCCCATGAACGCGCCCCGCCGCTTCGCTCCCGTCTCCGCCCCGGCCTCCGCGCCCGCTCCCGCCCGGACGGTCGCGAAGAACTGCGGCTGCAGCGGCACGCGCTGGTGTGCCGGCTGCCTGGCTCCCGATCTGCGCCGGGCTCACGGGATGGATCCGCCGACCGAGCTGCCGGCGTTCCTGCGCGAGCGGCCCGAGGAGCGGCGGTCGTGCCTGGACCCGGACCCGCGCGTCCGGATCGCGTCCTTCGATCCGACGAGCCAGTCCTGTCCCGGATGTCCCGACTTCGACGGTGTCCACGTCTTCGAGGAGCTGGTCACGCCGACCGAGGCGGATCGGTTGCTCGAGGCGATCGAAGAGCAGTCGTTCCGGTCCGCCCAGAGCGGTAAGCAGAAGCAGCATTTCGGGGCCCGGGTGAATTTCAACAAGCGAAAGGTCCGGGCGGAGGGGTTCGAGGGGCTGCCCGCCTGGGCGGGCTGGCTCGAGGCGCAAACGCGCGCGCGACTAGCACCCCTTGCGCGTGAGGCCGTCGTGTCCAATGCCGAGGGGGTGGGCGTCGACGGGACGCGGCGGCGGTCGCGGCAGCCGTTTCCGCCGTCCCCGGCGCTCATGCGCGCGATGACGGCCTATCGGACCACGGACGTCTTCGTGCTCCGCTATCGCGAGCAGGATCGCTCGAACCTCGACTTCCACATCGACGACACCTTCGCCTACGGCGAGGCGATCCTGGCGCTCTCGCTCGAGTCGGACTCGGTGATGACCTTCCTACGTGAGCGACCGGGGCTGCGCGCGCGACCCCGGCCGCGCGAGCGATCCGGCGAGGCGCCCGGCTGGGATTGCGTGCGCGTGGCGCTGCCGGCCCGTTCGCTGTCGATCCTGTACGGGCCCGCCCGCTTCGAATGGCAGCATGCGATCCTGGCCTACGACATCCGGGGCCGGCGCACGAGCGTCACGCTGCGCACAATGTCGCCCGAGCTGCGTGGGACGGCGGCGGGGCGGCTGATCGAATCGCGCGCCGCGGCGAGCGGGGCGGCCTGGGGCATGAGCCGGCTGCTCCCGTCTCCGTCCCCGCTGGCTGCATCCGAAGTGTTGGACGATGCGGAGTAAGAGAGTCCAGCCAGGGAGGCCGGACTCGACTGAACGGGTCTCCGGGGTACCCGGAGCGGTTCAATCCCGATCGGGCGAGTGGAGCCTGAATCGACGTGAGGTTGATTATCATTGAAAATACTACTTGTGACGTCTGATTTTCAATGATAATCTACGGTGATGCTGACGAGGTTGCGGCTGCAGCGGGAGGTCGAGGCCGGTTTGGCACGCAGCCCGGCGGTGGCTTTGCTCGGTCCACGCCAGTGCGGCAAGACCACGCTGGCTCGGCTCTTGATGGCGGAGCGGCCCGAAGCCGCCCGCTTCGATCTGGAAAATCCGGTGGATCTCGCGCGCCTGGACAACCCCATGCTTGCGCTCGGTTCCGCGAGGGGGTTGGTGGTCATCGACGAGGTGCAACGCAAGCCGGAGCTCTTCGAGGTGCTCCGCGTCTTGCTCGATCGCCCCGAGCAGCCCGCCCAGTTCCTGCTGCTCGGGAGCGCGTCTCCCGCGTTGGTCCAGGGCGTTTCCGAAACGCTGGCGGGGCGGATCGCGTTCGTCGACATGGGAGGCTTCGACCTCGAGGAGGTCGCCCCGGAGGCCTGGGGCATGCTCTGGCGCCGGGGCGGCTTCCCCCGATCGTTCCTGGCAGCCGACGAGCCCATGTCGTTTCGCTGGCGCGAGGACTTCATTCGGACCTTTCTGGAGCGCGATCTACCGCAGCTCGGCGTCGGCGTGGCGTCCACCACGATGCGTCGATTCTGGACCATGCTGGCGCACTACCACGGGCAGGTCGTGAACAGGGCCGAGCTGGGACGCTCCCTATCCGTATCCGAGACGGCCATCCGACGCTATCTCGACGTACTTTCCGGGAGCTACGTCTTGCGCCTGCTTCAGCCATGGCATGAGAATCTCAAGAAACGCCAGGTTCGTGCGCCCAAGGTCTACGTGCGCGACTCTGGGCTGCTGCACGCGCTCTTGTCGATCGAGGACGACGAACAGCTCCAGTCGCACCCCAAGCTCGGCGCCTCCTGGGAGGGCTTCGCCATCGAGCAGATCCTCGCATTGCGCGCGCGGCGGGACGTGTACTTCTGGGCAACGCATGCAGGGGCGGAGCTCGATCTGCTGCTCTTTGAAGGCGGCAAACGCATTGGCTTCGAGATCAAATACACCGACGCGCCACGCACGACCCGTTCGATGCGCGTCGCCATTCAAGACCTGAGCCTGTCGACCTTGTACGTCGTGTATCCCGGTGCCCAGTCGTATCCGATGGATGAAGGCATCGAGGCGCTCGGGATCGCAGGCCTCATTCACTGACGGCAACCCGCATACGGGCGATGATCGGCCGCGAGTGTAGACGCTCACCGAGAGGTGGAGATTTCTGATCCCATGGCCCCGAGCTGAGCGTTATGTCGCGCGCTGCGTCCAGGCACGGCGGGCACGGCGGGCGTGGGATCGCGCGGGGCGCCGTGGGCGCCGCGGGCCCGGCGGGCGCGCAGCCAGCGCCAGGTGTGGCGCAGGCTCGGCTCGATGCGCCAGGCCAGGGCGCGGGCGAGCAGGCGATCCTGCTCGTCCGCGAGGCGTTCGTCGAGCTGATCGAGCAGGAAGAGCGCCTCGGCGGGCTGTCCGTCGCGGGCCAGCAGGCGACAGAGCGAGAGCACGATCTCCGGTCTCCAGGCATCGATCTCCCGGGCGTCCCGGAGCAGCACGATCGCCTCGCCCCGGGATCGCCGTCGGCGCAGACGGCGGCTGCCTTCGAGCAGTGTCTGGCAGGCGCGATCGGGCTGGCGATCCCGAAGCTCCGCCCGGGCCAGGGCGCGACACGCCTCGAAGCTTCTCGGCAGGGCCTGGACGGCCTGTCGGTGGAGTGCGAGTCGGCCCGCACGGTCGTCCTTGAGGCGCGCCGCCGCCGCGCGGAAGGACTGCCAGGCCTCGAAGGGACGTCCGGAGCGGGCGAGCAGGGGGGCCGCCCGAAAGTGGATCTCGGCGTTGTGCGGCTCGGCTGCCAGGATCTGCCGGTAGAGCTCGAGGGCCCGGCGCCAGCGCCAGCCGCCCCGCAAACGCTCGGCTTCGTCGAGGATGCGCTTGCGATCGTAGGCGATGCGGCGACTGAAGAGCGACATGCTGGAACCCCCTGTCGGATCGGGGCTTTGCCGGGGCCCGCGGAGCCCGTGTCGCTCCGTGCCCCTCGGTACCGCCCCGTGTCGAAGGAAGCGTCGCCCGCGCCGGCCTCCAGGGTGGATCGGTCCGTTCGAGGCCCGGTTCCGTGATCCGTCTCACTACGACGAGTCGCCAGGCCGCGTCAGGGCGGTGTCGGCCCCGGCGCGGTCTCGGCGACCTCGTCTTCCGCGGGGTCGTCGGTCGACGGGAAGGGGTCGACGGTCGACGTGTTCGTGGTCACGACGAGGGCGTCGGCGAAGGGGATCTGCTCTTCTTCGGGCGGGCGGGGGCGGAACGGAATCCGGTAGAGGGTGTAGACCAGCATCGCGAGATGGACGGCGGCGGTGAAGGAGAAGAGGCTTCCCGGGCCCAGCTGGTGCATCACCGTGGCCGCGGCGAGCGGGCCGGTCACGGCGCCCACGGCGTAGACGAGGAGCAGTCCGCTGGCCGCCTCGACGTAGCCCTCGGGCTGCACGAAGTCGTTGGTATGGGCCACGCTGATGGCGTAGAGCGGAAACGCGAACAGGCCGTAGGCGAAGGCGCCCGCGAAGAGGACGAGCTCCGGCCCGTCGGCCAGCCAGGTGAGGGCCACGCCCGCCAGGGCGGAGCCGATGCAGGTGAGCAGGATGACCCGGCGCCGGTCGATGCGGTCGGAGAGTGTGCCCAGGGGCCATTGTCCGACGGCGCCCGCGATCACCGCCAGGCTCATGAAGATCGCGACCTGCGCGGTGTCGTCTCCCCGACTCTGGACGAAGAGTGGTGCAAGGGACCAGAAGGATCCATTGGCGAGGCCGACTGCGAGACAGCCCGCGAGGCCGATGGGCGAGGTCTCGTAGAGCTCGCGGAAACGGATGTGGACCGCCTCGATCGGGGCGGGCACCGAGGCCTGGGTGAGCGCCAGGGGTACGGCCGCCAACGAGACCAGGATCGAGGAGATCGAGAAGAGCGGGAACTCCTTCGGGTCGTCGAGCAGCAGCATCAGCTGACCGATCGTGATTACGGTCAGGTTGACGATCGTGTAGACGGAGAAGACGAATCCGCGATTCGCATTCGTCGACTTCTCGTTCAGCCAGCTTTCGACGATCATGAAGAGCGTCGCGAAGCAGGCCCCGGTCACGATGCGCAGGCCCCACCAGGCCCAGGGCGTGAGGAGCATCGCATGCGCGAGGATGACCGTGGACGCGATCGCCACCATCGCCGCGAAGGCACGGACGTGTCCCGCACGTCGGATCATGCGCGGGCCACGGAGACAGCCGAGCGCGAAGCCCGTGAAGTAGGCGGAGCCCAGCACGCCGATCTCGATCGCCGTGAAGCCCTCGAGCTTCGCACGCACGGGCAGCAGCGTGACCTGCAGCCCGTTCCCCATCAGCAGCAGGGCGGCACTCATCAGCAAGGCGAAGATCGGAGCCAGGACGGCGGTCAACGGGGATCCAGACGCGGCTCGCGGGTTCCGCGTGCCTCAGGAAGAAGGCGCATGCCGGGGAGTTAGAGGACGGATCGCCCCACGGCAAGAGTGATCTGCGGGACCGGCTCGACCGACTCGAACGGCGATTCGTCGGGCTGCTCCGTCGCCGCGGTTCGACGATCGAGGAAGCGCGTCACAGCCGCCTGACGCAGGGTCTCGAAGGCCCATCCGATGTCCTCCGAGAAATCCTCGAGATTCGGGATCAGCTGGGGATCCGCGTTGAAGCCCCAGCAGAGCTTCCCCTCGTAGCTGAACAGCGCGATGCCCAGTCCGCAGCCCGGAACCAGCGGCACCACCGGATACATGCCGAGAAGCCGGGCGCCGACCGAGTAGAGGGGGAACTGTGGGCCGGGGACGTTGGTGACCATGGTGTTCACCGGTCCGTTGACGAGGCCGACGGCGTGCTTCAGCAATGCCGTCGGGACGAACTCGGCCGCCTCCATCAGGGTCTCGAGAGCCCGGGCGGAGCTCGAGCGTTTCAGCTCCGCCGTGCGCTCCCGGATCCACTGGATCTGCTCGAGGGGATCCTCGCGGTCGAGGGGCAGCTGCAGGATCCAGGACGAGACGTGGTTGCCCAGCTGGCTCCGATGCTCCGCCCGCCGCGTGCTGACCGGGGCCGAGATGCGGAAGTCGAGCCGCGCCGGATCCACCCGCCGCCGGAAGAGGTAGCGCCGGACCGCGCCCGTCACGATCGCCAGCACGACGTCGTTGATGGTGCAACCGAGCACGCGACGAAGCTCGCGCACGTCATCCAGGGGCATCGTCAGCCAGTCTACTCGTCGATACGGGCTGAGCTCGCCGTTGATCGGGGAGGGCGAGGCCGTCTGCCAGGCGAGGCCGGCCATCTGGCGCAGCGCCTGGGCCCGCGTGGCCAGGTCCTCGCGCAACGTCCTCGGCTCCTCCTCCCGCTCCGGGTTCCGCTCGTCGTTCCGCTCCCCGGCGAGCAGGCTCCGAACGCCTCGCAGCGCGCGCAGCGGTCCGCCGAGCCCCTCCCGCATCCGATCCGCGAGCAGCTCCGCCGGCGTCGGCGCAGGCCGCGGGTAGTAGGGCAGCGGGGCGCTCTGCTCGAACTGCGGCGAGGGCGAGAGCAGGATCTGCGACAGGTCGGCGCCCGCGGCCCCGTCGATCATGCAGTGGTGGATCTTGTTGAGCAGCGCCACCTGCTCGCCGCGCTGCAGCCCCTCGACGACCCACAGCTCCCAGAGCGGGCGCTCCCGATCGAGGCGCCGGGAGAGGATGCGGCCCGTCAGCTCGCGCAGCTGGTCGCGGGTCCCGGGCGCGGGCAGCGCGATATGGCGGATGTGGTAGCCGAGGTCGAAGTGGCGATCGTCGATCCAGACGGGCCAGTCCTCGATCGGGATCCAGGCAAGCTTCTGGCGGTAGCGCGGGATCCAATGGAGCACCGCTTCGATCGCGCCCCGGAAGCGCGCGATGTCGATCCCGCCCTCCTGGTTGCGCAGTGGCCCGGACTCGAGGATCGCGATCGCGCCCACGTGCATGGGCGCATTCTCGCCCTCGGCCAGCAGGAAGCCGTGGTCCAGGGCGGAAAGGCGGTCGTAGGCGTAGTGGGGCATGCCAGCGGGCCTCCACGACCGGGAGGAGCAAAAGGTGTGCCGACTCGAGCCGAGTCTTTCTCGGCACTCTTCTCGGCACTCTGGCCGGCTCCCGGGTCTACGCGAGGACTCGCGGGTCGAATTCGGATGCTGCCCGGACGAGCAGGCTGCTCACGCGCGAGGCTTCGGCGCGCAGGCCCGGGCGAGGGCCGCGAGGTCGGCCGCCAGCGCCGCGTCGGCCTTGGCCTGCATCGCGCGGTAGCGGGCGATCAGCCCGGCCCCGAAGTCGGTGACCCGGGCGCCGCCTCCGGCATGTCCGCCCGTCTCGGTCACGATCACGGGATCCCGGAAGCATTGGTTGAGGTCGTCGAGCATCTCCCACGCATGGCGATAGGCCATCTGCATCGACCGCGCGGCCGCGGAGATCGACCCGTGCTCGGCCACCGCCTCCAGCAGCTGGACCTTGCCGGGGCCCAGGGTATGCTCGCCCGCGAGCTGCACGCGGATCTTCAATCGCATCATCGGCCTCCGCCCCTGCTTCCGTTTCCGCTGCCGCCGCCGCTGCCGCTCGGCCCCGGTCGGGCGCGACGCGGGTCGAGCAGGGACCCAGGATACAACGACTCCCGCGAGCACGAGGATCGAGGAGGCCCATGAACGACCCGGGGATGTCCACCTGCGACGAGCAGGACGCGAAAGGCGCCGAAGCGGAGGGGATCGCGTGCAGCGTCTGCGGCGCTCCCCTCGTCCGGGGGGTCTCCCTGGCCGAGTCCGAGGACCAGCCGGTGCGCTGGAAATGTCTGCGCTGCGCGTGCTTCGACCGGACCCTGGCGACGCGCTCGGGCCGGGTGGCACTCGTCGTCGGCAGCGTGCTGATCGCGGTGAACCAGGGGGATCAGCTGCTCTCGGGCAGCTTCCCGTTCGCGACGGCGTGGTGGAAGCTGCCCCTGACCTACCTGGTGCCCTTCCTGGTGGCGAGCTACGGGGCGATCTCGAACGGCTATCGGCCCGTGCCCCGGGTGCGCGGCTCCTCTGCGCCGCGACCTCGCGAGCCGTTGCAATCGGAATGACGCGTCGCGATCGGGTCGAGGCTCGCGGCCCGATCGCGATGCGAATCGCGCGCGATCAGCGCTCGAAGGCACGGTCGATCAGGAAGAGCTCGTGGGAGCTGACGTCCCGCGTGAGCCCGCCGTCGCGCAGGTGCAGCCGCTCCCGGCGCTCGAAGCGCGCGAGGTCGTCCAGGGTCGGGCAGTCGTTGGCGCCGCCGACGGTCGTACAGGCGTAGGCGCCGCACACGCGCCCGAAGGCGAGGGCGCCCGCGAACTTCTCGATCCGCGCCGCCGGGCTCTCTCCCTCGTCGTCGAAGCCGGAGGCGAGCATATGCGCTACGAGCCCTGCGCCCATGGCGTCGCCCGCCCCGGTCGAGTCACGCACGTTCGAGAGCAGATAGGGCCAGGCGGCGACGGCCTCCGCGGAGCCCTTGAGCTGGCCGATCGCGCCGAAACGCTCGAGGGAAATGACGACGGTGCAGCGCGGCCGGAACCAGTCGAGGATCGCTTCGAGCGACAGGCGCTCGAGGCCCGCATCGGCGCAGAAGGATTGGATCTCGCCGATGTCGAGCTGGAAGACGGTGACATGGCGGCGGAGGAACTCTTCCCAGCGATGGCTCCCGAGGCGGTACTGGGCGGGGCCGAAGTTCACGAACTTGCGCGCCTGCCGCAGTGCAGTGCTCGTGAGGAAGGACTCACTGATGGCTCCGGCGAAGCCGATCCGGTCGGGCGCCGAGCGCGCCTGGTCGGCGTGGACATGGCCGATCATCACGACGTCGGGCTTGCGCCGGGTCGTCCCGAGGTCCTGGAGATGGCGGTTCGCGTGGGCGCGGAAGCGCTTCATCAGCTCGTTCGAGAACTCGTTGAGCGAAGCGCGTGCGGCGCCCTGGCGGATGATGGTGGTGTAAGGCGTCGTCAGGCCGGTTCCCGGAATCTCCATCCGCTTGCGGCGATAGCGCGCGCCTCCCCGGGCCTCCGAGTCGGCGAGGGCCGCGATGATGGTCCTGCTGTTCGGATCCTCCTTCGCGAGCGGGAGGACGGGATCGACACCAATCCCCATCGCCAGCAGCCGGCAGGCGTGGTTGACGGAGCTGCCGCCCGCCAGTCGCGGAAGCGGGGGCGTCGAGTACTTGGCGTCCGGCTCGAGCTCCCCGTCGATCGTGTAACCGTGCTCGATGTTCGCTCCGCCGACGACCAGCACCCGTGCCCGGGAGAGCAGGGCCTGGCGCTCGATCAGCAGCGTGCAGGCGGACTCGACGCTCATCGCGTGGCCTCCCGGCCCGCTCGTCGGGGCGGCGTGACGCCGGACGGTGTGGTAGTCGATGCTGCAGCGGACAACGAGGCTACCCGGCCTCGGGTCGGTAGAGGCCGCGGGCCGTGATCAGCGGAAGGTCGAGAGCGGAGACGAGACCCGGCGCATGCTCGACGACGGCGGGGATCGCGTTCACGATCCGCGTTGCCGTCTGGATCACCCCACCGACCGCGTGGTCGCCGTGTCGATCGGCCATGTCCATGCTGATCTCCATCCGCGGCTCGCCCTCGATGACCGCCCGGTAGCCCTTGCCCTGGGGCCAATGGGGTGCGATGTCGTCGACGAGTCGGGTCACGTGCTCGAGCACGATCGGCTCGCGGTCGCCGACCACGCCGCGAACCTCGAAGCGGACGGCGCCGGTCGTGCCCTTGCGGAAGAGCCCCATCGCGTTCTCGGTGTCGGCCTCGAGCGGCAGCCGCTCCGTCACCTCGTAGATGCGGTCGAGCTCGACGCCGAGCCCGGCCGCGATCGATCGGATCGTGCCGCCCCAGCCCATCGAGAGGGCCCCCTTCGCGAAGAGCATGCACTCGTGGTCGAGGGGATGGCCGAAGCCCATGACCTCGCGGATGGTGTTCTCCTGGACGTAGGTCGAGTAGTTGACGATCTCCTGGACCCGGATGCCGGTCCAGTACTCCGACAGGGCCGTGAAGACCAGGGGCATCAGGTCGTTGGCGAAGCCCGGGTCGATGCCATTGTTGAAGGCGGTCGAGGCACCGCTCCGACAGGCCTCCTCCAGATTCTCGACGAAGCCGGGGATGTCCGACTTCGGGTACTGGAGCATGAAGAGCGAGCTCGAGACGAGATTGATGCCCCGGGCCAGGATCCGGGCCTGGTCCTGGGCGGCCTCGAAGAGCCGATGCTCCGAGGCGGCCGTGTAGCAGACGCAGTCGGGCTGGAGGGCCAGGATCTCGTCCACGTTCGTCGAGGCCCGGATGCCGTTCTCCGGGATCTCGGCGAAAGCCGAGGCATCCCGGCCGGCCTTGTCGGGATTGCTCACGATCAATCCGACGAGCTCGAGCTCCGGATGATTGTGGATGGCGCGTAGGGCGTAGGATCCGACATTGCCGGTTCCCCATTGGACGACCCGGTAGGGTCTGGATCGATCGGGCATCGAAGCTCCCCGCCCGCAGGATTCGCGAGCAGGCGGGAGGGTAGCCAGCGGGGCGCGGAGGGAAACGGCCTCTGGTCGCGACTCGAGAGGCGGCACATCGTTCCCGGGCGTCTCCCGAGGCGCGACCAGAGGCCGAGTCGGGCGGGAACGATGTGCCGCGGAGAGCGAAGACCTGGAAGGCCCTGGCGAACAGAATGGCGTGTCGATCGCTCGACCGTGTAATCGGATTGCAGATCCCGTGCCGCGCGCATGCGAGGCCGAGGCCGCGCGAGCCGGATCTTCGGCGCCAGGCATGTCCTGAGGAACAGACAGGTCTCCCCCCAGCCTGTCCTCCGGAATGGTCATGTGGTCGATTGCCTCATCGGGTTCCTGGCGGCTTTATGATGGATTGCTCGCCCGGCGTTCAGGAATTCGTTTCGAGTGTCCTCGATGCATCGGGCCGGTCGCAGATCGTTCGTCGGACGTAGTATTCAGGGGTGCTAGGTTCGACCGCTGGCGCAGCAGCCACGATGGCTCCGCGCGCACCGCATCCGGGGAGGCCACCGGGAACCAGCAATGGAGGGCTATTCAGAGCTCGAGAGACTGCGCCGCGAGCGAGACCTCTATCGCCGCTTGCTGCAGCTGGGGGCGCAGACCGAGATCGAGTCGTTCCTCGAGGAGGCGCTCTCGATCGTGGTGGAGGTGACCGGGGCCTCGATCGGCTACCTCGAGCTCCACAGTCCCGATGGACTCGACGGCCCCGACGGCGGTTGCGGCTCCGACGACGATCCGAGCTGGTTCATGGCCCATGGTACGTCCGAGGCCGAGGCGGAGGATCTTCGCCGCGCCGTATCTCGCGGCATCATCGCCCAGGCGATGGCGACGGCCACCACGATCGACACTCCGGCTGCGCTCATCGATCCGCGCTTCTCAGGTCGCGAGAGCATCCAGGTCGGTCGCATCGAGGCGGTGCTCTGTGTCCCGGTTGGAAACGATCCGCCCATCGGCGCCGTCTATCTGCAGGGCGAAGCGTCCTCCGGTCCCTTCGACGGTGCGGCGCGCGAGAGCGCAGAGCTCTTCGCGGGTGAGCTGTGGGAGCTCGCTTCGAGGCTGCTGGTGCCGCGAGCCCGGTTTGCGGAGGAAGATCCGACGGAGGCGTATCGGCGACGGATCCGAGCGGAGAACCTGATCGGGCGCGGCCCGGCGATGGCAGATCTGCTGCGCTCCCTCGGCCACGTGGTGCCCTTCGATGTCGGCATCCTGCTGACGGGGGACTCGGGGACCGGCAAGAGCCTGGTCGCGCGACTGATCCACGAGAACGGCAGCCGACGGGCCGAGCCCTTCGTCGAGCTGAACTGTGCCGCGATCCCGGAAGGTCTGGTGGAGAGCGAGCTCTTCGGTGCGGTCGAAGGCGCGCATAGCACGGCGACGCGAAGGCTGCGGGGGAAGGTCGAGGCGGCGGAACGCGGCACGCTCTTTCTCGACGAGGTCTCGGAGCTGCCGGCCTCCGCCCAGGCGAAGCTGCTCCAGCTACTGCAGTCCCGGACCTACTTTCCGCTGGGTGCGACCCGGCCGAACGTGGCGAACATCCGGATCATCGCCGCGACGAACACGGATCTCGAGCTGGCGGTCCGTGAGGGTCGCTTCCGGGAGGATCTCTACTACCGGCTTCACGTGCTGCTCGTCCGTGTCCCGTCCCTCGCAGAGCGCCGTGAGGACATCGCCCCGCTCGCGGAGCATTTCGTCGCGCTGGCGAGCCAGCGCCATCCGCTGCCCCGGCTGCAGATCTCGCCGGCTGCCTTGCGCGCCCTGGAGAACGCGCCCTGGCCCGGCAACGTCCGGCAGCTCGAACATGCGATCGAAGCCGCCGCGATCCGGGCGACCGGCGAACGGGCCGATCAGATCGAGCTCGAACACGTCTTTCCCGAGGCGGCTGCATCGAGTCGGGAATCACCGGATCCGAGCCTGCCCCTCACGTTCCAGCAGGCCACCCGGCGCTTCCAGGCGGACTACCTGGCGAGAACGCTGGCGGAGACCGGCTGGAACGTGAGTGAGGCCGCCCGACGCCTGGACCTCGCGCGCTCCCACGTCTACTCGTTGATCCGCGCCTTCGATCTCGAAAGGAGCTGAGCGGGCCCGGCCTCGGCCATCGGAGAGTCGGATGCACGGTCAGTGCCGATCGAGGCCTCGAGGTAGCGGGCGAGCTTCTCGGCTCGGTGGGCGAAGACGCTGCGGGGGCACACGGCGAGATCGCGCCGGGCGAGCCGCGCGAGACGAAGGCCCTCCGCGCGATCGCCCTCGGCGCCTCGCAGCACGAACATCTGGGCCAGATCCAAGCGCGATCGCCCCCGCTCGACCGGCAGCCGGAGCGCCTCGGCCCACGCGAGGGCGCGCTGGAAGCCCTGCCCGGCCCGCTCGAGATCGCCGATCAGGACCGCCGCGACACTCTGGAGCCGGGGGATGAAGAAGGGCCAGCCCGTCATGAAGACCCAGCCGCGGGCGGCGGCCCGCTCCAGGCGCGCCAGCGCCACGGCGGCCAGCGCACCGTCCCGGAGATGGTCGGCCAGCTCGACGGCGATGCAGGCGTCGGCGAGGCCGAAAGTCGAGTCGTCACCGCGCTCGATCCGCTCGTGCAGGCTCGTCGGATCCGTCGCCGCCGAGCCGAGCCGTTCGCCCGCGTAGAGATCGCTGAGCCATCGAAAAGCACGGTCCAGATGCTCGGAATGGCTCGCTGCAGCGAAGCTCAGCTCGAAGTCCCGCGTCCAGTCGATCGCCCGGCGGGCCCCGGCGGCATCCCCCTGCGTGGCGCGGGCACAGGCCAGCGAGTAGGCACAGGCCAGCAGGGACCAGGGATTGCGGGAGCGATGGAGGAGGACCTGCAGGTCTTCGGCCTGATCCTCCGCGGCCTTCCAGTCGCCGCGCAGGACGGCGAGCTTCAGCTCGACGCTCGCGGCCATGGCGGCATCCCCCGGCGCGTGGATCCGCTGTCGAACCCAGCCCTCCGTCCCCCGGTCGCCTTCGAGGGCGTCGAGCTCGCCCAGGCAGAAGCGGCTGACCTGCGCTCGCTGGAGACAGCGGGTCGCGGCCGCGTCATCGCCGGCCGAGCGCGCCTGGGCCGCTCCCCTGGTCCAGGCTTCGAGCCCTTCACGCAGGCGTAGCGTGTCGTGGAGGACGGTCGCGAGGGTGAACTCGAGATCGCTCCTCAGACCCGGGTCGGCTTCGGCGAGCGGAAGGGCGAGCGCCGAGAGCGCCATGCGCTCGGCCCGGAGCGAATCGCCACAGTAGTGCTCGTATTCGGCAAGTGCGCAGAGCAGGGCAGCTCGCAATCCGTGCCCGTCAGGCCCGAGGGCGTCGAGGGCCTCACGCACCTGCCGTGGTCCGGTGGCGGCTCGATCCGGGTCCTCGGGCCGGAGCCAGACCGTCGCGCGCAGCATCGCCGCAAGAACGCGGGCCAGCGCGCCATGGTCCTCCATTGCCTGGTAGATCCGGCGCGCCTGTTCGTAGTGGTGCAGACAGGGCGCCTCGTCGAGTCGCTGGAAGTGGGCGCGAGCGATCTGGTGATGGAGGCGAGCCCGGACGTCGGGTGCTTCGGCGCGTTCGAGTCCGTACTCCAGTAGCTGGATCGCTTCGGCCCAGGCGAATCGCTCGAAGGCCTGGCCTGCAGTCCGTTCGGCGAGTCGCACCACCTCGTCCGCGTCCGCGCGGGACCCCGCGGCAAAGAGGTGGTGTGCGATCGCGATCTCGCGGACGTGGGACTGGCGGTGGGCAGCTTCGGTCCATGCGGCTGCGATCTGCCGATGCAGCTCGCGTCGCTCCTCCGGAACGAGACGTCGCACCACGGTCTCCCGTACGATCGCGTGGTCGAACTGGATCTGGCCCTGGCGGAGCGTGACGAGCCCGCTCTGGAGGGCCTCCTCGATCGCGCGCTCGGGCGCGCAGCCCCGGGCGTGGAGGATCTTCTCGAAGGAGTGCAGTCCGAGCTCGGATCCTCCGATCGCGAATGTCGACAGAGCCTGGATGCAATCAGGCGAGAGCGGCTCGAGTCGATGCGCGATCCAGTCGACGATCTTGCTGGGCGTGGGGAGATGGAAAAGCGACGGGACCGACGGAGCCGACGGCCAGCCCTCGTCCGAGTCCCGGAGCTGGCGCACGATCTCCTTCAATAGGAAGGGGTTGCCCCCGGACGCCTGCTGGAGCTCCTCGATCAGCCGCCGCGAAGGGAGCTCAGCGCCTCGGGCGATCAGGTACTGGCGGACCTCCTCTTCCCGGAGGCCCGAGAGGATCGAGTGGTCTCCGTGGCTGCGTTTGGCAACGGCCTTCGCGAGGTCGAGGAGGGACCTCGGGGCCCGCGTGGCCCGGTAGGTCCCGAAGACCAGCAACCGACTCGCCGGGTCCAGGCTCGGTAAACCGAGAGTCGGCGAATCGACGGTCGGAGCACGGAAGGTCTGCTCGAGCGCGGCGAGCAGATCCAGGCTGGCCGTATCGGCGTGATGGAGGTCGTCGATCACGAGCGCGATCGGGATCTGGCGGCAGAGCGCGGCGAGTTGGCTCGCGACGATCCGATGGAGTCGCGTTCGGCTGGCGATGAAATGGCCCGCGGAGGGGTTCTCGGACCTGTCGTCTGTCAGATACATGAGCTGGCGAAGAAGTCCCGCATCCTCTTCGTCGAGCTCGCGCAGTCGCGCGAAGCCGGTCTGGACGAGGAGATCGACGATGGCTCCATGAGGCAGTCGTCGACTCTCCGAGACGGTTGCGGAGAGCACGAGAAATCCGTGGCGATCGGCTTCTTCGATCGCGCTGCGGGCGAGTCTCGTCTTTCCGAGGCCGTTCTCCCCGGCGAGCAGGATCCAATGGGAATGCCCGCGGAGAGCCGTCTCGAGCCCCGCCTCGAATCGAGCCCGCTCTTCGCCTCGTCCGATCGGCTGCGCGGGCTCGTCGGGGGCCGGCTGACTGCGGGCGTACTGGTTCCACGCGCTCTTCATGCCCCAGATCGCACCGGCGACGTCCCGGCTGCGGGCGGGGCGCGACTCCGGATCCTTTGCCATCAGGCTCTCCACGAGGCGGGCGAGCAGCCCGGGCGTTTCCGGCCGCAGCGCCCGCAGCTCGGTGGGTGTCTCGATCTGGTGTCGCTGCAGCAGCTCGGAGATCGAGGTGGACCCTTCGAAGGGCGATCGGCCGGTGAGGGCTTCGTAGAGCACGCAGCCCAGGGCGTAGAGGTCGCTTGCGAAACCGGGCGCCTCGCCTCGGATCGCCTCGGGAGCGAGGTAGGTGGGCGTTCCCTGCAGTCCGGGGATCGGCTCCTCGTCCGCGAAGCGGGCCAGACCGAAATCCGACAACACCGCCCGTCCGTCCGCATCGAAGAGGATGTTGCCGGGAGCGACGTCTCCGTGCACGACACCCGACTGGTGGGCCTGCGCGAGCGCGACGGCGACATCGTAGGCGAGCGCGACGACCCGGGAGATCGGCAGCCTCCGGTCGGGTCGCGAGTCGAGAAGACGGGTGAGATCGCCTCCCGGCAGATGCCGAAAGACCAGGAAGCGATCGCCCTCGACCTCGACGAGCTCTTCGGCAACGACGTGATGACGCCGGCGACCGAGGGCTGCAGCGATCCGAAGCTCCTGCCTGATTGCGTCGCTGGCGACGCATCCGTCGTCGCACGTCCAATATGCGATCACGACCTCGCGATCGTGGGCTCGATCGCGGGCACGCCAGGTCTGTCTCTGGCCACCGGATCCGCAGGGGCCGAGAAGCTCGAAGCGGGTCGGAAGCCGTGGTCGACCAGCCGGCGGATTCCATTGCCGATCCGTTCTGTCGTCGGATCGGATCCCCGCTGCGCCCTCGCCGCGAGCGCCGGAGGGCTCCGAGGAGATCGCTGCGCTGCTCATGCCGGATCTCCTCCGCGAGTCAGTGTCGGTGATTGCTGCGCGCCGATCAAGAAGGATCGAGCCCGGATCTGGCTCGTGATGGGATCAATCGCTCGTCGGCGGTCGCGGGATGAGCACCGGTGTGCGGGCCTTGTAGGCCTGGTAGTCGGCATCTCCACCCCAGCGCTCGTCCGCGCGAGCCTCGAGCAGGGGAATGCCGCTGACCCGGGTGAGCAGCAGGGTGACGAAGAGGGGTGAGATCAGGGTGACGAGCTGCCAGCCCGAGAGGGCGGGCAGGGCGATGATCGCGATGCCCAGCCAGAGGGTGATCTCGCCGAAGTAGTTCGGATGCCGCGACCAGGCCCAGAGTCCGGTCGTGACGAAGCGGCCGCGATGGGCCGGATCGGCGCGGAAGACCCGCTTCTGGTGGTCCGACGCCACCTCGATCCCGAAGCCGACGAGCCAGACGAGGCCTCCGATCAGGGCCGCTGCGCCGAGGGGCCGGGCGCCGGTCGAGGTGATCGCCGCCAGGGCGCAGGCGAGGGTCAGGAAGACCCAGAGCCCCTGGAGCGTCCAGGCCATCAGGAAGCGCAGGAAGCTCGGCTTGATGCGCTCGAAGCGATCGTCGGAGCCGTCCTTGCG
>CAYWGW010000015.1:0-39749 GCA_964457385.1 uncultured Spirochaetaceae bacterium
TCGCCCGCGAGTTCCAGTCGCTGCCCCTGGGCGCCGCGCTCTACGCACGCACCTTCGACGTCGGGCTGTCGAAGGGCTACCGCTTCGGAGAGGCCTCGTTGATCCTCGAGCGGAACGTCCGCATGCGCGGTGCCCTCGAGAAGATGGGGGCCACGATCGAGAAGACCTATCGCAACTACGAGATGGAGCTCATCACGGGCTCGAACATTCCATTGTCGAAAGGAGATGCGGCCTGATGGACATTCAATGGCACCTCGTGACGAAGCTGGACGCGAGTCGGAAGGAGTGGGCGGAGTCGAGGATCCGGAAGCTGGCGGAAGGGCGGAGGGATCTGATCCACGTCGTGATCCACGTCGAGAGCAGCAATCATCATCAGCATGGCGCCGCGGAGGCGAAGATCCGCTGTCAGGCGAAGGGCCGGGAGCTCATCGTTCACGAGCGGGACGAAGAGCCCGAGATCGCGCTGGCACGCGCCGTCGACGTCTTCGAACGGGAGGTCCGGAACATGCGGGCCCGGCGCCGCGACCATCGGGCGGTCCGTCCGGCGCCGCCGACCGGGGAGGAGATCGCGGACGAGATCGAAGACGAGATCGGTGAGGACGGGATGACGGAGGGCCACGCCGCGCTCGAATCGGCCGAGTGAGGAGGATCCTCAGGGCAGTGTGATCGCGGCGGGAGCGGGGCCGGAGCCGCCGGGTCACGCGGAAAGCAGGAATCGTCAAGCGGAGCCGGAGTCGAGCCGATTTCGACACGTCGGCCCGATCGGTGTCGCAGCGTGTGGGCGAGCCATCCAGTCAGGCGAGCTAGAATCGATCGTCGTGGATCATTCGTCGCTTCGCCGTCGAATGAGCTTCGAAACCCCTTCGGGTAGGGCAGGCAGGGAGGAGGACCCGCATGGCGGAATCTCGAGATGCTGATCCGCAGGAGACCCTCGAGTGGCTCGAAGCCCTCGATGCCGTCTTCGAGCGGGAGGGTGTCGAGAGGGCCCACTACCTCGTGGGACGTCTCGTCCGTCGGGCGCGACGAAAAGGAGCGCATCTCCCGTACAGGGCCACGACGGCCTACGTCAATACGATCTCCGAAGGGCTCCAGAAGAAGAGCCCAGGGGACCCTGCGATCGAGCGACGGATCCGTTCCTTCATCCGCTGGAACGCGATGGCGATGGTCGTCCAGGCGAATCGGGTCGACCCCTCTCTGGGCGGTCACATCTCGAGCTTCGCTTCGGCGGCGACCCTCTACGACGTCGGCTTCAACCATTTTTTTCGAGCCCCGAATGAGGAGCATGGAGGCGATCTCCTCTACATCCAGGGTCATGCCTCGCCGGGCATCTACGCGCGGGCCTTTCTCGAAGGGCGACTGAGCGAGGACCAGCTCCACAATTTCCGGCAGGAGGTGGATGCGGGCGGTCTCTCCTCGTATCCCCACCCCCGCCTGATGCCCGAGTTCTGGCAGTTCCCGACCGTCTCGATGGGCCTGGGCCCGTTGATGGCGATCTATCAGGCGCGATTCATGCGCTATCTCCGGGATCGGGGAATTGCCGAGACCACGGGTCGGAAGATCTGGGCCTTCGTCGGAGACGGCGAGACCGACGAGCCCGAAACGCTCGGCGCAATCTCCCTCGCGGGTCGCGAGAAGCTCGACAACCTGATCTTCGTGGTGAACTGCAACCTCCAGCGTCTGGACGGCCCGGTTCGGGGCAACGGCAAGATCATCCAGGAGCTGGAAGCAGCGTTCCGTGGCGCAGGCTGGAACGTCATCAAGGTGATCTGGGGGGCCCGCTGGGATCCGCTGCTCGCGAAGGACCACAACGGAATCCTGCGCAAGCGGATGGAGGAGGCCGTCGACGGCGAATATCAGGCCTATCAGGTCCGGGGCGGCGCCTACACCCGGGAGCATTTCTTCGGGAAGTACCCCGAGCTGCGCGAGATGGTCGCCACCATGGGCGACGACGACATCTGGCGTCTGAATCGCGGCGGGCACGATCCCCACAAGCTCTACGCAGCCTATGCCGAGGCGGTCGCCCACCAAGGGGCACCGACGGTGATCCTGGCGAAGACCGTGAAAGGCTACGGCACGGGCGAGGCCGGTGAAGGCCAGAACGTGACTCATCAAGTCCATGACATGGCGGAAGAGGCCCTGCGCGCCTTCCGGGACCGCTTCGACATTCCGATCTCCGACGAGGAGATCGGGAAGGCGCCCTTCTACGCGCCGCCCCCGGACAGTCCCGAGATCCGCTACCTGCACGAACGGCGGGAGGCGCTCGGGGGCTATCTCCCCGTCCGAAGGACCGACGCCGAGTCCCTGGAGCTGCCAGACCTGGATGCCTTCGAATCCCTGCTGAAGGGAAGCGGCGATCGCGAGACGTCGTCGACGATGGCCGTGGTCCGGATCCTTCAGACCCTGACCCGGGACAAGAAGATCGGGAAGCACATCGTACCGATCGTGCCGGACGAGTCGCGCACCTTCGGCATGGAGGGCATGTTCCAGCGCCTCGGGATCTACTCGTCGGTCGGCCAGCTCTACGATCCGGTGGACTCGGATCAGATCGCCTACTACCGCGAGGAGAAGTCCGGCCAGATCCTGCAGGAGGGGATCAACGAGGCGGGGGCGATGGCCTCCTTCATCGCGGCCGCGACGGCCTACGCGAGCCACGGCGTCCAGATGATTCCGTTCTACATCTTCTACTCGATGTTCGGCTTCCAGCGGGTCGGGGACCTCGTATGGGCCGCGGGGGACATGCAATGCCGCGGCTTCCTGCTCGGGGGGACGGCGGGCCGGACGACCCTCGCCGGCGAGGGTCTCCAGCACCAGGATGGACACAGTCACGTCCTCGCCAGCACGGTCCCGAGCTGCGTGGCCTACGACCCGACCTACGCCTACGAGCTGGCCGTCATCATCCACGATGGCCTGCGACGGATGTTCCGGGACGGAGAGAACGTCTTCTACTACCTGACGGTCATGAACGAGAAGTACACGCAGCCGGCGATGCCCGAAGGCGTCGAGCAGGGCATCCTGCGCGGGATGTATCGGGTCCGGGAAGGGCAGGGCGAGGGCGCCCGGGTCCAGCTGCTGGGCAGCGGAACGATCCTGCGGGAGGTGCTCGCCGCGGCTGAAATGCTGGAGGACGATCACGCGGTCTCCGCGGACGTCTGGAGCGTGACGAGCTTCAACGAGCTGGCGCGGGACGGGCAGGACGTGGACCGCTGGAATCTGCTCCATCCCGACCAGGAGCGTCGCCGGAGCTACGTGGAGCGCCAGCTCGCGAAGACCTCCGGGCCGGTCGTAGCGGCGACGGACTACATGCGCGCCTTCTCGGAGCAGATCCGAGCCTACGTGCCGAGAGCGTATCGGACGCTCGGGACCGACGGTTGGGGTCGCAGCGACGGTCGGGAGAAGCTGCGACGCTTCTTCGAGGTCCACCGTACGAACGTCTGCGTGGCGGCGCTCTCGGCGCTGGCCTCGGAAGGCTCGGTCGACCCCGGGCAGGTTCGTGAGGCGATGCAGAAGTACGGGATCGACGGGGAGCGCCCGGCGCCGAGGCATCAGTAGGCAGCTGGGGGGAGTCGAGCTTGTCCGACGGACTGGAAATTCGCGTACCCGACATCGGCGACTTCGACGAGGTCGAGGTCGTCGAGGTGCTGGTTGCGAAAGGCGACCGGATCGAGCTCGATGCGCCCCTGGTGAGCATCGAGAGCGACAAGGCGACGATGGAGATCCCGGCCACCGCTGCGGGCGTGATTGCGGAGGTGCGCGTCGCCGAAGGTGATCGCGTCTCCGAGGGCAGCGTCCTGGTCGTCCTGAAGGAGGACGCGGAGTCCGCCGCGTCCTCGAGCGAATCGGCGGGCGAGGACGCGGCCGGGACGGAGCGAGCGGCGTCGGGTGAGGGCGAGGATGCGCCGGCGGGATCGCAGGCCGGCGAGACGGCCGACGAGACGGCTGACGAGACGGTCGACGAAGGGGTCGATGAGGCGGACCACGAAGCGGGGGAGGAGGCGGTCGCAGAGGGCGAGCGTGCGAGCGAGAAGGCGGAGCCCTCGATCTCGTCCGCGGCCGCGCATCCGGTTCCCGATCGGGAAGGGCTTCCCCACGCGAGTCCGTTGGTGCGTCGATTCGCGCGGGAGCTCGGTGTCCCGATCGAGATCGCCCGGGGCAGCGGACCGAAGGGGCGGATCCTCGTCGACGATCTGAAGCAGACCGTGCGGGAACGCTTCTCCAGCGAGTCGCGAGAGGAGGGCGGCGAAGGCAGCGGATCGATTCGAGCGCGCGGGATTCCGGCGATTCCGGAGCGGGACCACTCGGCCTTCGGGCCGGTGCGCGAGCAGGCCCTGAGTCGGATCCAGCGGGTCTCCGGGCCGGCGCTCCATCGAAGCTGGCTGAACGTCCCCCATGTGACCCAGCACGACGCGGCGGACGTGACCGAGCTCGAGCGTTTCCGACGTGATCGTCAGCCGGCCGCGGCCGAACGAGGAGTGAAGCTATCGCCCCTGCTCTTCGTGATGAAGGCGGTGGTGGTGGCGCTCCGCGCCCAGCCGGTCTTCCGGGCCTCGCTCGCCGCCGAGGGCGACCGGCTCATCATCAAGGAGTACTTCCACCTCGGGATCGCGGTCGATACCGAGGAAGGGCTGGTGGTTCCGGTGATCCGGGACGTCGATCGCAAGGGCGTCTTCGAGCTGGCGGAGGAGCTTGCGGCGACCGCCGAACGTGCTCGCAGCCGCAAGCTCTCGCCCGACGAGCTTCGAGGCGCCAGCTTCACGATCTCCAGCCTCGGCGGGATCGGGGGCACCGCCTTCTCTCCCATCGTGAACGCACCGGAGGTCGCGATCCTCGGCCTCTCGAAGATGCGTGTCCAGCCGCTCTGGCAGGGCCCCTCGCCCCTGGAGTGGGAGCCCGAGCCTTCCTCCGCCTCCGACGCCTCCGACGGGGGCATCGAGGGCATCTCTGGCGGGTTCGTGCCGCGATTGATCCTGCCCCTGTCCCTGTCCTACGACCACCGGGTGGTCGATGGTGCGGAGGCGGCTCGTTTCACCAGTCGGCTCGTCCGGCTGCTCTCGGATCCGATGCAGCTCCTGCTTTGACCCGAGGCTGCTCGGCGGCGCCGGGGGCCGCTGGAGCGATCTTCGGTCACGCTCGCAAGCATGTCTCAACGGGAGTCGTCCGGCTGCCGATTCGTGCTCCATGAGCAGCCTGATTCAGCCGCGCCATCGTCTCGCGAACGCCTCCCCCGCGCCCAAGCTCGGCGAGCTCTTCGACGAGCTCGGGATCCGCCTGGAGACGAGGGGTGCGGTCGGGCTGGTCCTCATCGGCGCGCCGATGCTGGCGGAGGTGGAGCGTCGTCACGGTCACGCTGCCCGTCGCGGCTGTCTCGAAGCGCTCTGGACGCGGGTCTCGGAGCGGGCACGACAGCGACTGGGCGCGGAGGACGTCGTCTGTCTCTCCGAGCCGGGCGTCGACGAGATCGCGGTGTTGCTCTTCCGCTCCTCGGACTCGGCGGCGTTCTACCGGACGGAGATGCCTGGCTTCCGCCAGGAGATCGCGCGTACGCTGGCCACCGATGCGGCACAGATCTTCTATCCCTACTTGCGCGGTCCGCTGCGGCTGCCGATCGGAATGGCCGTCGAGATCCGGAACCCCCAGCTCGGCACCGCGACCCAGCTCCGGCGTCTGGTGGACGAGGCGCGTGGGGATTGTGGCCACGAGCTGGAGGCGCTCCGTCGCGAGCTGCGGAGCGAGCTGCTCGAGACGATCCTCGATCGACGCATCTACTCCGTCTACGAGCCGGTGGTCGAGGTCGGAAGCCGCACCGTCTTCGGCTACGAGGCCCTCGCCCGCGGCCCCCAGGGCTCGCGTTTCCACTCGCCGACGGCGCTCTTCGACGCCGCCGAGCAGAACGACCTCGTCTTCGAGCTCGACTGCGTCTGCCGCTCGAGCGGTCTCGCGGGCGCGATCGACTTTCCGGCGGGCACGAAGCTCTTCCTCAACATCCGGCCGACCACGATCCACGATCCGAGCTTCCAGGAGGATCGCCTGATCGAAACCCTGGAGCGCAGCCGGCTCTCGCCGAGCGACGTGGTCTTCGAGATCTCGGAGCAGGAGTCGATTCGCGCCTTCGGCGCCTTCCGCGAGATGCGCGACTACTATCGGAACCTGGGCTTCCAGTTCGCCCTCGACGATACGGGCACGGGCTATGCGGGGCTCGAGGAGCTGCTCGAGCTCGAGCCCGACTTCATCAAGATCGACCGCTCGATGGTCTCGGGGGTCGATCGGGATCCGGCGCGTCAGGACGTGCTGGTGGCGTTGCTCCAGCTGGCCGAGAAGATGGGCGCCCAGGTGATCGGCGAGGGCCTCGACACCCTCGAGGAGCTCGAGATGCTCGGTCGTCTCGGCATCCGATTCGGTCAGGGCTGGCTCTTCGGTCATCCGACCCCGCTGCGGGCCGAGGACTGAGCGGGGCATCCCGCTGTCCGCTCGCTCCCCCAGGCCGGAGCCCCCGGCCGGGTTCTCGCGGACGTTCCGGACGGACGCTCAGGAGGGCGCTCAGAGCGGGGGTAGTCGCTCGTCCTCCGCGAGTCCGACCAGCCGCTCACTCTCCTCCCAGAGCCGTCGGGCCGCCTCGTCGTCGCGGGCCTTCGCGGAGGCCTTCCGGGGTTTGCAGTCGACGAAGTAGCTGCCGTTGGGGGCGTCGATCCTCGGCTCGCTGCAAAGATGGATCGAGGTCTGCGCCCCCTGCTCGGGCGTTCGGAAGAAGAGGGCGAGCAGCGGCAGCAGCAGCTTCGCGATGCCCCCGTTGTTCGCGCCCAGCCGCGTGGCGACGGCGCCAGGATGAAGCGACCAGATCCCGATCGCCCGTCCCTCCAGCCGGCGCGCCAGCTCTCGCGTGAAGAGGATGTTCGCGAGCTTCGAGCCGCCGTAGACGCGCATCGCGGAGTAGCGACGGGTCGATTGCAGGTCCTCGAGATCGAGACGACCGAAACGATGGGCGTCCGAGGCGACGTTCACGATCCGGGCCCCCGGCGTTTCCAGCAGGCGCGGCAGCAGGCCATGGGTCAGGAGGAAGGGCGCGAGATGGTTCACGGCGAAGGTCGTCTCGAAGCCGTCGGGGGTTTCGTGGCGTCCGAACATCGTGACGCCCGCGTTGTTGAGCAGCACGTCGATCTTCTCGAGCTCGTCCCGGATCCGCCCGGCCACCTGGCGGACCTCGGCCAGCCGCTCGAAGTCCGCGTGAAAGAGCCGGACGCAGCTCCGCCCGACCCGCGACTCGATCTTCTCCTTCGTCGCCTGCCCCCGCGTCTCGGAGCGGCAGACGAGCGCGAGCTCCGCTCCGCGCTCGGCCAGCGCGATCGCCGCGCTCTCGCCGATGCCCGACGTGCCGCCGGTGATCACACACGTCTTCCCTCTCATCATCGTGTCCCGCCTTCCTTCCGGCCGGCCTCGGGCTCGCTGCTGGCGAGCGCGGTCTCGAAGAATGCCGTCACCCGCTCGCAGACCCAGGCGTGCATCTCGTCCTCGCCGATCAGATCGTCCCAGGGGCGGGTCGGGCGGAGCTGGTTCTGGCGCGGAGTCGCCCGATGCATTCCGTGGAGCAGCTCGACACCGTCGCAGAAGTGGAAGTGATCGGCGCGCTCGATCACCTCCAGGCGGGCCCGGACGCCGAGCCGCGCATGCAGCGGGCGGACGCTCGTCTCGAGGTCCACGAGCACGTCGTCCTGCGCCGCGATGATCAGAGTCGAGATCGCCTCGGGCAACGGCAGCTCGTCGACCGCGAAGGCCTGGCGACCGACGAAGGCCTCGGACGCCGGCGCCAGTGCGCAGATCGCCCGGACCCGAGGCTCAAGCCGCGGCAGCTTGAGGGCCGTCCAGCCGCCGAAGGAATGGCCCAGGGCGCCGATGCGTCGGGGGTCCAGGGGCGGCAGATCGTCGCCGAGAGCGCCGTCGTCGAGCAACGCCCGTAACACGTCGGCCAGGTCCCCCGGTCGTCTCGCCCGGGCCAGGCGGTGGCTGGCCCGGCGTGCCTCGTCGTCTTCGAGGGCCGCCATCTCGAGCAGCGTGTTGCCGACGTGATCCGGTGCGGCGACGACATGACCCCAGCTCGCGAGATGGGTCGTCAGGAAGGTCGATTGCTGACGGAGCCCCGAGTTGCCGTGGGAGAACACGAGCAGGGGGCAGGCGGAGCGGATCGGCGGCAGCCCCGCCCCGGCGCGATGGGGTCGCCCGAAGGGATGTGGGGAGACGAGCTCGGCGTCGGCCGCGCCCTCCGCCGGATACCAGACCTCCGTCGGCAGCCAACGCGTCGGATCGGCACTCGAGCGGACCCGGACTTCTCGGACCCCGACCGGGTGGGGACCGCGAGCCGGAAGTCGTGGGGAGTGGCGCGCGTGGGGGTTGGACACGCTCTGTGTTTTACGCCGCTCCGTGGGGCGAGGCAAGCGAGCGGCGCTCCGGCAGGGCTCGACGAAAGAGAAGCGGTCGGAGGCGCAGCCGTGCGGGGCTCGAGGGGTCAGGTAGCCCAGACCGGCTCGTTCGGGAACCCCGGATCGACGAGGGCGACGAAGTGGAGAGCGGGCGCGATACCCGCCTCGATCTGTCGGTCGTCCACGTCCGCGACCTGCGTGAGAAAACGCAGGTCGCGCGGGGCCCCGACGGAGAAGCGGCTCCCGATGCCGGAGCCGATGAAGGGCTCGGCCAGATGGCCGAAGGGCGCGAAGAGCTCGAAATCAAAGCGGGTGCGAAGCGCGTCGAGGCATCCGTTCGCATGCATCGCCTCCGATGTCTCGAGGGCCTCGCGCCAGCTCGGAATCGGCGCGCCGGAGTCCAGCTGGCACTTGTAGCGATCGGGCATCCGTGCCCAGATGCGCTCCCCGATCTTCGCGATCTCGCTCGTGGGGGGCGGGATCGCCGCGCCCGTCCGCTCGGCGAAGATCAACGCATGCCCTTTTGCCCTGAGGCCCTCGAAGGCCTCGAGCCAGACCGAAGGATCCGTCTGGGCCGAGAGGAAATGACTCGAGACGAGGAGCTCCGGCTCGAGTGAGGCGAGCCGCGAGGCCAACACCTCGGGGCTCGGCGGGAGCGCGAAGGCTCGGATGAGGTCCCGGAGCGGATTCTCGTGACCGAGTGCCCGCTGTCCCTCGGCATCCGGATCGAAGGGATCGGCGACATGGATCTGGAACGGTGCAGGCTCGCGCTGGACGAGCCCCGACGCCAGCCGGGCGGCCTCCTGCCAGGCGCCGCGACCGATCAGCAGGATCCGGATCGGGTCGCCACCGGATCGGGCCCGGCGGGCGACGGGCCTGCGGACCAGGTCCACGAAGCAGTCGATGCCGAGCGGCCCGAAATGGCGGCGGATCTGGGCGTCCTGCCAGACATCGAAGACGCGCGGCCGGAGCGGCCCGGTCCGGGGCGTCGTGACGCCGCTGGTCGATGTGCCCTCGGCCCGGATTCCGGGCAGCGGCTCGAAGTGTACCGTCCGTTCCTCGGGTCCACTTGGAACGCCGGCCTCCTGGTCGCCTGGCTGCGGATCCAATTGCGTGAGCTCGTGGCGTAGCCGACGGAGGATCTCTTCGACGGCGCTGCGCTCCCGTCTCTCCGTCGCAAGCTCCTGTTGCAGCCTGGCGATCTCCTGGTGGGCGGCTGCGATTCCAGCCTCCGCCTCGACCAGTCGGCGGTCTCGCTCGGCCGGCGCCTGCTCCTGCTCGTGCAGGGCCTGCTCTTCCAGGGCCTGCTCTTCCAGGGTATGTCGGAGGAGCCTGCTCTCCTCCTTCCCCGTCTCGGGTGAAAGGAGATCGGCCGTTGGGATGGCCAGGGTCCTCCAGCCGCGCGGTCGGGAGGCGGGGAGCTCCGCTTCGATCGAAGCGGTCGTCGGAGAGGCGACGGTCGGCGGATCGGAAGCGGTGAGGGGGGCTGCCATCAGCGCAGCGCGCTCCGCTTCGAGCGCGGCGCGCGTGGCGCGCTCCCGACGACGGGCTTCCTCGGCGAGCCGGGTGGCGGCGGCGACGTCGAGCCGTGCCCGTGCCGGCGGTCGTGAATCTCCGGCAGTGGCCGGGCCAACTCCGGCTGGAGAGATCTCCAGGCGTTGCCGAAGCGCGTCGAGCTCGCGGCCCTGGCGATCGAGGTCCGCTCGCAGTCGCGCGATCTCGGCCTCCTCCTTCGGACCCCGGCGGCTGTTCGGTGCCTCCGCGACGGGCGCGCCGCCGGCGATCGTTTCGGGTGGGGCGAGGAGCTCGAAGGCGGCCAGCGTCGACCCGGCCGGTCGGCGGACCGCGCGTCGTCGCGGCGGATCGGGCGTGCGCACCTCGCGGGGCTGGGACGGAGTCTCGTGGGGCAAGGGGCGCCTCTCGGTTGCGCACGACTTGCAGACTCATCGGCAGGATCCGAGAAGGCTTGAGCGACGAGAGGTTAGGCGCCGATCTGCGTTCCCGTGCGGATCCCGGATCGGTTCGGGTCGGGCGTACGCCCCTACAGGTGCTCAGTCGAAAGATGGAGTCGTTCTCCGCTCTCTACCCGATGCCTGCCGCCCAGGGACCCGTACAGCGGCCGCTTCCCGCTCGGCTGGGAGGTCGGGTCAATTCGGGCGGAAGCGCGCCCCCATTTTCTGACGTCCCTGGTTGATCTCCTTCAGCTCTTCCATGGCGCGTGCGGCGACGTCCGCCCCGGCGACCTCGTCTGCCTCGCCGGCGAGCTCCTCCATGTCGACCCACGCCGCGTAGACAGGCTTCGTGCGCTCCGTGATGATGCCGGCCTTCAAGAGGGTCTTGATCAGCACCCGGAAGATGTTCGTGTTCTCGGTCATCTGCTGCCGGCGATCCTCGTCGCTGAAGGCCTCGAGCACGGCAGCCCGCACCCATTGCCAGTCGAGCCCGAACTCGCGGTAGATCTCCTGCTTCTGCTCGGCGTTGACGAGATTGAAGAGCAGCACCTGAAAGGCTTCGGCGGCCCAGGTCTCGACGTGCTCGTGCTCCTCCTCGGTCAGCTTCGGAATCGTGCGATCTGCCCAGATCTTGCCGAATTTATGATGGAAGGCCTCGTCGGACATCGTGAAGTGGATGAGCCGGCGCAGCAGCGGATCGTTCGTCTCGCGCTGGAGCGTGGCGAACGCGCCCATGGCGAGGCCCTCGATCAGCATCTGCATGCCCACGAGCTTCTTGTACACGGCGCCGGACTTCACGATCTCGTTCAGCAGGTTGCGGATCGTGGGACCCGACGCGAGGGGCGTGCCCCAACGTGTGCCGATGTAGCGCGAGAACCCCGTGACGTGACGCGCCTCTTCCCGCGTCTGGTTGGCGGCATACTCCTGCGCTCCGGGATCCCGGAGGATCTGCGTCAGGCTGGCGGAGAGGGAGAGGGCACCCTGCTCACCGTGGAGGATGCTGGAGAGGACGAAGCGGGTGTTCTGGTTCGCGAGCCGGATCTGCTGGCCTTCGTCGAGCTTCTCGGCGACCGCGGTCTTCAGCTCGATCGTGAAGTCCATCGGCATGATGGTCTCGCGTGTGAGGTCGAGGGGTTGCGAGTCGAAGTCGACATAACGAACGTCGGTGGGATCCCAGAAATGGTCCACGGTCGCCCCGATGATCTCGTCGAAGGCGTCGGTCCGATCGGCGTAGCGATCGACCTCGATCAGGGCGTCGAAGTCGTCGCGGTGGACGGTGTTGTAGATCGGGTCGTATGTGATGTGGCGTTCGCTCATCGGGCGTCTTCTCCTCGGGATGGATCGGGCCGGGTCGCTCGACGCCGGGCACAATACTGACGTTAACGTCAGATTTGACCAAGCACCATGGGTTGGAATCGGACTCGCAGGTCTGATTCAGCGGGCAGCCGGCGCCAGGAACCCGATCTCGCAGCTCTCGCGGCAGGCAGACCTTCCCGGCAGGGTCGGCTCCTCTGGCTCGATCTGGATCGTCGTATGCTCGATTCCCAGCCGGCGGGTCAGCTGCTGCCGGACGCTCTGCAGGATCGCCTCGGCGTCACGTTCCGGCTCGATGACGAGATGGCTCGAGAGGGAGGTCTCGCCGCTGCCGATCGTCCAGACATGCAGACAATGCAACCCGCGCACCCCCGGCGTGTCGAGCAGCAGCGTGCGGATCTCCTCCGGGTCGAGATGACCGGGCATCGTCTCCATCAGGACGTCGAGCGCCTCGCGAACCAGGTTCCAGGCGGACATCAGCACCAGCGCGCTCACCCCGACCGCGACGCTGGGATCCAGCCAGAGCCAGCCCAGCATCCAGATGCCCAGTCCTGCCAGGATGACGCCGACGCTGGCGAGTGTGTCGCTCGCGACGTGCAGCCAGGCTCCGCGCACGTTGAGGGAGCCTTCGCGTCCGCCTCGCAGCAGCCAGAGCGCGAAGAGGTTCACCAGCAGGCCCCCGCTCGCTACCAGGCCCATCCCGAGCCCCTCCACCTCCTGGGGCGAGAGGAACCGCTCGACGGCGTTCACGCTGATGAAGATCGCCACGACCGCCAGCCCGACCCCGTTGGCGAGCGCTGCCAGGATCTCGGCCCGGCTGTGTCCGAAGGTGCGCCGTTCGGTCGCCGGGCGCGAGGCCATCCAGATGGCGAGGACCGACAGTGCCAGGGCGGCCACGTCGGCGACCATGTGAAGCGCATCGGCCAGCAGCGCCAGCGAGCCCGTGAGCCATCCGCCGACCAGCTCGACGCCGGCGTAGCCGAGCGCCAGGGCGAGCACGATGACGAGACGCCGCCGGTTTCGGGCCCGCTCGGTTCCCGTCGCCGCCGTCCCTGCGGTGGCCTGGGCGTCGAAGTGGGAGTGGGAATGAACCATGGCCTTCAGCGACCGACGGACTTGACCATACGGTCGATCGCCTCGCCGAGAATCGAGCGCGATGTGGCCAGATTGAGTCGCGCGAACTGCTCCCAGCCCGCCCCGAAGTAGCGTCCGTCCGAGAGCGCCACACGCCCCGCTCGCAGGAAGTGCGCCGCCGGGGATCCCTCGATCCCGAGCTCCGTGCAGTCCATCCAGGCGAGGTACGTGCCCTCCGGTACGAAGAAGCGGATCTCCGGCAGCTGCTCCCCCAGGCGGGCCCGCGCGAAGTCGCGATTCGCCTGCAGGTAGGGCACGACCTCGTCGAGCCAGGGCTGGGCCCAACGCCAGGCCGCCATCGAGGCGTGCAGGCCGAGCAGGCCGATGCCGCCCCGGATATGCCGGGGCAGCACGCGATCGAAGCGTTCCTGGAGCGCCGCGCTGCCGAAATGCGCCACCGCACAGCGCAGCCCCGGAATGTTGAAGGCCTTGCTCGGCGAGGTGAGGGTCAACGTCCGCTCGGCGATCTCCGGGCCGAGTCGCGCGAAGGGTGTGTGCTTGCGTGCGTCGAAGAGCAGATCGCCGTGGATCTCGTCGCTCACGACGACGAGATCGTGGGCCAGGACACGCTCGGCGAGCGCTTCGAGCTCGCTGCGGGAGAAGACCCGACCCGACGGGTTGTGGGGATTGCAGAGCATCAGGACCCGGGTCCCGGAGTCGATCCCTGCATCGAGTCCATCGAGGTCGAGCTCGAGTCGATCGTCTGCGACCCGCAGCGGATTCTCGACCAGCCGGCGGCCGGTCTCGCGCACCGCGTGCAGGAAGGGGGGATAGATGGGCGTCTGCACGATCGCGCCCTCTCCCGGAGCGGCAAACGCCTCCAGCGCCAGGTACATGCCCTGAACGACTTCCGAGAGGATCTCGACCCGCGCGGGATCCGGACTCCAGCCGAAGCGTTCCACCATGCGCTCGGCGAAGACCTCCGCCAGCCCGGTGCGCTGCGGCGCGAGGGGATAGCCGAGGTCGGCCTCGTCGATGAAGCGACGCAACTCGGATTGGATCGGGGCCGCGACCGGGAAGTCCATCTCGGCCACCCAGACCGGGAGCACGTCCGCCGGGTGGGTATGCCATTTTTCGCTGCGTCTTCGCGCGAGTCGGCGCGGGTCGAGCTCGTCGAGCACGGCGGGGCGATGGCGCAGGGCGCGCTCGGCGGCGAGCAGGAATCGGCGACCCTCGTCCCCCTCGAGCCCGGCGCGCGCACGCTGGGCGACTTCGGCGTCGGCGCCCGCCTGCTCGAGCAGCGCCGGCAGGTCCCGCGCGATTCGGTCGAGGACCTCTGTGACGACGTCCTCGGCCTCGCGAAGCGAGTGGATCTCGTCGCGACCGTTCGGATCGAGATGCCAATGGGGATCCTGCTCGAAGCAGTCGAAGCGCAACCATTCAAGCGACGACCCGGCAGGGCCGACGCGCAACGTGCGTCCGCGATCCTCCGCGAGCACTCGGGACTCGACCCGCCAGCGCAGCCCGCCCAGGTCATCCTGCCAGTCGTGCCCGCAATCGTTCATGTCTGGAGCGTAGCGGGGGTCGGGGTGGGCGGTCGAGCGCGCACGCTATGCTGCCGATTGCAACGCGGGGGGCGATGTCGGAATGGCGGTCGAGATCGAGATGCCGCAACTCTCCTCCGAAGGAGAGAGCGCGACGCTGGCCAGCTGGCTGGTCGAGCCGGGAGACATCGTCGAGAAGGGCGAGGTGATCGCCGAGCTCGAGACCGACAAGGCCACCGTGGAGCTGGAGGCCCCGGCTTCCGGCGCGATTGCGGAGCTTCGGGTGTCGGCCGGGAGCGAGGACATCGGGCCGGGAACCGTGCTGGGGCTGATCGAGGCCTCCGACGCGCGAGTCGAGGACTCTGGCGAGCCGGGCGAGCCACGCGGAGATTCCGACGCGTCGAAAGTCGAAGGCGAGCCCGAGGACCAGGCGGTCCGAGACCGCGAATCCGGGGGACACGCCGTCGAGGATCGGGAGGCGGTGAAGCCGCCCGCGGCCGGGGCGGAGCAGCTCGAGTCCAGGGCGTCGACCGAGCCCGCCGCAACGGCGCGCCGTGGACCGACGCCCCTGGCCCGCAGGCTGGCGGACGAGCACGGCGTCGACGTCCGAGAGCTCGAGGGCAGCGGGCCTGGCGGACGCATCGTGGAAGCGGACGTGCGCCAGGCGGCCGGGGCGCGGGCTGCGGAGACGTCACGGTCCGAACCGGCCCAGACCGACTCGTCGGCTTCCGGCTCGACGCCGGCATCCAATGCGTCGACGGAGTCGTCGGACCCGGCACTCGAGCTCGACCCGCCCTTCGAGTCGCGACAGCTCACGTCGACGCGCCGGACGATCGCCCGCCGGCTGAGCGAGGCGAAGCAGACGATCCCGCACTTCTATCTACGCATGCGTTGCTCGATGGATGCGCTGCTCGAGGCGAGAGCGCGGCTCAACGAAGCGTTGGCAGAGATGCCCGATGGGGTGAAGATCTCCCTGAACGATTTCATCCTGAAGGCCACGGCGATGGCGCTGCGCGAGGTGCCGGCGGCCAACGTGAGTTTTGCGGACGACGCGATCCGCTTCTACGAGCGGGTCGATCTCTCCGTGGCCGTGGCGACCGGGGGCGGGCTCGTGACGCCGATCGTGCGGGACGCCGACTGCAAGGGACTTGCCCACCTGGCCGCCGAGACGAAGGAGCTCGCCGCACTCGCCCGCGCCGGGAAGCTCCGATCCGAGCAGCTCCGGGGTGGAACCTTCACCGTGTCGAATCTCGGCATGTACGGCATCGAGACCGTCTACCCGATCCTGAACCTGCCCCAGGCGGGCATTCTCGGGGTCGGCGCCGTGGAGGCCCAGCCGATCGTACGGGGCGGGGAGGTCGTCGTCGGTCGCATGGCCGCGTTCACGCTCGCCGCTGATCATCGGGTGGTGGACGGGGCGATCGGAGCGCAGCTGATGTCGGCGCTGCGGTCGCGGCTCGAGGATCCGGCGGGCATGCTGCTATGAGATGTGGATCGAGATGGCGCGAATCGCGCCAGGGCAGTTACACACGAGATCGGGAGAGGGGGATCGGATGAGCAGCAACCAGAGCTATGACGTGGTCATCGTCGGAGGCGGGCCGGGTGGCTATCCCGCGGCGATCCGGGCGCGGCAGCTCGGTCTGTCGGTGGCCCTCGTCGAGCGCGAGCATCTGGGCGGGATCTGTCTCAACTGGGGCTGCATCCCGACGAAGGCCCTGCTGCGGACCGCGGAGGTGCATCACCTGGTGACCCGCGCCGACGAGTTCGGGCTGACGGTCGGCGAAGTCGGGATCGACCTGAAGAAGATCGTGCAGCGGTCGCGGAAGATCGCGAAGCGCCTGAACGCCGGCGTGAAGCATCTCATGAAGAAGAACGGCGTGGACGTCTACGATGGCTTCGGACGCCTGCTGGATGTCGGTCGGGTGGCCGTCGACGGCGGTGAAGGCGGTGAAGGAGGCAACGGCGGCCAAGGCGGGAAGACGACCGAGCTGCAGGCCGGCAGCATCATCCTCGCTACGGGCGCCCGGGCCCGATCGTTGCCCGACATCGAGCCCGACGGCGAGCTCGTCTGGACCTACAAGCAGGCGATGGTGCCGGAGGTGCTGCCCGAACGCCTGCTGGTCATCGGTTCCGGCGCGATCGGCATCGAGTTCGCGAGTTTCTATCACGACCTGGGATCCAAGGTGGCGGTGGTCGAGATGCTGCCGCGGGTGCTGCCCGTCGAGGACGAGGAGATCTCGGAGCTGGCGCGCAAACAGTTTGCGAAGCAGGGCATCGAGATCCATCTCGAATCGACCGTCACCTCTCTCGAGCGGGGCGACGGGCAGGTGACGGCGACGATCCGGAACGAAGCCGGCGACGAGAAGACCGAGACCTTCGATCGCGTGATCCTGGCGGTCGGCATCGTCGGCAACGTCGAAGGGCTCGGGCTCGAGCACACCCGGGTCGAGGTCGATCGCGGTCATGTCGTGACGAACGAGTGGACCGAGACCGCAGAGCCCGGCATCTACGCCATCGGCGACCTCACCGGCCCGCCCTGGCTCGCCCACAAGGCGACCCACGAAGGTGTGCTGGCGGCCGAGCTCATCGCCGGGGTCGAAGGCGTGCATCCGATCCAGACCGAACGCATCCCCGGCTGTACCTATTGTCGTCCGCAGGTGGCCAGCGTCGGGCTCAGCGAGGCCGCCGCCAAGGAGGCCGGACGCGAAATCCGGGTCGGGCGCTTCCCCTTCGTGGGCAACGGCAAGGCGATCGCGCTCGGGGAGCTCGAGGGGCTCGTGAAGACGATCTTCGATGCGAAGACGGGCGAGCTGCTCGGGGCCCATCTGATCGGCGCCGAGGTGACGGAGCTGATCCAGGGCTTCGTCATCGCGATGAATCTCGAGACGACCGAAGCGGAGCTCATGCAGAGCGTGTTCCCGCATCCTACGCTTTCGGAGATGGTGCACGAATCGACGCTCGAGGCTTTCGGACGCGCGCTGCACATCTGAGCACGCCCGAGACGGGCCGATGGGCCACCGGAACCGAGGGCCTGGCGCCTCCGGCGAGGGCGGGATGATGCGGTCGCATGCCGCACGGGGCAGTGAGCGCGGGGAAGGCACGGGGAAGGAGATCGGGCGTTGGCAGATCGGTTGTTGCAGATCGAAGGGATCGAACCCGGCTCGGGAGCCGCTACGCAGACGGGTCGGACACAGCTGCGGCGGCCGCCCTGGATCCGGATCCGGCTGGCGCAGGATCCGGTCGTGGAACAGACCCGAGCGCTGATGCGTCGGCTCGAGCTCAACACGGTCTGCGAGGAGGCAGCCTGTCCGAATCTCGCCGAGTGCTGGGCGCAGCGACACGCCACGGTGATGATCCTGGGATCGGTCTGTACGCGAGCCTGCGCGTTCTGCAACGTGGACACGGGGCTGCCCGACGCCGTCGATCCCCGGGAGCCGGAGCATCTGGCCGAGGCGGTCGGCGCCCTCGAACTGCAGCACGTGGTCATCACGTCGGTCGATCGCGACGATCTTCCCGACGGTGGGGCGGGACAGTTCGCGCGCTCCATCGCGGCGATCCGCGCCCGATCGCCCCATACCACGATCGAGGTCCTGACGCCGGACTTCCGGCGCAAGCCCGACGCGCTCGCCCGCGTCCTCGAGGCCGCGCCCGACGTCTTCAACCACAACCTCGAGACCGTGCCGCGACTCTATCGGCGTGTACGGCCCGGAGCGGACTACCGCCACTCCCTGAGCCTGCTCGCCGAGGCGAAGCGCCGAAGACCCGAGGTCTTCAGCAAGAGCGGGATCATGGTCGGCCTCGGCGAAGAGCGGGAGGAGATCCGCGCGGTGATGGACGATCTGCGCGCAGCGGACGTCGACTTCCTGACCGTCGGGCAGTACCTGCGGCCGACGCCGCGCCATGCCACGGTGGAGCGCTACATGCCGCCCGAAGAGTTCGAGGAGCTGGAGCAGGAGGCCCGGGAGCGCGGCTTCCTCCAGGTCTCGGCGTCGCCTCTCACGCGCTCCTCGTACCATGCGGAGCAGGATTTCCGCGCGCTGCGGGCCGCCAGGCAAGGGCGGCAGGCTTCGTGACCGCAGCCGCCGCTGGTGTCAGCCGGGGGCGACCGGGGCTGACGCGAGGGAGCCGCGGTCGGTGGCCGCCGCCGCACCGTGCTCCGGTCCGTCGAGGTCCTGCTCGAGGTCCGTGTCGAGCACTGCACGGCGTAGGTCCTCGGGACTCGTCGGCGGCAGGCCGGCCTCCATGGCCCGCTTCTGGCAGGCGATGTAGATCGCCTGCTCCGAGAGGCGTCGGGTTTCGATGCGGCCCCCCTTGTTCACCGGATTGAAGAGCGGGCCCGGCTCGACGCCCCGGATCGCGATCCAGCGGTCGAGGGCGGCCCGCGCGTGCGCATTGGCCGCGAAGCGCCGCACGGCTCCGGCGCCGGTACTGCGAACGCGGATCCGTGCGGAGCCAGGATCGTAGTCCGAGAGCTCGAGCCCGACGGCCTCGGCCCGCCGGAGCTGGGCGCCGTAGAGCAGGGCCAGGATTGCGGCATCCCGAGCGCCGGCTGGACTCCGGTCTTCGGCGCAGCTGCGGTCGAGCCGGCGGATCTCATCGATGCCGAGTCGGAGTAGGCGTCGACGCCTCGCTCCGCTGACCGGGGGAAGGTCGATCGCGCGCTGGTAGGCCTCGGCCGACATCAGGCCGCGTCGCCAGCACTGCTTGAGCACGCCGCGTAGGGCGGCGAGGTGCTTGTTGGCGGTGGCGGGGGCGAGAGTCGCGCCGAGCCGGCTGCGCAGCGCCGCCGTATGCTCGATCCGCAGCAGATGCCAGGGCAGCTCATCGGGACCGCAACGTCCGTCGGAGGCCCAGCGGGCCAGCTTCGTGAGGGCCTCGCGCATCGTCCGACGGGAGCCGGGCCCGAGCTGGGAGAGATACGCGCTCACGGGGTCGAAGGGATCGAGGGGCCGCACGGATGCGGGATCCGATCCTTCGGGTTGCCGGGGACGGATCGCCTCGTCGGGGTCGAACGGGTGAGCCTCGGGGAACGAAGACATGGCTGGTAGGATGGGCGACCCGGATCGGGTCGGGTATCCGGGGAAACCTCCAAGTGGGATGTCGGAAAGGACTGCCCCTACGAGCGCCGATCGGTCGTGGGGGAATCCGAATCCGCCGCGGAGACGTCCGCGTCCTCGCACGGCTCGCGGGCCCCGGGCTTGAGCGCGCTGCGGTCGCGGTACCACTCGATCGTATCCTCCGCATGACTCCGCTCGCGCTCGAGGAATCGCTCGACCGCCCCGGCGAGCCGCGCATCCGCCAGGAAATGGCTCGACCAGGTCGGAGCTGCGTCGAATCCGCGGACCTGCTTGTACTCGCCCCCGGCGCCGGGCTCGAAGCGGGTGAGGCCGGCCTCGATGCAATGTTCGATGGCGGCGTAGTAGCAGACGTTGAAGTGGAGATGCCGCAGCATCCGGGTCGCGCCCCAGTAGCGTCCGTAGAGCGCGTCGCCCTTCTGGACGTTGAAGGTGCCGGCGATCGGCTCGCCCGCCTGCTCGGCGATCACGAAGACCAGGCGCTCGCGGAAACGCTCGACCAGCAGCTCGAAGACCCGGCGATTCAGGTACTGCCGCCCCCAGGCCCGGGCGCGGAGGGTCGAGAGGTAGAAGCGGTACATCGGCTCGATCAGCTCCTCCCGGATCGCGTCTCCCGTGTAGGTCCCGATCTTCACGCCCTGGGCCGCCAGCTCCCGGCGCTCGCGGCGAACCTGGTTGCGGCGCTTGCTGCGGAAGGCGCCGAGGTAGCCCTCGAAGTCCGTGTAGCCGTGATTGTGCCAGTGGTACTGGAGACCGATTCGGGTGTGGAATCCGATCGTCGCGAGGGCCTCCGCCTCGTCGCGCCGACAGAAGTTCACGTGCACACTCGACAGGCCGTTGTCGAGGCAGATCTGGCGCAGCGCGCTCCCGAGGCGCCCGATCCAGAGGGTGCGGTCGGCGCCGGGGGCGACAAGGAACCGCGCGCCGGTGACCGGGGAGAAGGGCACTCCGACCAGCAGCTTCGGGTAGTAGTCGATGCCGGCCCGGTAGGCGGCGTCGGCCCAGGCGAAGTCGAAGACGAACTCGCCCTCGCTATGGGTCTTCACGTAGAGGGGGCAGGCTGCGACGAGGCGCCCGTCCTGACGGGCGACCAGGGGCTTCGGCGTCCAGCCCGAGTCGGCGTCGAGGGTGCCGGCCTCCTCCAGGGAGGCGAGAAACGCCCACTCGAGAAAAGGCGACTCGTCGCCGACCAGCGCATCCCACTCGGCTGCAGGCAGCTCGGCCACGCCCTCCGCCAACTCGATCTGCAGCTCGGACGAGGACTCGGGCGAGGAAGAGGAGGTGGACGCCATGCCGCGGGAGTGTAGCCTCGTCGTCGCGTCGGATCGGGGCGCCGGATCGGGATCCTCCGGACCGATTCCGGTTGCGACGGCTGCGAGGGACCAGCTCGGAGGGCTATGCTCCCTCCAATGCGGTTTGGCGATCGGATGCACGTTCTTTCCCCGAGAGTGGAGGCCGCGGGGGGATCGGATGGGCCCCCGCCCTTCGATCCGTCGAAGGAGCGGGACCGTGGGCTCGCGACCAAGCGCCGCACCCATTCGACGCGTCCCGATCGCTTCAAGGTGATCCTCTACAACGACGACTACACGCCGATGGAGTTCGTCGTACACGTGCTCGAGCAGGTCTTCGGGAAGAGTCCCTCGGCGGCCACCCAGATCATGTTGCAGATCCATCGGGGGGGGATGGGCGTGGCCGGTGTCTACGTCCTCGAGGTGGCGGAGACGAAGTCGGCGACGGTGCTGCGGATGGCCGAGGAGCGGGGCTACCCGCTGCGGTCGGGGGTCGAGAAAGAATGAGTCGGATCGGGCGAGATCTCCAGCTGACCCTGCAGGCAGCGCATCGCGAGGCCGTGATGCGGCGGCATGCGTTCCTGACCTGCGAGCATCTGCTCTACGCGCTGCTGCACCACGACGACGGCGCGCGCATCCTGCGTCATGCGGGTGCCGACCTGGCGCGGCTGCAGGCCGAGCTCGAGCGCTTCTTCGACGAGGATCTCGAGGAGGTGCCCGGCGACGATCCGGTGGAGACGATGCAGACGCTCGCCTTCCATCGCGTGATCCAGCACGCGCTGGACCACACGGATCGGGCGGAGAAAGAGGAGGTCGAGATCGGGGACTTGATCGTCGCGCTCTTCCAGGAGCCCGACTCCCACTCGATGACGCTGCTCCGGAGTCAGGGCGTCTCCCGCCTCGACCTGCTCCGCTACATCAGTCACGGCGAGTCGAAGCTCGGTGGCGGTCCGCTGGATGGAGAGGGGGGCGGGGCCGCGCCGATGCTCGGGGGTGACGAGAACGAGGGCGTCCCGGCGGATCCGCTGGCGGCCTTCGCGACGAACCTGAGCGAGCGGGCAGCGCAGGGGCGCCTCGATCCGCTGATCGGTCGCGGGCCGGAGCTGGATCGGGCGATCCACATCCTGGCGCGACGCCGCAAGAACAACCCCATCTTCGTGGGCGAGACCGGCGTCGGGAAGACGGCCCTCGCGGAGGGGCTGGCCCTGCGGATCCACGAAGGTCGGATCCCGGAGGACCTCGAGGGCACCGAGGTCTTCGCCCTCGATCTCGGCGCGCTGCTGGCGGGCACGCGCTATCGCGGCGACTTCGAGGCGCGCTTCAAGGCCCTGCTCTCGGCGCTGCAGCAGCGACCGCGCTTCATCCTGTTCATCGACGAGATCCACACGATTCTCGGCGCCGGCTCCGCCCAGGGCACGACCGTGGACGCCTCGAATCTGCTGAAGCCCGGCCTGGCCGACGGCAGTCTGCGCTGCATGGGCTCGACCACCTATCAGGAATACCGCCACTTCGAACGCGATCGCGCGCTCTCCCGACGCTTCCAGAAGATCGACGTGGGCGAGCCGACGCCCGAGGAGTGCGTGCGCATCCTGCGCGGTCTGGCGCCGCGCTACGAGGCCCACCACGGGGTTCGTTACACGGGTCCTGCGCTGCAGGCCTGCGTCGATCTCGCCGTGCGTCACGTGAACGATCGCTTCCTGCCCGACAAGGCGATCGACGTCCTCGACGAATCGGGGGCAGCGGTGCGTCTGCGCCCGACGGGCAAGAAGCGCCGCACGGTGGGCGTCCGAGACGTGGAACGCGTCGTGTCCCGAATGGCGAGGGTGCCGCTGGAGACGACCCTCGGACGGGATGCGGCTCGACTGGAACGTCTCGAGGCCGACCTGAAGGCGGCAGTCTTCGGCCAGGACGCCGCGGTCACGACGGTGGCGAGCGCCGTGAAGCGGGCCCGGGCCGGACTCGCCGGCGTCGACAAGCCGACCGGCTCCTTCCTCTTCGCAGGGCCGACGGGTGTCGGCAAGACGGAGCTCGCGAAGCAGCTGGCCGCCACCCTCGGCGTGCCCTTCCTGCGCTTCGACATGAGCGAGTACATGGAGAAGCACTCGGTTTCGCGGCTGATCGGCGCTCCGCCTGGCTATGTCGGCTACGACCAGGGTGGCATCCTGATCGAGCAGGTCCGCAAGCATCCCTACGCGGTGTTGCTGCTCGACGAGATCGAGAAGGCCCACTCGGACGTCTTCGACGTGTTGCTGCAGGTGATGGATCACGCGACGCTCACCGACAATCAGGGCCGCGAGGCCGACTTCCGACACGTGACCCTGATCATGACCTCGAACGCCGGGGCCCGCGAGATGTCCGCTCGCGCGATCGGTTTCTCCGAAGGGCGGCGCGGCGACGGCAGCCAGGAGATCCAGAAGCTCTTCAGCCCCGAGTTCCGCAACCGCCTCGACGAGATCGTGCGCTTCGACCCGCTGCCGCCGGAGGTGATGGAGCGCGTCGTCGCCAAGTTCGTGAAGGCGCTCGCCGAGCAGCTCGCCGAGCGCAAGATCCGGATCGAGCTGAGCCCGGCCGCATGCAAGCGGCTCGCGGAGAAAGGCTACGACCCGGACTTCGGTGCGCGTCCCCTCGATCGGCTGATCCAGAAGGAGCTGAAGAACCCGCTCACCGACGAGGTCCTCTTCGGCCGGCTCGAGAAGGGCGGACGGGTCTCGGTCGACGTGGACGCCGCCGGCGAGTTCCGCTTCGAGTTCGGCGACTAGCAGGCGGTCCGGCGCTCTCCGGGTCTCCGCCCGTCCGATGTCCGTTTGCGGACCGAGCGGAGCTTGTGGACCGGGCGGCGGCGCGGACGGTCGGCGTCAGGCCGTTCTCCGAAGGCCGCGTTCGCGCCAGCGCCCCGAGACGAAGCTCAGGCCGAGGTGGATCGAGCGGACGACGTGGTCCGCGACCAGCGCCAGCCAGACCCAGACGACGTCGAGCCCGAGCCCCCCGGCAAAGAAGATCGCCAGCGGGATCCGCACGCCCCAGTTGCCCCAGAGCGCGGCGTGCAGCGGCGTCCAGGTATCGCCCGCCCCGCGGTGGGCGCCGCCGAGGGCGAAGTGGAGCTGCAGGAAGGGCTGTCCCAGCGCCAGCACCAGCATGAAGGGGCCGAGCGCCGCCACGACCGCGAGGTCGTCTGTGAAGAGCCTCGCCAGGGGCAGACGGTAGAACGCGCAGAGGAGGCCCAGGGGAATCGCCGTCGCCATCGCGAGGCCGACGGTCCGGCGTCCGGTCTGCATCGCCTCGTCGGGCCTCTGGGCGCCGAGGGATTGCCCGACCAGGGTCGCGCAGGCCTGGGCGTAGCCGGTGCCCGGGATCCAGGAGAAGTTCAGCAGCGCGATGCCGACGGTGTAGGCCGCGACCTCGAGCGTCCCGTACCAATGGCTCAGGATCCAGAAGTAGCTGAGCAGACCGAGGTTCAGCACCACTCGCTCGGCGATGCCGGGCAGCGCGATCCGCACCACGTCCCGGACCATCGGGCTGGCCCGTCGCAGATCGCCTGGACGCAGGGCGGTGGGCGCGCGGCGCGGGCTGCGCGCGAGCACGAGGACGAAGAGCAGCAGCCCGAGACCATGGCTCATGGCGGTGGCCAGGGCCGCGCCCAGTAGCTCGAGGCGCGGAGCGCCGAGCAGCCCGAAGATCAGGAGGGCGTTGAGCGCCAGCTTGGTGACGGTCACTCCGATCGCGATCCACATCGGCGTGCGGGTATCCCGGTCGGCCCGCAGCGCACTCTCGCAGATCATCGTGACCGACAGCATCAAGGCCGACGAGACCGTCAGCTGCAGATAGGGCACGGCGATCCGGATCACCGCCGGCTCGGCTCCCAGCACGCCGAGCAGCCACCTTCCCCCGACCAGGATCAGCCCGACGTAGACTGCCGTCACCAGTCCCGAGATCTGGATCGAGCCGGCGAAGGCCTCGCGTGCCCGGCCGGCGTCGCCGCTGCCGATCGCCCGGGCCATCAGCGCCACGCAGGCCAGGCCGACCGCCACCAGGGTCGAGTGGATCAGGAAGAAGAGCTGATGGGCGTAGCCGACGGCGGCCAGGGGCACGGCGGAGCCGCCGGCCTCGGACAGACGGCCGATCATCATGCGATCGACCAGCCCGGTGGCGTTCAGCAGCACCTGTCCCGCCATGACCGGCCACGCCAGGCGGAAGAGCTCGCTCGTCTTGGATCGATTCACCCGCCCCGCAGCTCGCGGGGCAGCTTGAAATGCATCCCCTCGTCGACCTCGGGCAGGGACTCGAGCACGACGTCCCCCTCGCGCAGACTGCGCAGATGGGCGATCACGTCCTGCACGAGCACGTCCGGGGTGGAGGCGCCCGCCGTCAGTCCGACCCGCTCCACGCCTTCCAGCCAGGCCGGATCGATGTCGCCCGCATGCTGGATCAGGTGGGCGGGGACGCCGAGGCGGGCGGCGACCTCGACCAGTCGATTGCTGTTCGAGGAGGCCGGGGCACCGACGACGAGCACGACGTCGGATTGCTTCGCCAGCTCCTTCACGGCGTCCTGGCGATTCTGGGTGGCATAACAGATGTCGTCACGCTTCGGCAGTACGATCTCGGGAAATCGCCGGGCCAGGGCGTCCAGGATGTCTCGGGTGTCGTCGACCGAGAGCGTCGTCTGGGTCACACAGGCCAGTCGCCCGGGATCGCGCACCTCGAGCCGATCGACGTCGCCGACCGTCTCGACCAGATGCACCCCGCCCGGCGCCTGGCCCATCGTGCCCTCGACCTCGACATGGCCCGCGTGGCCGATCATGACGATCTCGAAGCCCTCGGCGACCCGACGTCGGACCTCGTTGTGGACCTTCGTTACGAGCGGGCAGGTGGCGTCGATCGTCGAGAGTCCGCTCGCCCGGGCACGCTCGCGGATCTCGGGGGAGACGCCATGGGCGGAGTAGATCAGCAGGGACCCCTCGGGCGCATCCTCGGGATCCTCGACGAAGACAGCCCCCTTCTCGCGCAGTCCGTCGACCACGTGGCGGTTGTGGACGATCTCGTGGCGCACGTAGACCGGGCGCGCTTCGCGCTCGAGACTGAGCTCGACGATCTCGATGGCGCGGTCGACGCCGGCGCAGAAGCCGCGAGGACTGGCGAGCAGGATCCGCATCACTCGGGAGCGTAGCGTGCCCGCCTGGGACTGGCGGCCTCGAAGGCCGGGTTCACAGCGGATCCGCCGCGGAACGGGAGTCACCGGACGTGGCTGGCCAGGGCCGGGCGAACGGGACAGGGCCCGGTACACTCAGACCGCAACTATTGGCAGAAGGGGTGTCGAGATGTCCGACCTCGAAACGTTCCGCAAGGAGACCCGGGCCTGGCTCGAGAGCCACGCGCCAAAATCGCTCTTCGCCACCACGGCGAGCGAGCTCGAAGGCGTCTGGGGCGGCAAGAAGTGGAAGTTCGAGAATCCCGACCAGAAGCGTTGGCTCGAGCTGATGGCCGAAAAGGGCTGGACGGCGCCGACCTGGCCGAAGGAGTACGGCGGGGGCGGTCTCGACTCCGCCGAGGCGAAGGTGCTCGCCCAGGAGATGAAGTCGCTGCAGCTGCCGCCGCCGTTGATCGGCTTCGGACTCACGATGATCGGGCCGACCCTGCTGCGCTTCGGCAACGAGGAGCAGAAGAAGGAGCATCTGCCCAAGATCTGTCGCGGCGAGATCCGCTGGTGCCAGGGCTATTCGGAGCCGGGGGCGGGCTCGGATCTGGCCTCGCTCCAGACCCGCGCCGTCCGCGACGGCGACGAGTTCGTGATCAACGGGACGAAGGTCTGGACCTCCTACGGCGACGAGGCGGATTGGATCTTCGCCCTGGTCCGAACCGATCCGAAGTCGCGGATCAAGCAGGAGGGCATCACCTTCATCCTGATCGACATGGACGATCCCGGCGTCACGGTGAGCCCCATCCTGCTGATCTCGGGCAAGTCGCCCTTCTGTGAGACCCACTTCAAGGACGTGCGCGTCCCGGTCCGCAACGTCGTCCACGAGATTGGCGCCGGCTGGACCGTGGCGAAGGCGCTGTTGGGCCACGAGCGCTCGATGATCGCCGACGCCTTCGGCGCCTCGAGCGGCCGGTCCCGCGAGCAGTCGAAGCGGAGCTTCCTGTCGGAGCTGGCGGTGACCCATCTCGGGGAGGCCGAGGGGCGTGTCGCCGACGCGGTCGTGCGCGACCAGGTGGCGGCCATGGAAATGGATACGCGCGCCTTCGCCCTCACGGTGCAGCGGACCAAGGACGCCGCCCGGGCGGGACATCAGCCGGGGCCCGAGAGCTCGATGTTCAAGATCTACGGCACCGAGCTGAACCAGAAGCGCTACGAGCTGATGGTGCGGATCCTCGGACCCCAGGCCCTGGGCTGGGAGGGACCGGGCTTCGAGCCGTCGGAGCTCGAGACCACCCGCGAGTGGCTGCGCTCCCGGGGCAACACGATCGAGGGCGGGACCTCCGAGGTCCAGCTGAACATCATCGCCAAGCGCGTCCTGGCTCTTCCCGACTAGCTCCGGATTCACCGGATCCAAAGGAATCACGACATGGCACTCGTCCTGAACGAAGACCAGGAGCTGATCGCGCAGACCGCGCTCGACTTCGTCCGCGAGCACTCCCCGGTGAGCCGCTTCCGCGCGCTGCGGGACGCGGGCGATCCCGTAGGCTACTCGCCGGCGCTCTACCGCGAGATGGCCGGACTGGGCTGGACCGGCATTCCCTTCGACGAGAAGCTCGGCGGTGCGGGCATGGGGCTGGCCGAGGTGGTGCTGATCGTCGAGGCGCTTGGCCGCACCCTCGCGCCCGAGCCCTTCATCGGCTGCGTGGGCCTGGCGGGCTCGGCGCTGGCGCTGGCGGGGGAGTCGGCACTGCAGTCGGCCTGGCTGCCGGGTCTGATCGAAGGCTCGAAGGTGGTCTCGCTGGCCCATCAGGAGGCGGGCTCGCGCTTCGACCTCTTCCGGATCGGGACGAGGGCCGAGGTGCGGGATGACGGCTACGTGCTGAGCGGCGAGAAGATCCAGGTGCTGGACGCTTTCGGGGCGGATGCGTTGATCGTGCCTGCCCGCACGACGCCCGCGGCCGACGGTGGCAGCGATCGCGAGGGCATCACGCTCTTCCTCGTCGAGGCGAAGACGCCGGGTCTCGAGATCGAGCGCCAGACCCGCGTGGACCATCGCAACGCCGCGATCGTGCGACTCGAGGGCGTGGCCTGTCCGGCGTCGCAAGTGGTGGGCGTCGTGGGCGAGGGTGGGGGGCTGCTCGAGCAGGCCGTCGACCGCGCCACGGTGGTGCTGTGTGCGGAGATGCTCGGCGGGATGTCCGAGGCCTTCGATCTCACCCTCGACTACCTGAAGACGCGGGAGCAGTTCGGCGTCCCGATCGGCAGCTTCCAGGCCCTGAAGCATCGCGCCGCGCGGGTCTTCATGGAGATCGAACTGGCGCGTTCGACGGTGATGGCCGCGGCGCGGGCGGTCGACGCGGGGGACGCCGAGGCGCCCAAGCTGGTGTCGTTGGCCAAGGCGCGCTGCTCGGATGCCTACATCCTGGCGACGAACGAGGGAGTCCAGATCTTTGCAGGCGTCGGCATGACCGACGAATACGACATCGGCTTCTACATGAAGCGGGCCCGGGCGGCGGAGCAGAGCTTTGGCGACGCCGCTTTTCATCGCAATCGCTGGGCTACGCTCGGCGGCTATTGAGCGTTCTGCGCCGATCCGTCGAAGCGTCGGATCGGCGAGACGCCCGCCGGGTCCGCGGCCAGGGAGGCGGCGGGCGAGCCAGTCAGGAGTGCCGCTTCCTTGAATCCCAGAGATCGATTTCTTCGCAGCTGTCGCGGTGAGCCCGTCGATCGTCCTCCCGTCTGGCTGATGCGGCAGGCGGGTCGCTATCTGCCGGAGTACCGCGCCGTGCGCCGCGGTGTGAGCTTCCTGGAGATGTGCGCCGACGTCGAGCGCGCGGTGACCGTCTCGCTCCAGCCGATCGATCTGGTGGGGGCCGAGGCGGTGATCCTGTTCCAGGACATCTTCACGCCGATTCCGGGGATGGGCGTCGACCTCGACTTCGCTCCGGGACCCGTGGTCGCCAAGCCCCTGCGCGAGGCCGCGCAGATCGAGGCCCTCGTGGTGCCCGACCCGCGCGAGACCGTGCCCTTCGTCTTCGAGATCCTGGGCCGCTTGCGGCAGGCGCTGGTGTCCCGGGAGATTCCGCTGCTCGGCTTTGCCGGGGCACCCTTCACCCTGGCTGCCTACCTGATCGAGGGCAGCGGCTCGAAGAGCTTCTCCGTCCTGAAGGCGATGCTCCAGAGGCAGCCCGAGGCGGTCGAGCAACTGCTCGAGAAGCTGACCCGGCTGACGATCGACTACCTGCGGGCGCAGATCGAGGCCGGTGCCGAGGCCGTTCAGCTCTTCGATACCTGGGCAGGGCTACTCGACCCCGAGGCCTATCGTCAATGGGTCCAGCCCACCCATCAGCGTATCGCGAGCGCCCTCGCGGACACTGATACGCCCCTCATTCTATACGTCCACAATGGATCACATATGATTGATTCCATTGTCGAATCCGGGTTCGACGTCATCTCCCTGGACTGGCGGGTGGAGCTCGGGGAGGTCGCCCGGCGGCACGGGGCCCGGGTGAGCCTCCAGGGCAACCTCGATCCCTGCTGGCTGCACGCCCCGCGCGAGCGCATCTTCGAGATGGTGCGCGAGCTGGCGGAGGCGGCGGCTCCGGCGCGCGGGCATATCCTGAATCTCGGACACGGCTGCCTGCCCGACACGCCCGTCGAAGGCGTGCGCGCGTTTACGGACGCGGCTCGGGCGCTCGGCGCCTGATCCAGCCTGCCACGGCGGCGGCCATGCGCGGATCCCCGTTCGGACAGGGAGCCAGCCAGAGCGACTCGCCGCCAGCCGCCTGCCACTGCTCCCGCAGCCGGATGCCGATCTCCTCCAGGGTTTCGAGGCAGTCGCAGACGAACGAAGGGCAGAGCACCGCCAGCCGTCGGACGCCGTCGGCGGCCAGCCCGTCGAGGATGCGATCGGTCTGCGGGCCGATCCAGGGCGTGCGTCCGAGTCGGGATTGGAAAGCGGTCCGGGTCCTGTCGGGGTCGAGCGCCAGGGCCGTCTGCAGGGAACGTGTCGTCGCGAGACATTGGGCCCGATAGCAGCGGGAGAGGCTCATGCCCGGCTTTTCGCAGCAGTCTGGCGAAGAGAGACAATGCCCAGACTGGGGATCGCTCTGCCGGATCTGGCTCTCCGGCAGCCCGTGGTAGCTGAAGAGCACGAGGTCCGGCTCGAAGCGCTCGAGTTCCGGTCCGACGATCCGGGCCCAGGCCGTCGCGAAGTCCGGCTCGTCGTAGAAGGGGCCCAGGACCTCCACCGGCGGGATGTCCACACGTTGCTGCAGGGCATCGAAGACCGCGGCAGAGACCGAGGCCGTCACCGCTGCGGCGTACTGGGGAAACAGCGGCAGCACGAGGACCCGCTCGACACAGGCCGCCTCGAGTTCCTGGAGCCCCTGCTCGATCGACGGACGCCCATAGCGCATGGCGAGGCGGACCTCGAAGCGCTCCCCGAGCTGGCGGGCGACCTCGCGGGTGAGGCTCTCGGAGTGCACCAGCAATGGCGAGCCCTCGGGTGTCCAGATGGCCCGATAGGCCTCGGCCGAGCGCCGGGGGCGGAAGGGCAGAATCACCGCGTTCAGCAGCAGCCAGCGGAGGGGCCCGGGCAGGGACAGGACCCGGGGATCGCTCAGGAACTGACGCAGGTAGCGTCTCACCGGGGCTGTCGTCGGCTGATCCGGGGTGCCCAGATTCACGAGCAGGACGCCCGTTCGCTGCTCGTCCATCATCCCCTCGGAAATCCTCTTCGGGCTCGACTCCAGGCGAATTCGAGCGCGCTCTGTCCGGCGCTGGGCCACTCGGCCGCCCGGTTCCTTCGCCTTCCGGATCTGCGGGTCCGCGACCCGGTCCTCGGATGGAGAAATGTGACGTTTCGCCACTGCGTGCGCCATCCGTCCTGAATATACTCTCCATGCTTCAGCGCGACAGGACGTTGCCGCATCGCGTCGGCAGGCTCGGCACGGCGGCGGCGGGTTGGCGGGGCGTCGGATAGGGTGAGTCGACGGCGAATCAGTGCCGCCCGGGAGTCCCCAGCCGGCCAGCGATCGTGCATCGAGCTGCGAGCCGACTTCGAGCCGAGATCGACGATCGGGAGTGCTTTTCGCGTTCGGTCGCAGAGCGGCCGGAAGCAGCTGGCGGGGACGCAGGTGGAGGGGGCAGGGCCATGGCGACGGTCGTCATCGTGGAAGACGAGGACTCGCTTCGGGAGACGCTGAGCCGCTATCTGACCCACGAGGGGTACGACGTCATTGCGGCGGCCTCGGGCTACGAGGCGTTGGAGGCGGGTATCGAGGCCGTACCCGACGTGCTGGTCGCGGACTGGATGCTGAAAAGCGACGTGCACGGTCTACACGTCTCCGAGGTGTTTCGCGCGCTGCATCCTCGGCTGAATACGATCCTCATCACCGGTTTCTCCTCTCGGGACCTGCTCGAGCAATCCGATCGACAGGGCGTCCTGCGTCTGCTCGAAAAGCCCTTCGACCTGCAGGAGCTCGAGGAAGCCGTGCGGGAGGCGGCGTCGGGGACCGCGGTGCAGCGCGAGGTCAGCCCGCCTATCGCGGTGATGGCGATCGGGCTCGAAGGGGGGATCCAGTTCTCGTCGGTCCGTGCGATCGAGCTGCTCGATCGAGCGGGCTTGCCCGGGAAGTCGACGAACCTGCAGGACGTCCTCGTCGGGGACGCGTTCGAGCGGCTCGAGGCTGCCGAGTCCGACTGGGTCGAGGTGCTGTCCGGCGGCGCGCTCGCGCAGCCCTGGCTGATGCGTGCCCGTCGCCGGCCCGGACGGGCTGGCTGGCTGGTGATCCTCTGTCCGCAGGACGAGTGGCATCGTCGCAGCGACCCGCGTCTGCGGCTGTTGCTCGACGAGGGGGCCTGCACCGATCCGCCCGCGATCGGGGATCCCGGACCGGTCGTCGTGATCGAGCGGGACGGGGTCGTCCGCCGTCTGCTCGTCTCACAGGTCGAGCGCATCGGTGCGATCTGCTATCCGAGCGACGATCTGCCCAGCGCGCTGCGTCTGCTCACGGCCGAGCCGCGGGTCGGGACGGTGCTGATCGATTTCACCCTGGCCGGCCGCGGGATGCCCGACTGGGTGGCGCAGATCCGAGCGATTCGACCCGACGTCCAGATCATCGGCACTGGCGGCGTCGGCGCCGAAACCGATCTCATCGCCCAGGGTGTCTCCCGGGTGCTGCGTAAGCCGTGGCGCATCATGGATCTCGTCTCGGCGCTCACGCGCTGAGGAGCCGCTTCACGAGGTCGAGCGCGGCGCGAGACCGCCCCGGGTCCAGGAGAGCCAGAGATACCAGGCCGGATAGGCCAGGGAGATCTCCGCCAGCGCGTAGGTTGTCGCCGCCTGTGGCCAGCGCAGGCAGGCGCCAAGGGCGAGGATCCAGGCCAGCGCGCCCAGTCCCAGACCCAGACGCAGCGAGCGCGGCTCGATTTTGCTCGGGTAGAGGTATTTTATCGGGACGAAGACCGCGATCGAGAGCGCCGCCACCCAGATCGTGCCGCCAATCGGCCCCACGCCGAGCAGCCAGAGGTAGAGGGCGAGGATGTTCCAGTAGGACGGAAAGCCGAGGAAAAAGTCGTCCTCGGTCTTGGCGTCGACCCGGGAGAATCCGTAGGCACTGGCCAGCACGGGGGCCATCAGCCAGAGCGGGTGCATGACGCTGCCCGCGCCCCACATGAAGAAGATGGGCACGACCACGAAGTTCAGATAGTCGACGATGTCGTCGAGGCGTCTCCCATCGATCTGCGGCAGCACCTTCGAGATCTGCGCTGCCCGGGCGAAGGTGCCGTCGACGGCGTCGATCAGCAGGCTGGCGAGCATCAGGGCGCTGGCCAGCGCGAGGCGCCCGTTCGCGATCGAGATCAGCGCGAATACGCCCAGCACCGCTCCACTGGCGGTGAAGAGATGGATGCTCCAGCAGAGGATCTCCGTGCTCCGCTTCGACTGCGCCATGAATCTCCTGTCCCGCACCTCTCCGCGAAAGATACCAGAGCAGCTATCCTGCGAAGGCAGACGGTATGCGGCAGGTCTGAACGAGGGAACGAGAGAGAGCCGGGCTGACCGGGGGGACGCTTGCAGGGCGGTGAGCGGAGACGGGATCGGGGACAGTGGGCGGTCGAGCTCGGAGCGGGGGTGTCGGCGCAGAGCGCGGGCGTGAGCGCTTCGGGCGCCGTGCGCTGGACCCGACTCGAGAGGGCGCTCGACTGGGCCGCCAGTCTCGCTCCTGCGCCCTGGCCGATCGCAACCGCCTGTTGTGGCATGGCGTGGGCCCAGGGTGGAGATGCCTTCGAGGCCCTGGGAACGGCGCCGCCGGCGGTGGCGGCGCGATCCGCGGATCTGTTGATCGTGGCGGGCAGCGTGACACGGCGCCAGGTACCGCTTTTGCGCAGTGTCTACGAACGGATGCTGGCACCGCGTTGGGTGATGGCCTGGGGCGTGTGTGCAATCTCGGGTGGGGCGTACCAGAACTATGCGACGGTGCCGGGATTGTCCCGGATCCTGCCCGTCGACATCCATGTCGCCGGCTGCCCGCCCGCGCCGGCGGCGCTTGCCGAGGCCCTTCGTGATCTGCGTGGGCGGGCTCGCGGGCACGGCGGGTGATGAAGAGGATTCATCAAGACCGGTGGACCGGTGACCGATCGAACAATCGCCGTCGGGGGGTTCGCGGTCGCGCCGGCACCCGGAACGCACTATTCCGGAAGCGATTCCGGGGCAGACTTTCCCGGGCAAACTGAGGAGCAAGGGGATTCGAGATGTCGATTGCGGTTGAGCTGCCTTCGTTGGGAGAGAGTGTCTACGAGGGCACGATCGCGCGCTGGCTCGTGGCCGAGGGAGAAGCGGTCGAGGTCGATCAGCCCCTGGTCGAGGTCACGACGGACAAGGTCGACGCCGAAATCCCGTCCCCCTCCGCCGGCGTGATCGAGCAGATCCTGGTCGCCGAGGGCGACGTGGTCGAGGTGGGTGCGGTGCTGGCCCGGATCGATCCGGACGCCAAGGCGGCTCCCGCTCCCACCGGCCCATCGGAAGCGGATTCGGGTGGGGAAGCGGAGGGGCGCGAGGCGACCAAGGCGACCAAGGCGACCGAGGCAGAGCCGACGGCGGACCGCGCAGCGGAGGCGTCCTCGGCGGCGCCCAGCGAGGTGGCCGCGACGCCCGTGGCCCGACGGATGGCGGAGGAGGCCGAGATCGATCTGCGCGAGGTGCGGGGAACAGGGAGCGCGGGGCGTGTCACGAAGGACGATCTGCTGCGCCATCAGGAATCGGCGGGTGCTTCGGCCACCCGGGCCGAGCAGCCAGCGCCACCGCCGGTCCGAGCGGAGGGGGACGAGCACGCCCGGGACGGCGCCTCGAGATCCGCCCCGGCGCCCGGCGTCCGACAGGGCGCGCAAGAGAAGGCGCCGGCGCGTCGCCCCGGCCCGTCCTTCGGCTACGAACTCCAGCCGGGCGACCGGGTGATTCCGATGTCGCCGATGCGCCGCATCATCGCCGAGCACATGGTCTACTCGAAGCGGACGAGCCCCCATGTGGGCACCGTCGCGGAGGTCGATCTCTCCGGCATCGTGCGCCTTCGTAGTCAGCACAAGAAGCGCTTCCAGGAGGCCCACGGCATCTCGCTCACCTTCCTGCCCTTCATCGTGCAGGCGACCGTGAAGGCCCTGCGCGAGTTTCCGGCGCTGAACGCCTCGGTGGTCGAGGACGCCATCGTCGAGAAGCAGGACGTCCATCTCGGTGTCGCGACCGAGACCGAGAAGGGACTCGTCGTGCCGGTGATCCGCCACGCCGATCGCCTCTCCCTGGCCGGGATCGCCCTGGCGATCGACGACCTGGCGACCCGTGCCCGGGACAAGAAGCTCTCCGCCGACGATCTGCGCGGTGGGACCTTCACCGTCTCGAACCCGGGGCGACAGGGCAATCTCTATGGCTTCGCGATCATCAATCAACCCCAGGTGGGCATCCTGCGCATGGGTGAGATCGCCAAGCGGGCGGTGGTCCGCAGCCTCGAGGGCGAGGATGCGATCGTGATCCGCACGATGATGTACCTGGCGCTCTCCTACGACCATCGCGCCGTCGACGGTGCCCCGGCCAACGGCTTCCTCCATCACATCCGGGCGCTGCTCGAGGCGGCGGAGTTCGATCTCTGAGCGGGTCGGTCGGCGGAGTTCCGACGCGGGGGCGGGCAGCCGCGGCTGGCCCCGTTGCGAGTGGATCCGAGGCATTCGAGCCGGCGGTGTTCGAGCTGGCGGATGGTGCGATCGAGGTCGAGTGGCTCGGCCTGCAATGTTATGCGGACGCGCTGGCGTTGCAGCATGAGGCGGTGGTCGATCGCATCGCGGGTCGCCGGGGCGATCGGTTGCTGCTGCTCGAGCATCCTCCGGTCGTGACCCTCGGCCGCAGCTCGCAGCCGGGCCATCTCAAGCTCGGCCAGGCGGAGCTGGAGTCCCGGGGCATCGAGCTCTTCGAGGTCGCCCGCGGCGGGGACGTCACCTATCACGCCCCCGGCCAGCTCGTGGGCTATCCGATCCTGGACCTCGATGCTCTGGGACGGAGGGACGTGCACGCCCACCTCAGGAGCCTGGAGCATGGCCTGATCGAGGCGCTGGAAGAGGTCGGACTGCCGGCATGTCGGCGGCCGGGCTGGACGGGGGTCTTCGTCGATCGCGGGGGCTCGGATTCGCCTGTGGGTCGGGAGCGCAAGATTGCCTCGATCGGGGTGGGCCTGCGACGCTGGGTGACCTTTCACGGCTTCGCGCTGAACGTGAGCATCGATCTCTCGGGCTTCGAGCTGATCGTGCCCTGTGGCCTCGCGGAGGTCGAGATGACTTCGGTCTGCACGGAGCTCGCCCGCCGGTCCCAAGCGTTCGTCGACGAGTCGGGGGCCGCGGAAGCCGCCTCTAGCGGGATCGACGCCCGGGTGCGGGAGATCGTCGCTCGCAGGCTGGCGGCTCGACTCGTCGGTTGAGGCCTCCGACGTCGTCGGCCGTCGCGCATGGGGCCTCCGTACGTCGTCCATCGGCGCTCGACTCGGGATCGGCGTGCGGTCGACTGCGTATCATGGAGCGGGCGTGGCTCGCTCGCCCGCCCGGCGTCTCCTATTCTCGCCACGATGGCCGCCCGAACCGTCGTCGTGAGGCGTCCTCGACGACGTCTCTTCGAGATCCTCCGGCAGCTCCCGCGCTGGCTCCGTGCGGTGGCGAGCGCATCACCGCGCCGCCCGTTGCCGCCAGACTCCGCTCTGCTCGGATTGGGCCGGCGGCCGGGGCTGCTGTGGACGACGGAGGGCGGACATCGATGCGTCGGCTGTGGTCGCTGCATTGGCGCCTGCCCGGGTCGCGCCCTGACGCTCGAGCTGGCGGAGGAGGGGGAGCCGGGCGTGGGGACCGTGCGGACGAAGACGAAGACGAATACGAAGACGAAAGCGAGGACGGGGACAAGGACGAAGAAGAACGCGCCGGCGGCCCGGCAGGCGTCGCTGGACACGGTGGCGCGGGTGACGCGCTTCGAACTCGCGCCGGGGCGTTGCCTCGCCTGCGGACTCTGCATCGAGCTCTGCCCCGAGTCGGCGTTGGTTCAGGTCGCGGGCGCGACGCTCGTGGGTGCCGGTCCCGAGCCCCGGCGCTTGAGGCTGATCGATCTGCTGCAGGCGGCCCCTTGATGAACATGGCCCCGGGAGACTCCGAGCAGCCGTCCCTGATAGAGCGGCTGCACCAGAGCTTCGAGGCGACTCCCTGGAGTCCGCTGCGGCTGTCGTCGCTGGCGGACGGGCAGCTCCGGATCGAGACGACTCGCGATCGGCTGGTGGGTCTGCTCGAACGGCTGCGGGACGCGCCGTCGATCGGGATGCGGCGGCTGGTGGATCTGACGGCCATCGACGACCTGGGCGCGGCGGCGGCTCCGAACGGTCGCTTCGTGCTCGTCTACTCGCTTCACGCGCCAGCGACCCACGATCGGCTTCGCGTGCATGTGCCGCTCTCCGCCGGGGATGCGGGATCGAACGCAGGAGCCGCAACGGACGCGGAGGTCGACTCGGTCGTTCGGATCTGGCCCGCGGCCCACTGGCTCGAGCGCGAGGTCTTCGATCTCTTCGGGATCCGCTTTCGGGGGCATCCCGATCTTCGCCGGATCCTGCTGGAGCCCGACTTCGAAGGCTCGCCCCTGCGAAAGGACCATCCGCGCGCATCGGAGGCGAGGCCGTCGGATCTGCCGGAGCCTGCATGAGCGTTCCCGGGGACATCGCAGCCGGAGCGACTTCGTCTTCGACGCTATCGTCGCGGCTCGGCCTCTCCGAGACCGTGATCGAGGTAGGGCTGACCCATCCGGGCCTGCGGCGGGTGCTCGTCGGCGCCGGCTCGACACTGGGCTTCCTCGTGACCCTCGACGATGAGCGCATCACGGATCTCGAGGTCGAGATCGGCCTCGGGCATCGCGGCTTCGAGAAGGAGGTCGAGTCGGGTAGCTGGCTGCGAGCGCTGCCCTATGTCGTCCGCCTGGGTCATGCGGGCGCTCCGATCGCCGCGATCGCCTACTGCAGCGGTCTCGAGCTGCTTGCCGGGCTCACGCTGCCGGATCGGGCGGTCTGGCTGCGGACCCTGGGCGCCGAGATCGCCCGGGTGACGGATCATTGGGCTCGCCTGGCTGCCGTCGCCGCGGCCCTCGAGCTGCCCGCGGCGGAGCAGACCGCTCACGAAGGCGCTCTGCAGGCGGCGGCGCTGCTCGCGAGCACGATGGGCGGCGGGCCCTTCACGGACTGGGTGCGGCCGGGCGGCGTCGCGCGGGGCCTGCCGGAGGACTTCGGGGAGCGGTGGCGTGCAAGTCGGCAGACCCTGGACCAGACCCTCGCCCGCTTCGACCGGCTCGGCGTGCGCAACCCGACCTGCGTGCAGCGGCTACGCGACGTGGCATCGCTCTCCGTCGAGCAGGCGCTGGCCTGGAGCGTCACCGGTCCCGCTCTGCGTGCCACGGGACTTCCGGCGGACCTCCGTCGCGATGCCCCGTATCTGGCCTACGGAGCCGTGGACTTCGACGTGCCGATCGGCGAACGCGGCGATGGCTACGACCGGCTGCTCGTGGTGTTCGAGGAGGTACGTCAGAGTCTCCACATCGGGGACCAATGCGTCGCCCTGCTCGAGAGTCTCGGGCCGGGTCCGGTCGCCGTCGATCCGCCGCCCGGCCTGGCGCCCTGGCTCGCGTCCGAGAACGGGCCCGGTCCTGTCGCCGAGCCCGTCGGTCTGGCAGCGGGCGAGGTGGCCGTGGCGATCGAGGCCTCGACGGGGGAGCTCGGGTTCCTGCTGGTCTCCGACGGGAGCGCGCTTCCGCGCCGGATCCGCTGTCGGGCGCCGAGCTTCTTCCATGCCCAGGTGCTGCCGCTCCTGCTTCGGGGGGCGGAGCTCGATGATCTGCTCCCCACCGCCGCCGGCCTCCACCTCGTCTCGGGCGAGTGCGACCGATGACGGCACATCGGAGGGAGACGACCTCGGACGCCACCGGGAGCGGACCCCCGCCGCTGCGCCCCTTCGGACTGGTGCTGCGACACGATGGGCGCTTCCTCCACGAGGGCGCGCCGATCCTGAATCGGAAGCTGCGGAACCACTTCGAGCGTTCAGTGGCGTACCTGCCCGAGGAGGGAAAGTTCGTCGTCCGGCTCCGGCATTTTCGCGGCGAGGTGGAGGTCGAGGAGGCGGGCTTCTTCGTGCGCCAGGTCGATCTGACCGACGGCCTCGTCTCCCTCTCCGACGGCAGTCGGGAGCCCCTCGATCTGACGAGTCTCACGTCGTCGCCGATCGACGGGGCGTTGCTGTGCCGGGTGAAGCGGACGCTGACGCCCGAGGGCCTGCTCGCCCGCTTCGATCACGGTGCGCAGGCGGAGCTGCTGGCGGCGGTCGACCACGCGGGTCCGGATCCGGAAGTGGGTCTCGTGATCCGCATCGCCGGCGAGCGGCGGGCCTTTCCCGACCTCGATGAGGCCGGCTGAGGGTCGATCGAACGCGACGTGCGACTGCCCGGCTCGATTGACTGGGCGCGGGCGTACTGGTACATCCTCCGGGCTCCGGGCGCGGTCTGGACGAAGTGCGGAGCGGTTCTCCTTCGGCGGCGGCGTAGCCAAGTGGTAAGGCATGGGCCTGCAAAGCCCTGATCCCCGGTTCGAATCCGGGCGCCGCCTCCAACCCATCGATCGCCCCCGGCTTGACCGGCGCCGATCCCCGAACAGCGGGCCGGCCCGGCCCTTGCGGAGGTCCGGGATTCAGAAGCCGGCCGTCTGGGGGACAGAGGGATCGGTAGGTGTAGGAGAGGCCGATGCGCGACGAGTCGTCTTCCTGTGGTCGGGTGGCCCTGGAGCGCTGGGCCCCGCGTCCGGCCGCGGCGCTGGACGCGCTGGAGACCGGCGTCTGGCGCGCCGCAGCGGAGGCAGGCTGGGTCGATCTCTTCGACCTGACGGCGCGAGCGGTGGCGGGGCTGCACGGTCTGGCGCCCCTCGCGCGGCCCGAGGCGTTGGGTCCGAGTCCCTGGGCGGGGGTCGACGCGATCCGCTGGCGTGCGCTCCAGGATCTCGGTCCAGACCAGCGGAAGGCGCTCGCCTTCGCGGAGCAGATGAGCTTCGACGTGGCGAGTGTCGGCGCGAGTGAGCGCGAGGCGCTCTACGAGGCATTGGGGACGCGGGCGCCATTGTTCGCGCAGGCCAGCTATGTCGCAGACCTGCTGCCCCGGGCCCGGGCGGCGCTCGATGCGTTATTCGGCGAGAGCGAGCCCCGAATGCGGCTGCCCTCCGGCGGATCGCGATCCGGCGATCCACCGGAGGCCGCAGCGCTCGCCCGCGCCATCGACGATCTGATCCGGGTCGTGCCCTCGTTGCAGGCGCTCGATCCCGTGACGACGGAGCTCGTGCGGCTACTCGGAGCGCGACGTCATCGCTGCCGCATCTGCCAATCCCTGCGCAGTCGCTCCGCGCTGGCGGCCGGTGC
>CAYWGW010000016.1:0-7377 GCA_964457385.1 uncultured Spirochaetaceae bacterium
GTCGTTGAAGAGATCCTTCGGCTCGCCCGCCGCGACCGACAGCCGATGCCGGACGTAGGCGCGGGTCTCCTGTGGACCGAGGGGCTCGAGCTTCCAGCGCACGCTGATGCGCTGGCGCAGCTGACGCAGGCTGCGCTGGTCGAGCTTGCGGTCGAGCTCGGGCTGCCCGAGCAACAGGATCTGGATCAGCTTCTCGCGCGAGGTCTCGAGATTCGAGAGCAGACGCACCTGCTCGAGGGTGGTCTCGGAGAGCGTCTGCGCCTCGTCGATGATGAGCAGTACGCGCCGACCGCGCCGCCGCTGCTCGAGCAGATGACCGTTGAGCTGAGCCATCAGCGCGCGCCGTCCGAGGCCTTCGGCAGGCAGCCCGAGCTCGGCACAGATCGACTGCATCAGCTCGAGCGCGCTGCGACTGGGATTGAAGAGGAAGGCGAGCTCGGTATGGCCCTCGAGGCGCTCGAGCAGCGTCCGGCAGAGCGTCGTCTTGCCCGTGCCGACCTCCCCCGTGATCGCGATGAAACCCTCGCCCTGCTCGATGCCGTAGAGCAGATGAGCGAGGGCCTCCCGGTGCGAGCCGGCGAGGTAGAGGAAGCGGGGATCGGGACTCAGCGCGAAGGGCTTCTCGCGCAGGCCATAGAACGCGGTATACATCGGGCAGGGTTCCCGGGGCCGGAGTGTAACTGATTGAATCTGAAAGAAAATCCAAAGACCCGGTTGGCGGGCTTCGAAACCCTGGACGAGGCGACCCCGACCCGGGCAGAAGCGGTCGGCATCGACTCGGGTGCGACGCTCGTGAAGCTCGCCGTGTTCCGCCCGTCGCTCGGCTCGACGTCCGAGGCGACATCCGACAAGAAGACCGACTCGCTAGCGCAGATCCAGCTCGCGACCTGGCCGGCGCCGTCCACCGAGCGGGTCGTCGAGCTGGTCCGGCGGCTCCAACCGGCGCGCATCGGCGTGACGGGGTGCGGGACGCGGGCGCTGGCCGAGGGGCTGGGGCGGCCGATCACGCGGCTGCTCGAGTTCGATGCCTGGGGCCGCGGTGCGAATCGACTGCTGCACGAGATCGGAAGGCCGCCGACCGATCCCTACCTGCTCGTCTCGATCGGTACGGGCACCTCGGCGCTGCGGGTCGAGGGCGAGCGGGTCGAGAGGATCGGGGGCAGCGCCCTCGGCGGCGGCACCGCCCTGGGCCTGGGCCTCGCGCTGATCGGCTGCCACAGCCACCACGAGCTCACGGCGCTGGCGGCACGCGGGCGGCGGGGCGGGGTCGATCTGCTGATCTCGGACATCTACGAGAGCCGCGAGATCCCCCTGGCCGGCGAGGCGACCGCCTCATCCTTCGGCAAGCTCGCGCGACAGCTCGATCCGCTTCGGGCGACGCGTTCCGACGAGACGACGGGCGCCGCGTCGGCTCGGCCCGAGGATCTCGCCGCAGCGGTGATGGGCCTGGTGGCCGAGAACATCGCCTTGTTATGCAGCGCCCATGCTCGACAGGCGGGCGTCTCGACGATCGTCTACGGCGGCTCGACGCTGTCGGAGAACCCGATGCTGGTCGAGACGATCCAGACGCTGACGCGACTGCTCGGCCAGCAGGCGCTGATCCTGCCGGAGGCCGGCCACGCCGGCGCAATCGGGGCGCTGCTCGCGGCCGAATGACGCCCGCCCGCAAGGGGTTGGCGGGGGGGGGGTTGGCGGAGTCCGTGGCATGGCCGCATGACCGCATCGCAGCCCGGCCGCAACAAACAGAACGCGCGCCCTGCCCCCCGACAAGACGCGCGCCCGTTCGTCCCTGATCCTTCGTGCGGGACCTTTCGGTCGTCCGATCAGCGACGGATCGTCGACGAATCGACTCTCGACTTCTCGAACCGTTTCGACTGCGTCGTCTACTACGTCTTCTACTTCTACTGCTTCGACTCGCTCATACCCGGTCTTCACTCACCGCCGGGCGGACCCGGCTCGCGCAGGGCGGGCTCGGTCGCCTCGGGCTCGTCCTCGGGACGGGCGAGGTTGCGAACGGCACGTTGGGTCCGGGCGATCGCTGCACGCTGCACCCTCAGCTCTTCGGTCTGCGCGGCGACCTGACGTTCGAGGCGATCGCGGGCATCGACCAGCTCGTCGATGCGACCTTCGAGGGCCTCCACCCGGCGATTCATCTCGCGCATCATCTGCTGGAACTCGTCGCTCGCTCCGCCCATCGCGGACGGCATCCCGCCGAGGCTCTCGTTCACCGCGTCCCGCGAAATCATCTCCATCTCTTCCACGTCCTTCTCCTTCTCGCCGTCCCCAGCGTCTCCGAAAGCGAATGCGTCCCGGCCATCCCCGGTCGTCGACGACGGCGTCTCATCCTGTGCACCGAGCGTCAGCTGCTCGTCTTCCTCGTCCATCAGGCCGGCGAAGGGATTGTCCGCCTCGGCACTCGCACTCGACGGCGTGCGACCGAACTCGATCGGGGCATCGTCCTGCGGCGCCTCGTCGCCGTCGAAAACGACCTCCTCGCCTCCCTGTCGCCTACGCCAGAAGACGAACCCGCCGAGCAGGAGCACGACGGCCCCCGCGCCCGCCATCGCCCAGGTCATCCAGCCGCCGCCCTCGTCCTTCGCCGTCTTCTTCGCGACCATCGGACGGGCATCGGACTTCGACTTCGCTGCATGTGGCTCGACCCGGGTCGACGTCGAGGGCTCTTGGGCCGCCCGCGCCAGGGCCTTCTCGCGCTCCTGCAGGATCTTCATCGCCCCCGACGGCTCCTGGGAATCGGCGGCACGACCCGCCTCCGCCAGAACCTTCTGCTGGGCATCCGAACTCGCATCTGAACCCGTCGCACCGACCTCCGTGCCCGACTCAGCGTCGGTCTTCGCGTCTGGCTTCGCATCCGTCTTCGCATCGATGTTGGCCGCGGTCCGATCCACCGCCGCAGTCGCGGTCTTCGCCGCGGGCTTCCCGGTCGCATCGACCGAAGCCGTCCGCTTCGTCGACGTGCCACCGGACGGTGTCGACTTCGTTGCGGACGTCGACGCGCTCTTCGTCGTGGGGCTCGCAGCGGCCTTCTTCGTCGTGCCCGCTTCGGTGTTGGACGCGGTCTTCTTCGTGCTCGTCTTGGTGGCAGCCTTCGACGTCCCGGACGCCGACGCGGCCGACGAGGTGTCGCGGGCGACCGGCTCGTCCGAGAACACGTCGAGAACGATCCGCGGTGGGCTCGCGAGGATCATCTCCTTCAGGCGAAGCCCGCTCTTGGCGAGACGAACCCGGGCCACCGTGCGCGGACCGCTCGGCTCGACCTCGACCTGTTGGATCAACGATTTCGAGGATCGGATCCGACGCGGGATCGAGGTCGCCTCGAGCGAGACCACCAGCTCCGAGACGCCCGCCGAAGGATTCGCCCGCTCGATCCGATAGCCGGCGGCGCGATCGAGCTCGAAGACGACGCGGGTGAACTCGGCGTGCCGCCCAACCCGGACCTCCACGATCTCGGCGGCCATCGCCATCGATGCGCCAACCAGGCCGACGGAGCCAACCAAACAGAAACAGGCGAGCGCGATCCACGGGATCCCGATCCCGCGTCCGGCCCCCCGACCTCGAAACGGCGGCCGCACGGGCACGCCGTCTCCAGGCTGAGTACGCGACTGATTCGACATGTCGCTCCGCACCTCCCTGCCTTCGAGCTCCGCGAATCGACGGATCCGCTGCAGTCGAAGCCTCCCGGCTCCTGCGCCTCGCCCCGCACGAGCTGCAGGCGAAATGCGCATGAGTGACATCCTCTTCGGGCAAGAAACGTTCGGGCTTGATGGAAGATCTGCCCCGGAGTTGCCGATCGGCGAGCCCAGCGCGTCGACGAATTCCCCATCCCGGCCCGAACCCAGCTGGACCCAGCCCCTCACGGCGTCGCAAAAATCCTTGCAAGTACCTGGATTGCTTGAGCGATACGCGGACCGTACCACGACACCAGCGAGCCGTCGATCGGCACGATGCGCCCCGCTCGAGCGGCCGGGATCTCGAGCTGTCGAAGCTCCTCGGCGTCTCCGGGACCGAAGGCATAGGGCTCGTCTGGCAGCAGAATCACCCCGGGCTGCGCCGCGACGACCGCCTCCAGCGTGACGATCGGGTAGCGCCTGCCGCTTTTGCTTTCGCCGTCTCCGTCGCCGTCGCCAGGGCCAGTGCCGTCGCGATTGCCGTCGCCGTCGCCCGCGAAGACGTTGTGTCCGCCGCAGAGCTCGATCAAGTCGTGGATGTAGGTATCGCGCCCGACCGTCATCCAGGGATCGCGCCAGATCGGACAGAAGACCCGCGGCTCGCCCGCTGAACCGACCCTCGACCGCCGCCGGGCCTCGGCCTCGGCCAGCGCCGCCCGTGCCGGCTCGACGACCCGGGCCCGGGCGGCCTCGTCCGCCCCGAGCTCGGCCAGCTCCGCGAGGAGATGCACGCCCTCACGCACCGTTCGCGGATAGCTGACCCAGACGTCGATCCCGAGCTCGGCCAGCTGGCGCACGACCCGCGCCGTGTTCTCCTCCTGGTTCGCGATCACGAGGTCGGGCTCACAGGCGGCGATCGCCGCCACGTCGGCATCCTTCGTCCCGCCGAGCCGCGGCAGCCCGTCGAAGGCTCCGGGCGGCTCGACACAATACTCGGTCACGCCGACCAGGCGATCCCCGAGCCCGAGCGCCACGAGCGCCTCGCTCAGGCTCGGCACCAGGCTGACGATCCGTCGCGCCGGGACCCGCGCGCGATCCGGACGCTGCCAATGAACCCGGGGATGGGCCCGCAGGCTCGGCTCGGCAGCGCCCCCGGTGCCACTCCCGGCTCCGGCCTCGGCTCCGGCCTCGGTCCCGGTCCCGGAATCGCCCCGCCGATCCTCACTCGCCAAACACGATCTCCAGCACGCCCCCACGCAGCCGCACCCGCTCGATCGTCCTGCCCACCGTCGACTCCGGCAGGCTGATGACGCGCCGCCCATCGCGCACCCGCAGATGCAGATCCGAGCCCTTCGCCGTCACGTCGACCTCCTCCTTCGAGACGCCCGGCAGCGAGATCTCGAGGCGGGTACGGCCGGCGGCGCGATGCAGCCGGATCGGACGGCCCTCGGCGAAGCGCGCGGCCGGGTCGTCGTCGCCGAAGAGATCGAGAGCGAGGGCCTCGAGCGCCGCCGTCCCGATCACCTCCCTCGGCCGCAGCGAGACGCGTCGGATGGGCACCGGAAAGCCCTCCTCGATCAGCTCCAGGGCCTCCCGTTCGCGCTCGCGCCAACGGCTGAAATAGCCCCCCTCGATCGAGTCGGGCATGATGCGGTTGACGAGCACGGTATCCGTCGCGATGCCGTAGAGCGAGAGATACGCAAAAGAGCGTCGCGTCTCGTCGATCACCACCCGGCTCGGATTCAGGACCAACCGGGCACTGGTCCGCTCGCCGTCGAGCAGGATCTGTCGTACGTCGTCGATCTCGCAGTAGAGCCGCTCGAAGGCGTCGAAGAACTCCTCCCGTGGAATCAGCCGGCCCGCCTCGAAGCCCCGCATGAGGGGTCGCAGCAGCCGCGCCCCCCGGCGCTCGAGCTCGAAGAAATGCTGCATGAAGATGCGCAGCGCGTCGGGGAAGCGGAGCATCCGCATCGTCGAGCCCGTCGGTGCGCAGTCGACGATGCAGACGTCGAAGTCCCCGGTCGCCTCGACCTCGCGCACGGCCCGCAGGGCCACCAGCTCCTCGATGCCGGGGAACGCGAGCAGCTCCTCCGCCACCAGCGCGTCCGCCTCCTCGCGCAGCAGCTCCCGCAGCCAGGCCTGCACGCTCTGCCAGGCCCGGTCGAGCTCGACCTGCGCCCGGATCTCGCGGGCATGGACGCCCGGCGCCACGCGCTTCGGATACGGCCCGACCGGCTGCCCGAGCGCATCCCCGAGGCTGTGGGCGGGATCGGTCGAGAGCACGCAGACCCGATGGCCATGTCGGGCCGCGCCGAGCGCCGTCGCGAGGGCCAGGGTCGTCTTGCCGACGCCGCCCTTCCCCGTATGCAGCAGTACTCTCAACCCACGTCCCTCGAAACAGCGTCCCTCGAACCCACGTCGCTCGAACCCGCGTCCGCGAGCCCGAAGCCGACGACCAGCTCGCCCTCGTGATAGGCCACCCGCTCGACCTCGAGCTTCGCGAAGCCCGCCGGCAGCACGATCCGCCGGCGGCGACCGGCAACCCCCACCACGAGTTCGTCCTCGATTCGCGCCACCTCGAGTTCCGCCCGGGACAGCCCGGGCAGGGGCAGCCTGACCCGCGCCCCCTCGCCATTCCGTTCGAAGCGCAGCCGCAGGGGCTCACCCAGCCGCGCTGCGGGATCGAGCTTCCCGAAGACCCGCTCGCCATGGTCAGCGAGGGCCTCCACCCCGCGGACCTCGTCGGCCTGCAGAGGCGCCGTCAGGCAGGCCATCGGCGCGAAGCTCTCCTCGACCTCGCGCTGACGCTCGACCTGGGCGCGGCCCCACTCGTGGAAGAAGGGCTCCCGGCAGGCCTCCTCCGGATAGACACGGTTCATCACCACCGCGTCGCTGGCGAGCTGGAAGAGACAGAGATCCGTCAGCGCCCGGCGGGCCTCGTCGATCACCATCGTCTCGGGCGTCACGACCAGCCTGACGCTGGTGCCGTTCGAGAGCAGGCGCGCCCGCAGTCGATGAAGCGTCTCGTAGAAGAGCCGGTCCGCCTCGGCGAAGACGCCGGCGTCCGGCAGCGGCATGCCGATCAGACCCCGGGCGATCGGCTCCACCACATGGGCCGCAGCCCGCTGCAGTCGCAGTAGCCAACGCAGCCCCGAGTGGGCCATCTCGGGCAGCGTCACCAGCCGCAGGGTGCTGCCCGTTGGTGCACAGTCGACGACGATCAGGTCGTAACGACCACTGGCCGCCCACGACTCGACACAGACGAGCGTCGCCAGCTCCTCGGCGCCGGGCAGCATCGCGAGCTCGTCGGCCACGATCTCCTCGATGCCCTGATGCCGCAGCAGGTCGACCAGCCAGGCGCGCACGCGCCCCCAATGCGCCTCGACCACATGCCGTGCATCGATCTCGAGAGCGTCGAGCCCCGGCGCGAGCGCCCGGGGCTCGGGACCCAGCCGCTCGCAGAGCACGTCGCCCAGGCTGTGGGCAGCGTCCGCGGAGACCACCAGACAGCGATGCCCCCGTCGGGCCGCCAGGGCTGCGGTCGCCGCCGCCGTGGTCGTCTTCCCGACCCCGCCCTTGCCCGTGTAGAGGAGCATCCGCATCGCACGAACGTATCACGCGACCGCCGAAGATCCTCTTCCGGGTCGGGTTGGAGAGCTGGGGTAGACCTGGCGGAGATCAGAACGGGAGATCGGGAAGCAGGTCGTGATCCGCAACGACGCGCCCGCCCCATCCCTGCGATCCGACCTCC
>CAYWGW010000016.1:7477-8675 GCA_964457385.1 uncultured Spirochaetaceae bacterium
TGGCGGGCATCACCCGCGTAGCTGCCCGCATCACCTGCGTCACCCGCGCAGCCGCCCCCGCTTACCGCGCCGGAGGGCCGCTGCGTCCAGCGATGGGCACAGCGACGACATAGCGCCAAACGCAGCAGCCCGTCGTGCATCACCTCGTCGACGACCACGTCCGAGCCCGCACAGACGCCACATCGCAGGGAAGGCCGCGGGGCCGAATCCGCTCGAGCCGGATACGCCCGCTCCCAGCGAGCCACCCGACGAGCCGGTCGCCTCCGGGCGCGCGCCCGGACCGGCGCCGGATCCGGCTCGCTCGGCAGCGGCGCCGTCGCGAGCGCCCGCTCCACCCGGGCCCGCTCCGCCGCGTGGCGCTCCCGCAGACGTCGACGGTCCCGCGCACTGGCGAGGCCGCGGCGGCGACTGGGCGACTGGCTCGTGGATCGGTCGGTCGTTCGCTCGCTTCGCATCATCTCGAGATCCTCCGATTCTGGGCCTGGCGCTCTGGGTTCCAGGGGGTTGAGCGGGCCCGATGTCGGAAGAATGAGAGCCGCGTGTGACGGAATCGGTCACGAAAAACGAAGAAAGAGCGAAAAGGTCGAGTCCCAGGAACTCGGGGACATCGAAAGGGGCCGTGTGCCAGAAACTGCGAGGACGCGGAGCGGTTGACTTTCGCTTTTTATTCTCCTATCATGGTCCTCAACGCACCACCTAAATCGAGCCTTTGACCATGCAAACGACTCGGACGTTGATCGCTGCTCCGACCGGGCTCCTCCCCAGAACCGTTGCGTCGCCCGACCAGTCAGCCTTTTTCTTCCGAGACGGTGTCTTCCCGTACGACGCCACGTGCCGAGCCCCACGGCCGATCCAGTCCGGGCCGACGCCGATCCGCACGACTGCGCCGCCTTCCGGTCTCCGTCGCAGCGGCCGGGCGGATCCGGGCCGAGGGTGGAAGGGTGGATCTCGAGTCACGGCCGGGGAGCGGCAACTGTGTGCGCGGAGTCGAGCACGAGTAATTGCTGTACGTGCTGGTCCCCACCCGGTACGCGGCAACTGTGTGCGCGGCGCCGGGTCGAGCTGGTCCCACCAAAGCGTTCGCCACATCTCCTGGCGGCAACTGTGTGCGCACGGGGTCGAGCCCGGGGAGACGGAGTGGCTCCGGTGGTGGCCTATCGGTCGGGGGATGTGCTGATGGCGTCATGATGCTTGACAT
>CAYWGW010000016.1:8775-12267 GCA_964457385.1 uncultured Spirochaetaceae bacterium
CGAAACGTGCCAGCATGATCCGAGCGAGAGCCACGGTCGGTCCTAACCGTCGCGCAGCTCGCGCTTCAGGATCTTGCCGCTGGGGCCCTTGGGCAGCTCGTCGATGATCTCGACCAGCCGGGGGTACTTGTAGGCCGCGAGGCGCTCCTTGCAGAACTCCCGGAGCTCGTCCGGCGTCGCGCTCGCACCGGGCACCAGGGCGACGACGGCCTTCACCTCCTCGCCATGACTCTCGTGGGGCACGCCGATCACGGCCGCCTCGGCGACGGCTTCGTGCTCGTAGAGGACCTCCTCGACCTCGCGCGGATAGACATTGAAGCCACCGCGCAGGATCATGTCCTTCTTGCGATCGACGATCCAGTAGCAGCCGTCCTCGTCCCGATAGCCGATGTCGCCCGTATGGAACCAGCCGCCGCGAAGGGCCTCCTTGGTCGCGTCGGGGCGCCCCAGGTAGCCCTTCATGACGTTGTGTCCCCGGACGCAGATCTCGCCGTGCTCCCCATCGGACAACGGCTCGTCCGCGTCGTTCCGGATGCAGAGCTCGACGCCCCAGACCGGGTAGCCAATCGAGCCCGCCTTGCGCGGCTTCCCGATCACGTTGAAGCTCGCCACCGGCGACGTCTCGGACAGGCCGTAGCCCTCGAGGATCTCGACGTTGAACTTCTCCTCGAAGGCCGTCATCACCTCGACCGGCATCGGCGCGCCTCCGGTCAGGCAGACGCGCAGACTCGAGATGTCGTGGGCCCGATCGCCGCGATGGTGGAGCATGGCGAAGTACATCGTCGGAACGCCGGCGAAGATCGTGAGCCGATCGCGCTCGACCAGCTCGAAGGCCTCGGCCGGCGTGAACCGTGGCAGCAGCGTGAAGCTCCCCCCCATCGCGATCATGCCGTTCTGGATCACGGTCTGGCCGAAGGTATGGAACAGCGGAAGCGTCGCCAGCGCGTCATGCGCGTCATCCGTGGACGGCACCAGCGCCGGCACGACGACGGTGCAATTCATGAGCAGACTGGAGTGGCTGAGCTCGGCGCCCTTCGGCTTGCCCGTCGTCCCCGACGTGTAGAGCACGACCGCCGTGTCCTGGGGCGAGGTCGGGTGCACCACCTCGATCGGCTCCGCCCCCGCCATGCCGCCGACCGTATCGTCCCCGCCCTCCGCCACGGCCAGGACGACCGGCACGCCCGCCGCAGCGGCCCCCGCCCGGGCAGGCTGCTCGAAGAGCGGATGCGCGATCAGCAGGCGCGCGCCCGAATCCTCGAGGAAGTAGGCCACCTCGGGACCCGCGGCGAGAACGTTGATAGGAACGACCGAAGCACCCGCGTAGAGGATGCCGAAGTAGGCCATCGTGAACTCGGGCACGTTCGGGACCAGCAGCGCGACGCGATCGCCCGGCTGGACGCCCCGCTCGCGCAGGCTGGTCGCGATTCCCCGGACGGCCCGATCGAGCTCGCCGTAGCTCAGCTCGAGATCACCGGCCCGCAGCACCGGGGCCTCGGGACGTTCATGGGCGTTGGCCTGCAGAATGGTTCCCAGGTTCAGATGCATCGCGCTTTCCTCGAATCCGCTGTTCGGGGAGAATCTACTTCCGGTTGCCCCGGCGCGCGAACAGCATGAGCCCGAAGGGCGCCGGGCAAGCCTTGCCAGCCGGTCCAGCGGGTCCAGCCGCGCCGCCATTCGCCGCCTTGGGGGAGGCAGCGCCGGGCCGACCGTCGACTGGGTTATGCTCGGACGACTCGCGCGAGGAGTGCTCTTCTGATTCCGGTCCCTTCTGATGTACCCGACCGAGCCGAGTCGCTCGATGGAGCCCGTATTCCCGACGAAACGGAGCGGCCCGCCCCCCGACCGGTCTGGCTGCTGCTGGCAGGGGCGGCGCTCGGACTGGGCCTGGCTGCCTTGGGCCTGCTCGAGGCGCCGGGGGACGAGTCGGATCTGCCGGCGGGGGCGGTGGCGCGGGTTGGGGAGCGCGTCATTCGCAGGGTCGACTACGAGCGCGTGCTGGCGGGCGTGGAGCAGGATCTGCGCGGCCCGCTCGACGTGGCAATGCGCCGGCGGGTGCTCGAGCGGATGATCGACGAGGAGCTGTTGGTCCAGCGCGCCCTCGACCTGGGTCTGGCCGCGGTCGACCGTCGCATCCGAGGCGAGCTCACCTCAGCCCTGATCGACTCGATCGTCTCCGGAGCGGAGGCCGAAGAGCCCGATGCTCGGGCCGTCGAAGCCCACTTCGAGACGAACCGGGACTTCTTCACGCGTCCCGGACGGCTGCACGCCCGAAGCCTCTTCTTCTCGAGCCGGTCGGATCGGCCCCTCGGCTCCGGCTCCGGCTCCGGCGCTGACTCCCGCCCCCGCTCCAGCGGAGCGGACGAGCCCCGCACCGCGGCGCGCGAGCGGGCCCGGCGCGCCGCAGCACGACTCGCCCGGGACGAGCCGCTCGAATACGTCCGCCGCGCACTCGCCGACCCCCAGGTCTCACCCTTGCCGGACGTCCTGCTCCCGGCGAGCAAGATACGGGACTACCTGGGTCCCCGGCTTCTCGCGACGATCGAGTCCCTCGAAGTCGGCGAGTGGAGCGATCCCGTGGAGAGCGAGACGGGCTTCCATCTCGTGCAGCTCGTCGACCGCGAGCCGCCCGTCACACCGCCGCTCGAGGAGGTGCGAGCCCTGGTGCGCCAGGATCTCGAGCGTCGGCGCGGGGACGATGCCCTGCGCCAGTACCTCGACGAGCTGCGCGCATGGATTCCGGTCTCGGTCGACGAATCGATCCTCAGCGACGCGAGGTGAGAGTGGCCTGGATCATCGTGGCCGCCGTCTCTACCAGGTCTTCCCGGGAGCCGCCGAGCTGCTTGATCGCCGCGTGGTACATGGCCACCCGCTCGAGCAGCGAGGTGAGGGCCGTCGCGCCCGCCGTCGGATCGACCCGGCCCCCTCGCCATTCTCGTTCCTGCTCGGCCGGAGTCGTCTCGGCGGAGCGATCCGCCTCTTCCGCCTGCTCAGTCTTTTCCGCCTGCTCCGCTTTCTCCGCCTCGTCGTGGGCCCGCCGGATCGCGTCCTCGAAGGCGTAGACGATGGGCATCATGGCCCGCAGTCGGACCCGGCGGAAGCGGTCATCCCCTTCGTCCGACGCGTTGTTGCGAACCCTCAGGATCGGCGCATAGCGCTCCCAATGCTGGATCACGAGATCCGCGAGGCGCCGCGCACGCTCGTGCCCCTCCCGGCCGCGCCAGTCTCCCGCGATCAGCTCGACGATCCGGGGCGTCTGCTCCGAGGCCTCAGTCGCCAGGTGGAGAACGACGTCCTCCACATCCTTGAAGTACTGATAGAAGGTGGCCGGCGAGGTCCCGATCCGACGGGCGATGTCGATCACCCGGAGGTCTCGCATCGCCTTTTCCTCGAGCAGCTCGACGGTGGTCTCGAGAATGCGCTGGCGGGTCTGCAACGCCCGGGGTCCGAGCGGCCGGCCACTCTGATCCACGTATTGCGTTGCCTCTTGCGTTG
>CAYWGW010000016.1:12367-37793 GCA_964457385.1 uncultured Spirochaetaceae bacterium
CCTCCCCAGCGGACCCGGACGAACCCCCCGAGCCGCTCCCCTCGTCTGCATCGCGCACGTCGTCGCCAACCATATCGGACTCCGACAGCCGCCCCTGTTCCATCGGTCCTGATGGATCGTCAGAATACCGCCCGCCAAAGCAGTCGGTCAATCCACGGATCGAGGCCAGGGGCATTCGAGCCATCTCGATTCACAGGCAGGATCACGAAATTGCATCATCGCTTGCTCCGTGCCGTAAAACCCGTACCCTGCCTGACAATCGTACGAGCATGCACCGAGCCGGTCTGATTGAAATGTGGGTTTATCAACTCATTTTCTACCCCGGGTCGAGATCCGGGCACTGACCCGGAGGCAGGAGGTCCAATGGCCAAGCTCACGATCGAGATCGATCTCGACGATCCCCAGGAGCTCTGGGACGCCCTCTACCGTCGCATCGAACAATTCGGGGAGGAGTTGGCCGAACCGAAGCCCAAGAAGCCCGCCCAGACTCCCATGACCTACGACCTGCTGCTCGATCCCGATCGCTGCTTCGGGGAGGCGAGCGACCTCTTCGCCGCCTTCACGGGCCGGGAGTAGCTCGCGCCGGCACGACCACGATCCGGGCCTTCGACTCGGGATGCTGCCGGACGAAGAGTTCGTAGACCCCTTCTTCCTCGAAAGTGTAGTGCCAATCGTCCCCAGGATGCTCCAGCGCCGGACTCTCGATCCGACCCTCCGCATCGACCACGACGTGTCCACCCGGCATCTCGACCGTATTGCTGAAATGGACCGTCGTCCCGGCAAACAGGTTCAGCAGCGCGGGCTTCATCTCGGAATGCGAGATCTCGATCGTGGGGCCGTGGGCGATCGCGACCCCGGGCAGGCCCAGAAGCCCGAGCAGGGAGGCCGCGGTAATCACTGGAGCGAAGCGACTTTGCGGGCGCCGATTCTGCGGCCGGGATCTCGACTCCGGGCCGGCCCAAGTCCTCCGTCGGAGCCTCGATTCCATCAGATCATCATCTCCCTTCATCACGCTTCCCCATCCCGCTTCCCGATCATGCTTCCCCGCGCTCTCTCGTCTCTCGAATGACCCGAGTCCTTCGAGCGCCCGAGGATCGCACACCGACCCGCCGCAAGCAGGCCCTCCCGGGTCCGCACGGCACCCGGTCGCGCGGCGCGGCCTGCTAGGATTCGAGCCGGAGAAGCCGATGTTCGACACCGTCCGATCCTTCTTCGATCCCCCCATCACCGCCGATCCCGAGCAATCCACCGCCAAGCTCGCCTGGGTGGTGCGCCTGCGCTGGGTCGCCATCTCCGCCCAGATCCTCTCGATCTTTCCCGCGCTCGAGTACCAGCTCCTCGAGCCCCCCAAGCTGCCGCTCTTCGCCGCGGTCGTCGCCACCCTCGCCGTCCTGAATGTCGGCACTTGGATCGGCCTCCAGCGCGGCACCCGCGGCAGCCCGGTGCACCTGCTCATCCAGCTCGGCGCCGACATCGTCGCGCTGGCGGCATTGCTGATCCTGACCGGTGGTGCCTGGAATCCGATGGTGCCGATTTTGCTCGTTCACTCGGTGCTCGGTGCCCTGCTGCTCGAGGGCCGGCTCGGCCTGGTCTTCTTCGGCCTGTTGATCGGGGTGCTCATGTTGATCCAGATGAACAGCCAGATCCCACCCGGACTCGCCGGCGCGCTGGTGCCGGCCAACATCCTATTCCCGGCCCAGATCGTCGTCGTGCTCGTCTTCTGGATCTTGACGGCCTGGCTCTCGAGCACCCTCGACAGCTTGAGGAGCTGGTTCGGCGAGGCCCAGGAACGCCGGACCCGGATCGATCGCCTGCGTGCGGTGGGCGCCCTCGCCGCCGGCCTCTCGCACGAGTTCGCCACGCCCCTCAATACGGCCCAGCTGCGACTCGCCCGACTCGGCCGCCGCCGCGACCTGCGCGACGATGAGGATCTGCGCACAGCGGTCGAGGAGTTGGAACGCTGCGGCGATATCATTCGTCACATGGCCGGCTCCCAGCTCCAGCCCGACCGTCTCGCCCTCGAGATCGTCGACCTCGACGCCCTCGTGCGACAGGTCGTGGACAGCGTCTGCACCGTCTACGAAGAGGCGACAATCCGCTTCCTCGCCGACGGTCGCGGCCCGAAGCGCGTGCTGCTGCCGACCATCGCCTTTTCCCAGGCGCTGATCAACCTCGTGGACAACTCGATCGAGTCGGGAGGTCGGGCGGGCGAGATCGAGTTCGTCGTCACGCGCAGCGGAGCGCGCGTCGAGCTCGCCGTCCAGGATCGCGGCTCGGGCTGGCCCGAGGTCGTGCGACGCCATCTCGGCGAGCCCTTCGTCACGACCAAGCCCGAAGGCATCGGCCTCGGGCTCTATTATGTCTACTCGCTCGCAGAGGCCATCGGCGCCGATCTCACGTTGGAAGATCGCGAGTTTGGCGGAGCGCGCGCACGCATCTCGCTGCCCCTGGTCCCGACGGTCACCACGGCGGAGACGCAGGACATTGGCGTCGCAGCGATCGATGCACCCGAATGGAGATCCCAGAATGGCTGACCTTCCGACGCCCCCGGACTCGAGATCCCTCGACGAGGAGGAACGCTCCCTCCTGATCGTCGAAGACAACGATCGCTTCGCCGAGACCCTCGCCTCCGAGTTCCGGGATCGCGGCTATCGCGTCGAGCGCGCGCGCGATCTCGCCTCGCTGGGGCAGATGGACGCAACGGACGTCCAGTTCGCCGTCGTCGATCTGCGCATCGGCGCCGACTCGGGCCTGGACGCGATCCAATCAATCCTCGGCCGATCGCCGGATGCCCGCGTCGTCGTGCTGACGGGCTACGGCAGCATCGCGACCGCGGTCAAGGCGACGAAGCTCGGCGCCGTGGGCTACCTGATGAAGCCGGCGGATGCCGACCAGGTCGAGCGCGCCCTGCTCGACGGTGACGAAGTCGACACCGAGCTGTCGATCCCCGACGAGTTCCAGAGCCTTTATCGACACGAACGCGAGTACATCGAGTTCGTGCTGGCCGAGTGCGAAGGCAACATCTCTCAGGCCGCCCGCCGTCTCGGCCTGCATCGTCAGAGCCTGCAACGGAAGCTGCGGAAGTATACGCCCCATTAGGGTCTTGCACGAGAGTCCTGCACGAGTCGGAGCCGCACCCGCTCGGGTGCTCCTTCGGACGTCCGTTCAGGCTTCCGTTCCCGCGCCCGCTCGGGTGGAGGCGCCCTCGACGACCAGCCGGACGTCGCCTCTCTCGGGGTCGATCTCGACCCGCGGTGCGGCGCGAAGCCGGAGTCCCCGCCCGTCTGCGCTGCAACCGCTTAGCACGTCGAACCGATAGCCGTGCCAGGGACACGCAACGACGCCGGACTCGACCGCCGCGTCGTCGAGCGGGCCAAGCAGATGGGGACAGACGGCGGAGTGCACGACGAGCGACCCATCGACTTCGATCAGGCGATAGCGATGTCCGGCGAGATCGACGACGAGGGGCAGCCGGGGTCGCAGGTCTTCCCAGGGGCCGAGATGCAGCTCTTCCCGGTCGCAGAAGCGGGCCTGCGCAGCCTCGCGTTCGCGCAGCACCCGCGTCCGCTGCTGCATCATTTCCTCGTCCTGCGCCCAGAGCCTGCGGTAGAGCGCGATCGATTCCTGACCGATACGGTCGAGCTTCGCCGCGGGCGCGGGCGGCACGCAGAACTCGACGCGGATCCCCGTCCGTTCGCCGTCGCGCGGCTCGAGTGCGGTCCAGACCTCACCGGGCGCGCCCGCTCCCGAGAGCGTGCGCACTACATAACGAAGGCCTTCGGGATCGACCACCAGCTCGATCTCGGCCTCGCCACCGGCGTGGAAGCCGACCCGGGCATGCCAACCCCAGGGCCCCGCCGCCCGCTTCTCGATCGAGGCGAAGGCCTCGGAATGCAGCCAGGGCAGATGGGCCCAATCGAAAACGTTCTCCCAGACCCGCTCGAGGGAGGCGGCCACCTCGCGCTCGTAGACGCCGGCCACGACCAGCTCCGGATCGCGGACGAGCGATCGGGCAGACGACGACCGCAGAGGCGACGATTCAGCCATGCTGGAGCGCTCCCGAGCCTTCCGCCCCAGCTTCAACCCGCGCCTCGGGGCCCTGCGACGCTCCCTCGACCTGTGACTCCCCCTCACGCCCCTCTTCGAGACGCCAGCCCTTGGCGGCGAGCGCACGCCGGGCGTCCTCCCGTTCGGGCACGTGGATCGCGACGGCGATCCGGTCTCCGGGCTTGAACCGCCAGCTCGAGCTCATTGGACTCGTCGTGCCGTCACGCTCGACGGCGAGGATCACGGAGTCCTCGTTCAGGCCGCTGGAGGCCGGCACCGAACCTCTCTTCTCCTTGTCATTCGCTTCCGGGGCTTCCTTCGGATCCGGAGGCTCGTAGACGAAATGCTCGACATCGACGTCCTGACGGCGCCCGCGGACGTCCCATCGATCGACGTCATGGGCTCCTTCGAAGACGATCTCCGTCTCGCCCCGCCCAATCTGGTCCGACACGAGTCCCCCGGTCTCCGACGTCGCGACGAGACCCGTCGGGACGCCAAAGAGCTCGCGGGCACGGGCGGCAAAGACACCATTCAGCGTCGTGTTGGGCGTCAACGCCACGACGGTCTTCACGAAGCCGATGCGCGCCCGCTCCATCACGCTCTCCTGGAGGGCGTTGCCATAGACCGCCGGGAACCCGGCCTCCTCGGCACGCCGAATGCCTCCGGGATTCGAGTCGACGAAGACGACGGGCACGCCGCCGCTGCGCAGCTCCTCCCCGAGTGCCAGCCCGAGGGTCTGGGCGCCCAGGATCGCCACCGTATCCCGACGTCGCAGTCGAACGTCGAGCAGATTCCCGATCGGCCCCGCCGTGAGACCCGCCAGCGCGACGGTGAGGCTGATGGTGAGGAAGACGAGCGCCCGCAGCTCCGTGCCGCCCGGAATCTCCGCGCGCTCGAGGTCGGCCGCGACCAGCGACGCGATGGCGGCGGCGACGATGCCTCGTGGTGCGACCCAGGCGATGAAGAGCCGATCGCCACGTTCGAGATCGGAACCCAGCGTGCAGAGCCAGACCCCGAGCGGCCGCACGACGAGTACCAGGGTCGCGACGACGCCGAGTCCCGCCCAGCCCAGGGCCCGGACCTGCTCGAAACGCACGTCCGCCGCCAGCATCACGAAGAGCAGCCCGATCAACATCACCGTCAGCTGATCCTTGAACTCGCGCAGATCGCGCTCGACCGGCGATCGCGTATTGCCGACCACCACTCCCGCCACGGTCACCGCCAGCACGCCGCTATGCGAGAGCACGCTCTCCGCGCCGGCATAGAGAAGGAGCACCGAGGACAGCACGAAGACGTTCTGCAGGCCCTCGGGCAGCAGCCGCGAGATCCGGAGCGCCCGGGCGAGCGCGAACCCCGCAACGACCCCGAGCACCGCCCCCGACCCCACCCGCGCCAGCCCCGCGCCGCTCTGTGCGAGCAGCAGCGATCCCGGATCACCCGAGAGCGCGAGCTCGAGGATCACCACCGCCAGGATCGCCCCGATCGGATCGATCAGAACGCCCTCGGCCTCGAGCACCGTCGAGACCCGTCGCTTCAGCCTCAGCTCCGAGATCAGCGGGCCGATCACCGTCGGGCCCGTGACGACCACGAGCGCGCCGAAGAGCAGCGACTCCATCAGACCGAAACCGATCCAGAGATGTGCCGCCAGGGCCCCACCGACCAGCGTGACGACTGCGCCGAGCGTGATCAGACGCCGGATCGCCAGCCCCTGGCGTCGCAGACGCGACATCTCGAGATTCAGGCCGCCCTCGAAGAGAATCACCGCCACCGCGAAGTCGACGATGGTGAAGAGTCCGTCCCCGAGCTCCCGCGGCTGCACCCAACCGAGCCCGTCGGGCCCGAGCGAGACCCCCGCGATCAACAACACCACGATGCCCGGCAAATGCAGATGGCGCGCGAGCGACTGCGCCACCACGCCGGCCAGCAGGGCTAGAGAGAAGGTGAGCTTCGGATCGGTCTCGAGGGTCAAGGCGGGCGCGCTCCCAGGCACTCGGGCACTCGGGCACTCGAACGGTCCGGCGCCCCATCGATCTCGTCGGAAGACAAAGGAAAGCAGTGTAGGGCAGGTTCCCGATCGGCCACGCCCCGTCGGGCTCAGTCCCGCGCGCCGGGCTCCGTCACACGCCGAAGGTAGAAGAGCAGATCCGCCAGGGACTGGGGGTCCTGCACCCCTGGCGAGACCATCGTCGTGCCCGGCACGAAGTCGGCCGGGCTCCGCAGGAAGGCAGCCAGGGATCGATCGTCCCAGACGAGGCTCGCGGCCCGAAGCGCGTCCGAGGCGTGGTAGTCCGGCGCCTGGCCCGATCGACGGCCGTAGATCCCCTGCAGCGAGGGTCCGACCTTCCGCACGCGGCCGGCCAGGTCGTGACAGGTCCAGCAGGGCGTCGCGACCCGTCGGCCACGACGGAACCGTGCCTGATCCGACTCGTCGAGCCGGGCCAGGATCCGGCGATCGGGATCCGAGCAGCCCAGACCTGCCCAGGCTCCGCACAGCAGTGCGAGGATGAGCACACCGACCCTCCACCGCATCCGACGCCGAGCCGCCCGACCATGCCCGCGCGTCATCGTCGGCCCCCCTTCGTCGGATTCACCTAACACCTGCCATCCTAACGTCGGCCATAGAGCAGATCGAGCCGAGCGTCCTGCAGACTCGCGCGCGCATCGCCGCTCACGAGGTGGACCTGTCGATGACAGGCCTGACATCGCGCCAGGAGCTCGAAGGCCCGGCCCGCCATAGCGATCGCTGGCAGCTCCGTCTCCGGCAATCCGCTCTCCGGAGCGACCGACTCGTTCGACCCGTCCGATCCTTCCAGCCCGTCGGAGCTCCGCGACGGGCCGGGACCAGCCGGATCGTCCCGCTCGAGGAGCTCGTCCGGCAGCGCGGTCCAGCCGACCGCGAGGGTCACCCTGCCCCGGCGGCAGGCGCGACACCGGTAGGATTCGCGCGGCTGCGAGCGCGCCTCCGACTCGATCCGATCCGGCAATCCCGGCTCGTCGAAGAGCGGCGCGCTCCGATCACAATGCTCGCAGTCGAGAAAGATCGGCAGCAGGAAGGGCGACTGCCCCGGCTCCTCTCCGGTCATCGGCAGCCGGGCCTCGCGCCAGACCCGGACCAGGCTGCGCCAGAGGTAGCCGCCACGACCGACCACGCTCCGCGGCCAGCCGTGCAGCCTGAAGACCCGTCCACCGCAGACGCAACCCAGCCCAGCGTAGTGCATCGCCGGTTCCGGATACTCCAGTGCAAAGGGGATGCGGGCAGGATCTGCGATCCAATCGCCCAGCAGAAAGCGGGTCACGGCCGCGCCCCTTCGAGTACCGATTCGAGCACCGCCAGGTACTCGCCGCTCTCGACCCGTCCCAGCACGTCCGTCGCGAAGCCCGCCGCGCCGGCGACCTCGCGCAGCTCCTCCTCGCCGAGATAGAGCCAGGGAAACGGAGCCCCGCGCCAGCCGCGGTAGCGGGTCGACAGCACGATCTCTCCGCGCTCGGGCGAGTCGTCGTCGTGATCCCCCTCCCAGGGCTCCCGAAGCGCGCTCGAATCCACGAGGATCCGACCGCGCGGCGCGAGACAGGCGCGCAGCCGCGAGAGCAGACGACCGAGCGGGCGGATGCCGCCGGCCAGGCCGATCGTCTGCATCCCGAACAGGATCGTGTCGAAGCGTCCGAGTGGCTCGGGACCGTCGAGGGTCATGACGTCGAGGGTCCAGGCCTGCGCGACGCCGCGCTCCCGACACAATTCGGTGCAGATGGGGCTCACGTCGATGGCGACGACCTCCAGGCCAAGGGCCTGAAGGGCCAGGGCGTGCCGACCCGCCCCCGCACCCACGTCCAGCACGCGACCGCGGCAGTGCTCGATCGCGAGCCGGTCGAGCGACGCCAGCGTGCCCTCGAGCGTGAAGTACTCCCTGGTGTCGATCTCGAAGCCCACCCCGTCGGCACGCCAGGCCTTCACGCGCCGCGGGCGGCCGCTGCGATGGTGATCCATCAGGGCCGCCGCGAGGGGCTCCGACGCGGCGACCCGCCGCGGCCAATGGCGCGCAATCGCCTGTGGGTCGAAGAGCTCGCCGCGCCGCTCCCCCAACCGTCTACGGTACGTCGATCGCATGCAGCAGATGACGTGAGAGATCGCCGAGCAGAACGGGCCGGATGGTGCGCTCCGTGAAATGCCAGCCCGATGCCTGATCCCAGGCGAAGCGATCCCGATAATGACCCGTGATGATCGGCTGGAGCGGAAAGTCGGGAAGCGCCTGGAAGACCGTGAAGCGAGCCCGGCTCGAGACCCCTCGCCCATCGTCGTCGAGCTCGAGGATCACGTTCGTCGTCACGTGCTGGGTCTTCGGCGTTCCGTCCTCGTAGCAACGGGTCGAGCGCTCGTAGAGCCGCTGGACCTCCTCCCGGCCCGTCGCGATCGGTGCACCGTCGGGTCCGATCAGACGCGCCCGTCCAAAGAGCTCGGCGACCGCCGCGAAGTCGCCCGCATCGATCCGCTCTGCGTAGACGTAGTAGAGGTTCTCGATCGCGGTTCGGAGATCGGCCCGATGATCCGCCGGCAGCGAGCGCTCGACAGGCATTCGGGAACCCCGACCGGGCTGTTCAGCCGATGGAGGGCGTGAAGTCGGCCGAGTCGCCGAGCGGCTCGCCCACGAACCGGCTCCACTCCTCGTCGTCCACCGCCTCCATGTGGTCTTCCATGAAGCTCTTGAAGCGGAAGCCACAATTGAGGCATTCGAGGTAGTGGTACGTATCGGGCCCCCTGGTCGAGGCGGCCTCGATCTCGGCGCGGACCCAGAGGCGGCTCGGCAGGCCCGCAGTCTCGCACGGCTCGCAGTAGAGCGTGAACAGCGAATCGATCATCGGCGTCTCCATCCTTCCCGGACCATAACGCATCCTGCAAGCCCGGGCGGAAACGATCACTCCAGAGCGAAGGGCACCGTCCCCTCCCGATCCCGCCACAGCGCCAGCCCGCTCGACTCGAGCTCCGCCAGCCACCCGCGGGCCTGGGCCAGGGCGCGATCAAGCACGAGAACGCTGTCGGGCGCCGAGATCGTCACGGGTCGGTGGAGATCGGCCAGGGCGAGCCGGCAGAGCCATCGCTGACCCTCCCGATCCCGTTCGGGTTTCGAGATCACGAGGGTGAGCCGTCGCGCCCTCTCGGAGCGCGCCTCCGCCTCGGGACGAAGCCCGGCTCCCCGCGATCCGGCGCCGGCTCCCGATGACGATGACGGTGACGATGATGGTCGCGCGAAGATCTCCACCGTGGCGATCGCGTCCTTCAAGATCCCTGGTCCGACGGCCGCGACCGGTCGCCCGCCACCATCAGCTGGGCAAAGCGCCGGAGGAATCGCTTCTGCCGCTCGATCTGGTCGGGTGCCAGCGGATCAAAGTCGAAGAGTTCCTGGAGCAGCGGCGCCATTGCGAAATGTCCCAGGATCACGTGGATCCAGGCGGCCACCGCCAGCGGCCTCTCCTCCTCGCTCCAGGCCGAGTCCGCCGGCCCCTCCTCCATCGCCGCCAGTCCGCGCGACACGATCGGCCGCAGCCAGCCATGCACGGCCTGGGAGAGACTGGGACCGCCCGTCAGCGCCTCTAGCTGAATCAGCTTCGCCAGATTCGGGTGATCGGCGAGATGGTCCATGATGGCGTCGAGGGTGGCCCCGGTGCGGGCATCGTCGTGCTCCTCGCCCCCGATGTCGATCAGGATGTCGAAGAGGGGCTGCACGCCGCGCGCGATCACGGCCTCGTAGAGCGCCTGCTTCCCGTCGAAGTGGTTGTAGAGGCTCGGGGCCGTGAGGCCCGCCTCCCGGGCGATGTCGCGGACGGCTGTGCCCGCGAGTCCCTTTCGGGCAAAGAGCTCCTCCGAAACGTCGAGGATCCGATTGCGGGTCGACGCCTCCTCCGGGTCCTTGTCCTCGTCGCCGCGCAGGGGCGGGGAATCGGCTCGATGGGCCATGGCTCGGTCTTCTCCTGCCGACGCAGCGGCCTTTTCCCTACCTGCTCGCCGGGCCGCGGTCAACCCCGCTCGCCGGGATCCGTTTCCCGACGCCCGCGGCCGAGGTGGACGCCATCGGGACCGGGCTCGTCGATCGCGGACGAAACGACGGTGCCGTGGCTGTGCCCGATCCGAAAACGATGTCCGTGCTCGTCTTCGACGGTGAACTCCCTCATGCCCCAGGGATGAGAGGCGATCTCCTCCACGATCCGGGCGCCCCGTTCGCGATAGACGGCGAGCACGGCGTCCGCATCCTCGACCCGCACGAAGCTGCACGACGGCGTGATCGGCGCCTCCGCGCGAACGAGGAAGATCTCGGTCCGTTCGTTGTAGACTGCTCCGACCTCCTCCCGCCAGATCCATGCGATCCGGAAACCGAAGACGTCACGGTAGTAGGCCTGCGCCCGACGCACGTCCACGACGGGGAGCATCGGCGTCACGAACTGCCAGCAGGGCGCCCCGGCTCGATCCTCAGACATCGAGGCCTCCACCCGGTCCAGGGGGCTCAGTCGGTCCATGGGCCGGGTCATTCCCGGGGCCACCAGCCCAGGTGCGCCTCGAAGCGCGCTCGATGGGGAGTCCGAACCAGACGGGGGGCTCGCCGAACATACTCCTCGGCCCGCATCCGCGCCTCTCCCTCGAGAGTCTCGAGATGGGCGAGGAGCCGATCCAATCCTGGACGCATCGCCTCGCCCGCCGGCCCCCGCGACGGCAAGGCTGTCCAGAGGACGGCATCCAGCGGTCGGGGCTCGAGCCAGCTCGCGATCGCCGAGACGAGCTCGGAGTCGGTCTCGCCCCGCCCGGCGCTCCCTTCGATCGCGTCGATCCAATCGCTCGCATGCTGCCGCCCGCCGCCGCGGACGAGCGCCCCGACGAAGCGCCCACGCTCGGCCGGCACGATCCGCTCCCGCTCGGCGAGCGCCTCCACGGCCTCGTCGAGATCGGCGACCGCCAGTGGACCGCAGTAGGTGGGCGAGGCGGGCGCGCTTCCATCCAGCACCAGGGTCACGCGCCCGTCGAGGGAAACCCGCGAGAACTCGACCGGGAGCGGGGGTCCATCGAGCCGGAAGGGACCGGCGAGAGGCAGGGTTCGGGGATCCCACACGAGCGAGCCCCAGGCGAGACAGGCGATCCTCATGGACTGGCGGTCCTCATGAAGGGACCGCCCCGGGGAAGCACTCCCCTTGGGCTGGCGCGGCCCCGCGCTGCGCCCAAACCGTATCACAGCGACCTCAACCGCCGTGCCTCCCTCGCCCTGCATCCCTCGCCGCGCCCCCCGACTCCACGTCCGCCGCCGATTCGCTGATCCGGACCGCTGGCTACGAAGCCCGGCGAAGGCGAGACTCGTGCGGGGGGATTCGGCTCTTGACCGTCCTGACCACTCTCGATCGGCCCGCACGGCCCCGCCCGAGCGCCCGGCTCGACCGCTATCTGATCGCGGAGATGGTGCTGCCTTCGGTCCTCGCGACCCTGGCCTTCGGGTTGGTCGTGTTGCTCACGGATCTGCTCGCCTACGCGGATCTCATCGTCAACCGCGGGCTCGGGCCCGAGGACGTCGCCCAGCTCGCGCTGCTCCAGCTCGTCCCGACGCTGGCGCGCACCCTGCCCTTCGCCGTCCTGCTGGGCGCACTGGTCGGCCTCGGCCGGCTCTCCGCCGATCGGGAGCTCGTCGCGCTCGAGGCCAGCGGTTTCTCACCGAGACAGCTTGCCCGCCCCGGCCTCTACTTCGCCCTGGCGGCGACCGCGATCTCGGTCTGGATGTCCGTTTTCGCTTCGCCCGCCGCCCAACGGGCGGTACGCGATCGCATGATCGAGTTCGCGACCGCGAAGCCGGGACTCGCGATCCAGCCGGGGATCGCCACCCACCTCGGCGACTGGCGGATCGAGGCACGCAAAGTCGAAGACGAGGGCACGCGCCTCGGCGGTGTGCTCCTGTTCATGCCGAGCCTGCGGGAGACCGTCTTCTCCCAGCGCGGCCTGATCACGGGCGAGGAGAGCGATTCCCGGACGATCGTGCTCGAGGACGGGTTGATGCTCTCGAACGCGCCGAGTCGGGCTTCGCTGCTTCGCTTCGAACGCATGGAGACGGCGCTTCCCGCAGTCCGGGTCGAGGACGAGCTCCCGGTCTCGGAGCTCTCGACGGTGTCGCTCGGCGACCTGCTCGAGCAGATCCGGGAGAGCGAGGCACCGAACCGCTGGCCCCGGATGGAGCTCCACGGCCGATTCGCGCTCGGCTTCGCGACGCTGCCATTCGGCCTGCTCGCCATGGGGCTCGCCCTCGGACGTCGAGACCTCTCTCGTTCGGGCGGCGTGGTGATGGGTCTCGTGGGAGTCGTTGCCTACTATGCCCTTCATCAGCTCGCCGAGGGGATCCTGCGCAACGAGAGCATGCCCATCGGACTCGTCTCGTGGATGCCGAACGGTGTGCTGACCGTGGTCGCACTGGTGTTGATCTTCCGGGCCGGACGCCAGAGCTCGGACTCCGATCGTGGTTCGGGCCTCGATGTCACACGCTGGATCGAGCGTGTCGGACTCGTCCGTCGAGGGCTGCACATGAAGCGCTGGGCCCTGCCGCGCTACGTGGGCGCCCAGTTCATCCGGATGGTCGTCTTCTGCGTCGTCGGACTGCTCTTCGCCTACCTGATCATCGACGTCTTCGACAATCTCAAGTGGTTCAATCGATACGGCTCCTCCGCCGCCGAGATCGGCCGCTACTACGCCGCCCGGCTCCCGATCCTCGCCGCGCGGGTCGTGCCGATGGCGCTCCTGATCGCCGTGGCGCTCACGATCAGCCTGTTGGCGGCCAACGGCGAGCTGCTCGGCATGCGCGCCTGCGGCATTCCGGTATTCCGCGTGCTGGCACCGGTCTGGTTGTTGTGCACGCTCGCGGTCCCCGCCTACCACGTTCTCGCCAACGAGATCGTTCCCCGCTCGAGCGAGCGGGCGACCCACCTGAAGCAGACGGAAATCAAGAATCGGAAGGATCCTTCGGAGGAGGTCCGCGAGCGCGTCTGGTATCGAGTCGGATCCCGAATCCACGAGATGGAGCGGCTCGATCTGCTCCAGGGGCAGGCGAACAGCGTCACGCTCTACGACCTCGGAGGAGACGGACTTCCGGAGCGGCGGACCGATGCCGACTGGGCGAGCCGCCTCGGACGGGGGCTCTGGCTGCTCGAAGCCCCGCGCCGCGTCGAACTCGCCGAGGGCGACCTCGTCCGGACCTTCGATCCGGATCGCCTGGTCGAGTTCGAGGAGGAGATCTCCGCCGAACTGGATACCTCCCATCTCACGCCGGAGGATCTCCGACAGCAGCTCTCGAGACCGGACCTCGAGCCGGTGCTTCAGACCGCCTACCGGACCGATCTCCAGATGAAGATCGCCGCCCCGCTCGCCTGCCTGCTGCTGCCGTTGATCGCGCTCTTCTTCGCGGCGACGGGTCCCCCTTTCCCGCGCCCCGTCCATACTCTGGTGGCCAGCGCGATCATCGCCGTCAGCCACGCCTTCGCGACCAGCTTCGCCGTCTCGCTGGGTCATGGCGGAAGCCTCAGCCCCTGGCTCGCCGGCTGGGGGCCGTCACTCCTCTTTGGTATCGCCGCCCTCGGAATGGGAATTCGACTACGGCGACATCTGAGCCGCGCCGGCTAGGCGCGCTGTCCCGCAGTCGAATCGAGTGCCCGAAATCCTCCAGAAGCGGTAGATTGATGGAGTCCTACGGCGGTAGAGTCCATATCCTGGGGGAGCCATTGGCGGGAACAGGCCTGGCCGATCGACCGCACATGCAACCGGACACACAGCAGGAGCGGCCGCTCGTCTGGCTCCTGATGGGTGATCGCGCGGGTGACAACTCCCAGGTGCTCGGACTCGGCGAGGCGCTCGGCTGGCGGATCGAAGAGAAGCATTTCGTCTATCAGCGCTACGAGAAGCTCGTCAATCTGCCCTTCTGCTCGAATCTCCTGGGCGTCGTCCGCGAAGCCTCGAGCGCCCTCGAGCCGCCGTGGCCGGACGTCGTGATCTCCGCGGGCCGGAAGAACGAGCCGATCGCGCGCTACATCCGCAAGCGCGCGCGGGCCGATCGGCCCGGACGACCCGTTCGGTTGGTGCACGTCGGTCGCCCCTGGGCGGCGATCGACACCTGGGATCTGGTGGTGACGACGCCACAGTACCGGCTTCCCGACGTGCCCAACGTCGTCCACAACGAGACGCCGCTCCACCGCATCACTCCCGAGCGCCTGGCCGACGCGGCCGACGCCTGGCGGGAACGGGTTGCGAGCCTGCCGAGACCACGGATCGCGCTGCTCGCCGGAGGCAACTCCGGTCCCTACCCCTTCGATCGAGCCTCGGGCGAACGTCTGGCCCGGAAGGCGGATGGGCTCGCGCGGGAACTCGGGGGATCGTTGCTCGTGACCACCAGCGCGCGCACCCTCGATGAGACGATCGAGGCCCTCTTCGGGAACATCGAGTCTCCAAGCATCCTCTACCGTTGGAAGAAGAACGATCCGGACAACCCCTTCTTCGCGTTTCTCGGGCTCGCGGATCGCGTGATCGTCACGGCCGACAGCGTCTCGATGATGACCGAGGCCTGCGCCACGGGGCGCCCGGTCTACCTCTACGACACGGGCGAGGGTCGAACCTCGATGAAGGAGAACCCGTGGCTCGACGGGCTCGACGCGGAGGACGAATCGCCCGGACTCGAGCTGAGCCGCTGGCATCTGAAGGCCCACGTCTACCGCCTCACCATGCGACTCGGGCCGCAGCGTCTCACACGGGACATCCGGATCGTCCAGAAGCTGCTGGTCGAGAGTCAGCGGGCCGTATGGCTGGGAGATGGGCATCCCCGCAGCGACCCGCCGCCGCTCGAGGACATGGATCGTGCGGTCTCCCGCGTCCGGGCCCTGATCGAGCCGCGGGAATCGGGAATCACGGAAGAGACTTCGCCTCCGGTCCACCGAGCATCCGTCTCGGAGCCGAACTCGGGCTCCCGATCCCGCAGGCTTCGGACCGGCATCAACCGATCCTGAGAGCCCCGGACGGAAGGCGGGCCGCGGTTCGCCGGGCTAGAGACGCGGCGTGCGATCGAGGACCTCGAAGGCGTCGTGCCTCACGTGATTGCGCGCCATCTCCTCGCGAAGGAAGGCCTCGCTCACGATTCCCTGGTCGATGCACTCCCGCAGCAGACCGAAGAAGAGCTGCTCCTGACGCGGATCGGGATGCGGCTTGTAGTCCGGGACGAAGGCGTAGTCGCCGAAGAGCTTGCGGCGGGCGCGCAGCACCCAGCGGATCGGCGGAAAGATCCGGTACTTCTCCGCCGGGATGTAGTCGGCGGGAAGCCCCGCCTTCCAGGGCTGGGTCCGCCGTTTCGTGTTGTGGAGCAGACGGGTCTTCTCGGTGAGCCGATCGAAATCGTTCCATTCGTTCTCGAAGAGGCCGATCGTGCTCCGATCCTCGGTCTTCAGACCGATCCAGTCCGAGTAGTCGAGCGTGCCTTCGAAGAGCCGATCGAACTGCTCCCGAACGCGCCAATGCGAGAGCTTCGCGCAGTCGAGCAGCATCACGCTGGTCGCGAGCACGCCCTCGAGCCGCTTCGCTCCGGATCGCGGTCGACAGACGATCGCCTTGCCCTGCATGTCCCGATCGAGCAGCTCCATCACGTCCCCGACCGCAAAGACGTCGGGGTCCGTCACCACTGCGCGCCCCGAGTAGCCCATCAGCTCCGGGGGCATGAACCGGAGGGGCGTGAAGGACTGGAGATCGTCGTTCCTCCAGACCCGGCTCGCGCCATCCCGGAGATACTCGCGACCCTCGTACTCGTCGAACCAGGGGAAATCGTTCCGCACGATCAGAAGAACGTCGAAGGCCTCGGGGTCGGCGGCGTTTCGCTTCATCGAATACTGCGACACGAGCGCGCCCAGCATCTGACGATCGTTGGTGTGGATGAAGACCGTCGGTCTCGAGCTGTCCGGCTCTCTCGCGCCCGTCCCCGCGGCCGTCGCTCTCATGACCGTCGTCTCGCCGACCATGGGCCGAGCCTCCCTCTTCTTTCGCGAGCTCCTTCGCGAGCTCCCGATCGCGGCAGCCAATCCTGCCCGCCGCGCAACACCCGCGCCGAATCTATCATAGACTCGCTCCCGGCTTCGCAGCGTGGCCATCATGACGCACCAGAGCGCGAACTCGCGCGGCGATCCGGTCGAGTTCGTCGTCGGCATGGGGTCGCGGCGGGGGCGGGGGGTCGCCGAGCCAGACGGCAAGCCCGAGGGCGACGAGTCGTCTCGGAATGGCCGAGAGATCCCGGGTATGGATCGGATGCCCCAGCCGGTACATCATCCGCGCCCACAGGCCGCCCGCCGGAAGCGGATCGCTCTTCACCGACAGGGGGCGCATGACGCCCAACCTCTCCAGCAGATGCTCGACGGGACTGCCCTCACTCTCGAGCGGATAGAGCGAGAGGGGGCGGCCCATGCGCGCGACCTCGACCATCATCGACAGGCTGTCCGTCGTCACCACGAAATGATCTGCCGTCGCGAGCAAGGCATGGTAGGGGTTCTCGTCTGGGCCTGACCCGGGATCGTAGACGTAGAGTCCGACGTCCTCAGGCAGCTCCCGGCGCCACATCTCGACCACCTCGGGCGGAGTACGCCGACTCGTCACCACGTAGAGTGAGCCGTCGTTTGCGCGTACGGCTCGAAGCGTCGTCTGGAGGAGGTCGCGAGCGCGGTCTCGATCGAAGCGCAGCCCCCCCGTCCTCCCACCCACGAAGAGCGCAGTCCTGGGCCGAGGTCGATGGGCCAGCCGATCGCTCCAATGCGCCGCCGCACGCTCCAGGATCTTGGGATCGACATGCATCAGGGGCAGGTCGTGGCGCACGACGTTCGACCGCTCGGGCAGCGCGACGTGCGCCGCAATCACGATCAGATCGACCGCGTCGAGCATGCGCCTCGGCTTGCCGATCATGACGAGCTTCGTATGCCCGCCCGATGCCCGCTTGATCCAGAGGCCGACCCGGGAGAGCCGTCGGCCGGCGGTGATGACGAGGTCCGGCCAGGGCGGCTCGAGTCGATCGGAGCGCCCCTGATCGATGTGATCGAGGGCGGGGCGCACCCGCGGCTTGGCCTCGCTCCAGGCGGGCTTCACGAGAATCCGTTTCTCCTCGAAGGCCCAACCAACCGCGCGGGCGAGGTTGCGGATCTGGGCGTTGTCCCCGCGCTTCTCGCCCACGACGAGCCAAACGCACGGATCTTTCTGCCACCCCGGGTCGACTCGACTCATGCCCCCCACTTTCGGGAGACAAAATACCACCCGTTCGGCGGTTCGACCTCGTAGGGTCGGCGGGCGGCTCAGACGGATCGAGCGGAGGAAGCCTGGAGCTCGGCCAGGACCTGCCGGGCCTCGTCGAAGGCCTCGCGCTTCTGGTCCGAATCGATCCGTGCGAGGGTCGTGAATCCGAGGGCGGGAGCCAGAGAGATCGTCGCGGTGGCGCCGGCGATGCCGCGCAGGAATCGCCGGCGATCGATTCGGGGATGGCGGCGCACGGCCGCGGCCAGCGCGGCGCCGAGCACCCAGGCGCCCGCCTGGGTGAGATGAGCCTGCTCCCGGCGATCCGCCTCCGCCACACCCAGATCGAGCAGGCGGCCCGCGAGCTCGAGCGTCTGCGGATCCGCCGATGCGTCCTTCGACGCGGAGAGAGCCGCCGGCACGCTCGGAGCGGACAGTCGCAGGGTCGAGCGGAATCCGAAATGGTCGGACAGAGGGCGCGACCGCCCGCCCAGCCGCACCGGCTCGTGGAAGAGCAGACCATGCTCAGTCGCAGCCCAGCGTTCGTCCCTTCCGGATCGGACGAAGAGGTAGTCGATTCGTTTGTCTGGATGGTCCCGGTGTCTCTTGTAGTAGTTCGTCCTCGAGATCGTCGGATGCCCGGGAACTTCGCCCTCCACTTCCACCGCGCCACTCAGTCGTGTGAAGATGCGATACTCGGGATCCGCCGGCGTGCAGTTGAAGTCTCCGCCGACGATCGCGATTCCGTCGATCCGTTCCATCGCTTCCACGAGTTGGAGCAGCTGCGCCGCCCGCACCGCGCTGTTCAGCTGCGGGCGCGCATCGCGGTAGCTGGCGACCAGATGGGTGTTGACGACGACGAGCGGGGTATCGCCACCCCGATCGAGTGTCAGCGTCTGGAAGCCCTTGCCACCCAGGAACTCGCCCTTCGTCAGGCGTTCAGGGTCACCCCGGAACCAGAATCGTTCGAAGCGGCTCGCACGGATCGGCATCCGGGCCAGCGTCATCAACCCGCCGCCCGGCGCCTCCGCCGCCTCCGCCACCTCGAAGCCCGCGCGTAGGGCGCCCTCGCGCAGCCGGTCCCGGACCTCGTCGGTCCACGCCTCCTGGATCAGCAGCACGTCGAGATCGAGATCCAACAGGCGGGCGGCAATGGCGTCCATGCGCGCGGAACGATCTTCAGTGAAGGGCTCGGGGAGCCCCCAGACGTTGAACGTGCCGAGGCGCAGATCCATCGGGAAACCTCACCGAGCCCGACCGTTCGGACTCGCCCCGCTCCCCCTCCGTGCGGATGGAATTCGAGATTGCAAGGACCGAGCCGTGACCTCTTCCCGGCCGCGTCGTCCCGATCGCCAACGCGGCGTCGCAGGAACCTCGAGTGTCTCCGCATCCCTGACAACCCGCCTGCCGGCTTTCTGCGAGGCGCGGAGGACGCGCCTGGGACGCGTCCTCCCCAGGGAAGGAAGTCTTCTTCCCGATCGGCGCACCCCTGGCCGCCTCCAGACTACGGCGCGCAGAGACCGACGGGCGCGGGATCGCGACGGCAACCCCGCACCATCGGTCCGGCTCGCAGGTCGTTGGCGCTTCGCTATGGTCGCGCCGCCCTGCCCCTCGCCGGCAGACCGATTGAGAGGAAACCGTGCCGAAAGTCGACCTTGCCTCCGAGCTGCGCGCAGCCGTCGCTGCCGTCCGCGACGCCGCCAGCGTCTGCCAAAGCGTCCAGAAGAGCCTGGTCACCGCCGCCACCCTCGAAAAAAAGGACCGCAGCCCCGTGACGGTGGCCGACTTCGCCTCCCAGGCGCTGGTCTGCTCTTCGCTGCTGGACCGCTCCGGAATCCAGGCGGTGGTCGGGGAGGAAAACGCCGCGGCACTGCGGGAGTCGGGAAACGAAGCGACCCGAGACCAGGTGGTCCGGCATGTCCGCCAGGTACGCGGCACCGGGATCAGCCCCGATCAGGCACTCGACTGGATCGATGTCGGAGGCGTCACGCCGGACGGCTCCCAGGAACGATACTGGACGCTCGACCCGATCGACGGCACGAAGGGCTTCCTGCGCGGTGAGCAGTACGCGATCGCCCTCGGACTGATCGAGAACGGCCGCGTCGTGCTCGGCGTCCTCGGATGCCCGAACCTCCCCGGCCCGGATGGAAAGCTCGGCTGCCTACTGAGCGCGATCCGGGGCCAGGGCGCCCAGACGCGGCCGCTGGCCGGGTCGGAAGCAGCCGGAGCGACACCGATCCGGGTCAGCCCGATCGAGCTCAGCGCAGACGCCCGCTTCTGCGAGTCCGTCGAGTCCGGCCACAGCGATCAGGATCAGAGTGCACAGATCGCGGCCGCCCTCGAGATCACCGCTGAGCCGGTGCGCGTCGACAGCCAGGCCAAGTACGCGATCGTGGCCCAGGGCGAGGCTCAGATCTACCTGCGGCTACCCACGCGCAAGGACTACCGCGAGAAGATCTGGGATCATGCGGCGGGCTCGATCGTGGTCGAAGAGGCGGGCGGTCGGGTCAGCGACGTGCGCGGCGCGCCCCTGGACTTCGGCCACGGACGGACCCTCGAATCCAACAGCGGCATCATCGCGACCAACGGCCCGCTCCACGACCGCGTGCTCGAAGCCGTCGCCCGCTTCGTCGACGTCGGCTGAGAGCCCGACCGGGACGTCACCTGGCCCCGTGTGGCCGGACCGTCTCGCCGAGCAGCCCCGCGGCGACGCGACGCCTCGCGCGGGGACGGGCACGGCCTAGCGGCCCAGGAAGAGCAGCACCACCCACGGCAGCACGAAGACGTGCAGCGCGATGCCCGCCAGCGCCCAGGGCAGCTGGCTGACCGAGAGCGCTTCCACCCGATCAAGGCCGCGGTGCTCGGCGGCGATCCGATTGCCGACGAATCCCAGCGCCGCCCCGGCCGCCAGCGGAATGGCTCCCACGAACAGGATCGCGATCCAGGCCTGCTGTTGAGAGAGCGGCCACAGTGCCACCCAGACGGCAAGAAGCAGGATGCCCCCGATTCGCATCCCATGCGCCATCATCCAGAGGGGGGCGAGCAGCATCGCGCCCAGATTGAAGCCCCGGATCGGATCCGACGCCAATCCGGACCCGCTCCTCGAGACCACCGACTCGGCCGTCCCCTCGGCCGTCCCCTCGGCCGTCCCCTCGATCATGCGTCGACGATGCTGCATCAGCACGCCGTAGACGGCGAGGACGCCCAGGGTGATCGAGTAGGCCGCGAGGGTGTAGATCACGATGACATGCGCTCCGAACGGGGATCACCAGCGGTCAGCGTATCACGGTCGTGCGCGATCGCCGGCCCGACCCTGCCGGACGGGCTCCACGATCGTGGCCGAGCCGGCCAGCTCGGCCCGCTCACGCTCGCGAATGCGGCCGCGCAGGCGTTCGACGGAGTCGAGGGCCTGCGCCTTCATCAGACGATACCCGATGGCGTCCGGAATCGAGCCGCCCAGCTCCGTCTGGGTCATGTGGATGGCCCGCGTTCCGCCGTCTTCATCGGGACGGAACTCCCAGTAGCCCGTCGCACCCGACAAGCGCACGACACCTCGTTCATCGGGCGGCAGTGCGTCGTTCGCCTCCGCCCAATCCACGCGATGGACGCCGCTGTCGGGGTCCTCGGAATGCATGATCCGGAGAGCGAGCTCACGATCCGAGAGCATGAGAGGCAGGTCGACGAAGGTGTAGACGAGCGCCGCGTGCTCGTCGTGCTCGAGGATCTCGCGTCGTTGCCCCTTCGGCAGGTCGTCGTCGCTGAGCATCCCCTCCATCAGGACGGCTGCCGCCAGGGCGGGGGGCGCCGCGAATCGCGTCTCGATCTTGAAGGCCGGGCGACCCGGCGTGCGCTCTTGCTCGACATAGAGCGTCCGCGGCGCGTCGTCGATGACGATCCGATCCGTTCGCTCCCAGCGATCCGCCACTTCGTCGCCACGGGCGGCCGCACCGTCTGCGAACAGCATCAGTCCGAGCCCGATTGCCAGCCATTCGATTCGCATTTCGATCTCTCCCGGCTCCCGTCGCCTGCCGCCGCCAGAGCTCACTCTCGTCCTGCCGGAACTCCCGCCGGAACCCGGGTCGCGTCACCGGATCGCCCGGCGTTCGGCTCCGCTCCCAGACGAAGATCCTGGAGCTGCTCGTCGAACCATTGTCGCATGAAACCGGCGAGTGTGGGCTCCATTCTCGCAGCGAGCTCGGAGGTTGCGGAGCGACTGATCAGGGCGTTCTCGCGAGCAAAGGCCTGACCCGCCGGGCTGCGGTAGAAGCGCAGGATGGCCTGTAGCTCCTCGACCTCGAAGCGTTCCGCGTAGCGCGGCCCGTAGAGATCGAGCGTCAGATCCTGGAAGTCGATGGAGTCCAGGAATCGCTCGAGATCCGCCTCGAAACGGGTCGGCATCTCCTCCAGGCGCTGCCTCACGACTTCTCGCCGAACCGGATCGATCGATTCGAGCTGCGCCTCCAACGCTTCGATGTTCGCCCGCGCCCGATCGAGCGCCAGTCGCCGGAACCCGTCCACGATTCCCTCGACCGGAACCCGCACGATGCCCGCCTCGATGAGCTGCCGAGCCAGCTCGGAGCGACTCGTCGGCAACGCCGGCTCCTGCGTGTCTCCGGTCGTCGTGGCGCAGGCGAGCAACGGGGAGACCAGACCGGCGATCGACGCCCGGACCACCCGCAGTCCGCGCCGACCCCGTCCCTGCTCCCGGATCGATTGCCGGCGCCCGCCAGGATATCTCGTGGTCATCCGTCTCAGACCGCAACCTGTCTGGGCACGGAGCGCGTGACCAACCCCGCCAGCAGCAGGGGGAGTTCGAGCACGATGCCCAGGAAGGCCAGGAAGAGAGCGCCGCCTCGCGCGACCCGTGAGGCGAGGTAGGCGTCGGGTAGGAACGTGTAGTAGGCGAAGACCACGGCGGCCGTCGCCACGAAGCCCGCCAGGGACATCACGACGAAGCTCGCGAGGGTATTGGCCTCGGCGTCGAAGCTGAAGAGAAAACCCGAAGCGAGGTTCTCGCCCGTCCGGACCGTGCTCCCCATCGCGATGGCCGCCAGGTAGTGGCTCCACTCGTGTGCCAGGTAGGCACATACGCCGAGCATCAGCCCCGTCGTCCAACCGGTGAAGTCTGCGACCATCCCTCCGCCGGCCGACCGAGCCGCGAGCAACCACCAGAGCCCGAGGGAAACGGCGAAGATGATCGAGTCACGCAGCAAGAAGCGAAACAGCATGGCCCCACCCTTCTCCTGGCCTCCATGGCCTCCATGGCCTCCCGGCGACGGACCCGTCGGTCGCCGGGATCTGGAAGCGTAGGATAGCGACTTCCGCCGATGATTCGTCCCGACGGATTCGGAAGGGGTCAGCCTGTCTCGAGCTGAATGGCTGCTCAGGCCGTGTCAGTCAATCGGGTTCGAGCCCGGCCGAGCGGTCCGGATCGGTGCCGTGCCGCGTGAGTCGGTCGTCGGCGCGGCGGATCGCTCGACCCGCCGCGCTCCACGATTCGGTCTCGATGGCTATTGCGCGCCCGGAAGACTCAGGTAGAGCATTGCCCCCTTGGTCTTCGCTTCGAGATTCGAGTACTCGGCCAGCAGGCGACACCGCGTCACCTGAGCGCTGCCCGGAGATCCCATCTTCACGCGAATCTCGCCTTTCGGACTCTTGTTCAATCGATCGATGACTGCAGACCAGTCTCGCACTTTCCTCATGTTTGTTCTCTCACCAAATGGAAGTGGACGCCTAAGACATAAGCATAGCTCTCTTCTGCCGATCGCCACCCCTGGATTGCGATTCAATCCGACCCGATCCAGACGAACACCCGGCCGGACATTCTCTTCGAGCCCGCCGAAGTTCCCGCGCAGGTAGGAATCGATTCCCTAACGGTCTGTCAGATCAAGCCGTGCCGAGCGAGGCAGGTCGTGATGAAAGACACAGCCCCCGCATTGAGCCAGGTGAAGACGTGAGCGACAATGGGGGGAGCCGCCCTCGGAACTCGAAGACTCTCCGACCGCTTCATCCGGATCCCCGCCGGCGCATCGGTCTTCAAATAGCGGAATGGACCGTGATCTCGCGGATCGAGCGCCGCCAAAGCCTTTCCTGCAGCACCGTCAGATTCGCGGGGTGCCGCCTGTGGATGCGTCGGACTCGGGCAGGTAGGTCTGGAAGAGCCCGCCGATCTCCGCGTCCGAGCGGCGGGGGACCTTGTAGTAGGTCCGGATCATGACGTCGCCGTTACTCTCGAAGCGGTAGGTCTCGATGCTCAGGCCGACCTGGTCACGGCCGCCGGAGGTGAAGTGGTTCTCGAGCAGCCAGGCGACCTCGTTTGCGCAGACGAAGAGCGAGCCGGGAACGATCCGGAACCGGACGCTCGGCTGAAAGAGATCCCAGGAGTCGATGCAGCAATGCTGGAAGCCCATCTTCTCGGGGGTTCCGACGGGATCCAGCATCCGGAACTCTCCCGGTCCCACCTTGCGCCAGCTGGCGATCCACCCTTCCTTGTCCCCGGCATTCCAGAGTCTCGGGTAGCTCTCGGCCCAGGTCTTCAGCTCGTCGAAGGTCGGTGTCGGCATCGTCGGGTCCTCGTGCACAGGAGAATCGGGCGGCCCGAGATCGAGCGGCGGCAGGCCCCTCATTTGCATCGTTCAGGCGTCGAAATCGCCGCTGTAGATATCGTAGGCGATGACGAGACCGCGCTCGGCGAGCGATTGGGAGAGCCGGGGCGAGATTTCGAAGCCCTCGTTGTATTGGTCGAGAAAGAGGCTGCAGAGGATCGAGGCCGAATACTGGTCGGTCAGACTCGACCACTCGTCCTCGTCGTTGCTCACGTTCGCGAGCAACGACTCGACGTGCTCCTCGATCTCGGCCTTCTCCGACAGATGGCTATCGAGAATCCAGACCCCGGTCGGCTCCACGCGTCCCCGTGGATCACCGGGCATTGGATCGCCCTTGCGATGCGAGCGACTCGGCTCGTGCCCCAGCAACGCGGAGACCTCTTCGGGCTCGAGCCCGTCCCCGAAGACCCGCAAACAGACCCGGACCCGTGCGATCGCTGCCACCCTCTACGACTCCTCTCTCATGATTCTCTCGCGCTCATGACCCGTCGCCTCCCGCGAGAGAGCCCCTCACCTCACCTCACCTCACCTCACTCTCAGCGTTCTGCGACACAGTCGTCGTAGCAGTCGCCGGCGGTCTCGATCGTGCCTGCCGTCGAGAGGCAGCCAAGGATACAGTGATCCAGCTCGCTGAGCGACTGGCAACGAGAGCCCCGGTACTGATCGAGATCGTAGCCGGCGAGTGAATAGCGCGAATCCACCTCGTATCCGCAGAGATTCACGCTGGCGCCGCGCAGGAACTCCTCATCGATGCGGGTTCCCTGGGAGACGGACGTCGAGATCCAGCTCCCGATCCAGAGGCTTGCGACCAGCAGGACCGCCGCGACGACCAGCGCCACCAGGTACCGCATCGACTAGCTCCTTCCTCCCGGACAACCTCCCGGACAGCCCTCTTCCCGCGAGCGCTCCTCGCCCGCCATCACGCTCTCCACCGGGCCGTCCCTCGAGCCGTCCATCACGCGCTGCGTCACGGCTCCGATCGCATCCCTCATCGCGGATCGAGTCGGTAGACGAAGCGGGTCGGATCGAAACCCTCGAGTTCACCCGGTCGTCCCACGAGCACCGCCCGGAGCGGGTAGATCTTGCCGTGGAAGCGCGCCCGAACACGCGGATCCTCCCGGATGTGATCGAGCCAGCGACGCCCCTCGGCGGGATCGATGTAGAGCTGCCCGTCCCGAACCACGTAGTTCAGCTCGACGGAGTAGGGATCCTCGGGCCGCGTCTCCAGGTCCAGAAAGGTCGCGCTCACGAAGGACCAGTCCTCGACCGGCTCCTCGACGACCTCACCGGAGAGAGCTCCGCCCGGAAAGACGAGCACCGGCCCTCCGCACGCCAGCGCCAACAGGATCGAGGCTGCGAGCAGCGCCAGGTCGGCAGGGACCCGCGTCGATGCCCGTTTCCTGTCCTTCATGATCTTCTTCCCCCTCGTGCCGGGCTCTCCCGGATTCGGATCATGACCGGCGACCGGCGACCAGCGACCAGCAGCGAGGTGCGCCACGACGAGCGGGGCTAGACC
>CAYWGW010000017.1:0-4025 GCA_964457385.1 uncultured Spirochaetaceae bacterium
CAGTTCAAGGTCGATCAGCAACGCCTGATCGGCCCGCTGCTCGAGAATCTCGAGTCGGTGATCAAGGAGGTCGGTCGCGACAACGGGTTCTCCGTCATCATGAGGCTCGACGCGCCGAGCATCGTGTACTCGCGTGAGGCTCTGGACGTGACGGATCTCGTCGTCGAGAAGTTCAACAGGAAGCCCTGATTCTTGGCCCGGATCCACCCGACCGCGTGCGTGGAAGAGGGCGCGATCCTCGCGGACGACGTCGTGATCGGCGCTCTTGCCTTCGTGGGCAGCGAGGTCGAGCTCGGGGCGGGGGTCGAGATCGGATCCCACGTCAGCCTCATGGGCAGCACCCGGATCGGTGCCGGAAGCCGCGTCTACCCCTTCGCGTGCCTGGGCGGAGCGCCCCAGGATCGGGGCTTTCGGGGCGAGACGACGCGGCTCGAGATCGGCGCGGGCACGGTGATTCGCGAGCACGTCACGATTCACGTCGGCACGACCCGGGGCGGGGGCTGCACTCGGATCGGTGACGACAACTTCATCATGAACGGGGCTCATATCGGCCACGATTCCCAGATCGGCTCGCATACGATCATCGCCAGCTTCTGCGGGCTCGCGGGGCATGTGAAGGTGGAGGACTTCGCGGTCCTCGGAGCGTATACGGGCGTGCATCAGTATGCGCGGGTCGGGGAGTCCGTGATGGCCGCCAGCGGCGCGATGCTGTCGCTGGACGCGCCCCCTTTCGCGATGGTCGCCGGGGACCGGGCGCGGTTGGTCGGGCTGAACTCGGTCGGCCTCGAGCGACGAGGCTTCGGCGAGAAGACCCGCGCCGACATCAAGCACGCTTTCCATCTGATCTTCGCGTCGCGCTTGCCGCTCGAGCGGGCTCTGGCCCGGGTCGACGAAGAGATCGGAGGCGTGCCCGAGGTCGAGCGGCTCGTGTCCTTCCTGCGCAAGACCGAGCGTGGATTCTGTCGCTCGCGATGAGCGGGCCGGACACGTCGTCTCCCGTGGGCCTGGTCGCGGGGGCGGGGCGGCTTCCGCTGGCCGCGGCGCGCGCGCTCCGGCAGGCGGGCCGGCCCGTCGTGGCCGTCGGATTCGAGGGACTCACGGAGACCGGGCTCGAGTCGGCGGTGGACGTCCTGTGCTGGTTGCGGCTGGGGCAGCTCGAGTCGCTGGCGAGGGCGTTTCGGGAGCGGGGCGTCGTCCGGCTGCTGCTCGCGGGCAAGGTACCGAAGAGCTTTCTCTTCGACGGCGGTGGGCTCGTCGAGCCCGATGCGGAGGCGCTCGCGTTGATCGGCGGGCTGCGGGATCGCGGCGACGAGGTCTTGCTGCGGGCGCTGGCCGACTGGCTGGCGGTCCGGGGATTCGAGCTCTGCAGCCAGGACGGTGTGCTCCAGGCCTTGCGTATGCCCAGCGGGCCTCTCACCCGCAGCAGACCCGATGCACGGGCTCTCGAGGATCTCGCCGTGGGCTCTCCGGTGCTGCGTGCCCTCGGGCGGGCAGGCGTTGGGCAATGCGTGGTCCTGAAGCAGGGGGCGGTTCTCGCCCTCGAGGCGATCGAGGGCACCGACGAGACGATCCGCCGGGCGGGTCGCCTGGGTGGGCCCGGGGCCACCGTGATCAAGGCGGCTCGACCGGATCAGGATCGCCGCTTCGACCTCCCGGTCGCGGGACCCGAAACGATCACGGCCCTCGTCGAGGCCCGTGCGAGTGCCCTCGCCCTCGAGGCCGGAGGGGTTCTGCTGATCGAGGGTGAGGAGATGGTCGCCGCAGCGGATCGCGCGGGCATCGCGATCTGGGGCTTCACGCCCGTGGATGGCGAGGCGTGAGGGCGCTTCGGGTCTGCCTGCTGGGCGCGGGGCCCATGGGACGTCTTCACGCTCGGACGCTCGCCCGCCTGGGCGCGGACGGTTGCGGGTCCCGTCTGGTCGGCATCGTGGATCATCATCCGGACCGGGCGATCTCGCTGGCTCGCGAGCTCGGCGGTGGGTTCGCCACTCCCGAAATTGCCGCCACGTGGGGGAAGCTGCTCGAGCGGGTCGATCCCGACGTGGGAATCATCGCCGTGCCGACACAGGCCCACGCCGAGATTGCGGGAGCCCTGCTCGCGCGGGGCATCGACCTGTTGGTCGAGAAGCCGCTGGCGGCCGACGTGGCGGAGGGCGAGAGGCTCGTCGCGCTGGCGCACCACCATCGACGGATTCTCCAGGTCGGCCACGTCGAGTGGTACAACGAGTCCTGGCGCGACGCCGCTGGGCGGGTCGGTCGCCTGCACCGCGTCGAGGTCGAGCGCACGAGCCCGGCCGGCGAGCGCGGTCTGGACATCGACGTCGTCCAGGATCTGATGCTCCACGATCTCGACTGGGTCACACGCTGGATCGGGGAGGCGGTCGTCGAGCTGAGGGCTCACGCTCCGCGGTGGACGGGCGACCGACTCGACGCGCTCGACGTGGAGCTCCATTTCGAATCCGGAGTCCGGGCGCGACTCCGGGCCAGTCGGCTGGGTTCTTCGCGTCGTCGCTCGGCGCGCTTCGAAGGCACGGCGGGGACGGCGACGGCGGATCTGATCGCGCGGACCGTCGATGCGTTCTGCGCCGATACCGATACCGACTCCGACGCTGAGGGCGAGGCCGGGCGCGAGAATCACGCCGCGGCGCTCGGGCCCGATCCGTTGGAGGCGCAATGGCGCGATTTCGTGGCCGCCGTGCGAGGTCGCGAGCCGCCGATCAACGACGGGGCCGTGGGGCTCGCGGCGCTGCGCCTGGTGGCGCGGGTGCAGGAAGCGGCGGGCTCCGATTCCGGGGAGGCGCGTCGTGACGACGATTCTCGTCTCGGCGGGTGATGCGTCGGGCGAGGCGCACGCGGCGGGATTGGTCGAGGCCATCCGCGAGCGGCGGCCCGACGCGCGCTTCCTGGGAATGGGCGGGGTCCGGATGGCCGAGGCCGGGGTCGAGATCGTCGTCGATCAACGCGAGCTGGCGGTGGGGGGGCTCGTCGAGCTGGCGACGAGCGCGGGCCGCCTGCGTAGCGCATGGCGTCGGATGGTCGATCTCGTCCGTCTGGAGCGCCCGGATCTGATCGTCCTGGTCGACTCGGGAGGCTTCAATCTTCCGCTGGCGCGACGTGTCCGACGCCTGGCACCGACTCCGATCCTGTATTACGTGGCGCCCCAGATCTGGGCGTGGCGATCGGGGCGGCTACGCAAGCTGGCTGCACGGGTGGATCGGATCGCGGTGATCCTGCCCTTCGAGCGCGACTACTACCGCGCGCGGGGCGTCGAGGTCGACTACGTCGGGCATCCGGCGCTGGATGGACTGGGAGTGGGGTCGACGGCGCCGGTCGCGGCGCGCGCGCGCCGGATCGCGGCCCGCGAGCGCCTCGGCCTCGACGAGACGGACGAGGTGTTGGCGATTCTGCCAGGCAGCCGCCGCAACGAGCTCGCCCGGCACCTCCCGATCCAGATCGAAGCCTTCGCCGGGCTGCGCGCGCGTCGCCCCGGGATGCGGGGGATCGTCGGGCTCGCCCCGAGCCTCGAACGGGCGGCGGCAGAGACACTGCTGGCGGGGCTGGACGCGAGCCTGCGACAGGGACTGGAGATCGTCTGTGGGCAGACGGACTGTGTGATGGATGCGGCGGACGTGGCGCTGGCGAAGCCCGGGACGGTCACGGTGGAGCTGATGCTGCGCGAGACGCCGATGGTCGTGATCGGTCGTGTGCATCCCTGGACGGCCTGGATCGCGCGGCGGGCGGTCGACCTGGACTGGCTCTCGATGCCGAATCTGATTGCGGGGGAGGCGATCGTGCCCGAGCTCCTGCAGGCGGAGGCCCGCCCCGATCGTATCGTGGACGCACTTGCGCCACTCTTCGAAGGGCCGGAGCGGCTGCGGCAGATCGAGGGTCTTGCCCGTGCGCGGCGACTTCTGGGCGATCCCGGCGCAGCCCGGCGCACGAGTGCCATCGTGGAGGTGATGCTTGGGAAGCTGGACGCGGCATAGTCGGGCGGCGCTCTCGGCCGTGGCGCTCGCCCCGCTGCT
>CAYWGW010000017.1:4035-34849 GCA_964457385.1 uncultured Spirochaetaceae bacterium
GCTGCTGGCGGGGGCGCTGGTGCTGCGCCCGCGGCTGCGTCGTGGTCTGGGCGAACGGCTGGGACGCATCGAGCCGAGCGCCCCGGGCAGCATCTGGGTGCATGCCGCCAGTGTCGGCGAGGCGAAGGCGGCGATCCGGCTGATCCGTTCTCTCGAGCAGGCGGGCCACGGGGTGCGCGCCTCGACCTCCACCCTCGCCGGGCGTGCGATCTTTCGTCGCGAACTCGTGGGCACACCCTCGAATCTCGCCCCGCTGGATCATCCCTGGTGCGTGGCGTCGGCGTTGGCGAGGGCTCGGCCCGCGCTCTCGGTACTGATCGAGACCGAGCTCTGGCCGGGCTGGATCGCGGCGGCCCAGCGCCGGGGGATGCCGGTGGTGGTGGCGTCGGGGCGGCTCTCGGACCGCTCGTTTCCGCGCTACTGGAAGCTCCGTCGTTGGATGGCCCCGACCCTGCGGCGGATCGACGCCGTGGGCACGCGGACCGAGACCGATGCCGAGCGCTTCGTCGCGTTGGGTGTTCCCGCCGATCGGGTCTGCGTCACCGGTGACCTGAAGCTCGATCCGCCTAGCGAGCGACCGGCCCTGGCCGTCGATCTGATCCGGGCCCTGGCGGACGTGCCGGTCGTCGTCGGGGGCAGCACGCATGCGGGGGAGGAGGCCGCCCTGCTCGACGCACTCGCCGGCGCGGAGAAGGCGGGGCATGGCTGCGTGCTGGTGCTGGCGCCGCGCCAGATCGAGCGGGCCGAGGAGCTGGAGCGTCTGTGTCACTCCCGTCAGCGACGGGTCCATCGCCGCAGTCGTCTGGGCGGACGCCATCTCGCCTCGGGCGAGGTCCTGATCCTCGATACCCTCGGTGAGCTCGCCGCGCTCTACGCGACGGCGTCGATTGCCTTCGTCGGGGGCACGTTGGCGCCGGTCGGAGGACATAACCTGGTCGAGCCGGTGCACACGGGCTGTCCGGTGCTCTTCGGGCCCCGGATCGAGAACGTGCGCAAGGTGGTCGAGATCCTCGAGCCCGGCGGAGCCGGTCGTCGGGTCGAGACGCCCGGGGAGCTGGTCCGCGCCGTCGTCGACGCGTTCGAAGATCCCGACGGCTGTCGACTGCGCGGCGAGCTCGGGCGCGAGATGCTCGAGGCCCATCGAGGCAGCGTGGAGCGCACCCATCGGATGATCGAGACCGTGATCCGACGGGCGGCCGGTGATTCTGGATCCCGCCTGCTGTCCGAAGCGGCGGGCGAAGGCTCCGGAGGAGCTCCTTGAAGAATGGCTCGCGAGCAGCGGCTGCCCAGCGGCGGACCGGGCCGCGGTCGGAGTCCGGATCTGCATTGGGGGCAATGACCCTACCGCTCCGCGTTCTGCTCTCGGGCCTCTACGGTACGGGCGCTCGGCTGCACCGGCGCTTCGGTCGAGCCGCAGCGGCGCGCGCGGGCGGCCGCCCGGGCTGCGTCGTCGTGAGCGTCGGCGGCCTGACCGTGGGCGGCGCCGGCAAGACGCCTCTCGCTGCCGCCCTCGCGTGCGGACTGCACGAGTGCGGATTCCGGGTCGCACTGGCCAGTCGCGGCTACCGGGGCTCGGGCCGGGAGCCCGTCCAGCTGGTCTCGGACGGCGCGCGGATCCACTCGGATGTCGCCCGGTCCGGGGATGAGTCCCTCTTGCTGGCGGCGCACGCGCCCGGGGTTCCGGTCTGGGTCGGTCGCGATCGCCGGGTGGTCGCCCACCATGCGGTGGCGACCTTCGACGCCGAGATCGTGGTGCTCGACGACGGCTTTCAGCACCATCGCCTGACTCGGGACCTCGACCTCCTATGCGTCGACGGGACGGCGGGCTTCGGCAACGGCCACGTGCTGCCCTGGGGCCCGCTGCGCGAGCCGATCGGAGCGCTGCGCTTTGCGGACTGCGTCTGCGTCGTGGATCCGCTCGAGGACGGCCGCTGGCCCGAGGCCGTCGTCCGCTTCGCGGCGAGCGGTCGCCCGGTGCTGCAGGCGCGGCGCCGGCCGCGCTTCCTGACCTCCCTCGATCATCGCGTCCGCGAGCCACTGGTGTCCTTGCGCGGTCGGGCGGTGGGACTGCTCGCGGGGGTGGCCCGGCCCGGGTCGTTGCGCCGGACGCTCGAGTCGCTCGGCGCGCGGATCGTGGCCGAGCGCGTCTTCCCGGATCATCACGCCTATCGCGCCCGGGATCTCCGCGGGCTCGGGCTGCAGACCCGCGAGTGGGTGACGACCGAGAAGGATGCGCTGAAGATCCTGCCGCATTGGGTCGAGGACGTGAAGCTCTCGGTGCTGGGAATCGAGATGGAGCTCGAGCAGCCGGAAGCCTTCTTCGAGCCGATCCGAAATCTCGTCCTGCGCCGCCGCGCTTCGGCCGGGCCTGCCGTCCTCGATCCGCGCGCGAGGCGATGAGTCGCCGATTGGGATCGACCGCAGCGCTTCCGACCATCAGGCCCGCAGCAGGCGGTCGAGAGCGACGAGTCGCCGGAGTCGGGCGGACACGCGCCAGCCCAGGCGGTGTCGGCGCAGTCGCCGCCTCTCGCCGGGGCCCGTCGCGAGCATCGTCCGACGCAGACGTCGGTCGCGGCCACAGTAGGCCGAGAGGAAGCGGGCGCAAAGCCGCGGCCCGATCCGATCGGCGTATCCGAGCTTCTCCGCCGATCGGGCCAGTCGCATCAGGTCCTTCATCCGCGCTCGGCCCGAGACCGGTGTTCGCAGGCGCGTACGATCGAGATCGATCAGCAGGCAGCGCCAGCGCTCGGCTCCCATCCCTCGTTCGCAGTCTTCGGGCTGCTCGAAGAGCACGTTGCGCAGCTGGAGATCTCCGTGGATGGCGCCGGCATCGTGGAAGGTACGCAGCGTTCGGGCGAGGGCCTCGGCGCCGGCGACGAGCGACCGTCTGGTCTCGGCCGGTCGTTCGCTGTGGTCATGGGAATCCAGCCAGGTGGCTCCATCGACTGCCGCCGGCCGGTCGACGGCCGCGAAGGCCTGGCGCCAGAAGAGCCCGTCGCGGCGACTCAGACTGAGCACCGGCTCGGGCAGCGCCACGCCGCGTTCGCGCAGGGTGAGCCAGCGCAACAGCTCTCGGTGGATACGGGAGGCCGAGAGGTAGCGGTCTCCGAGCCAGGCGCCGATCAGGCCGCCGTGCCGGGCGGGACGCACGCGCACGGTCAGGGGCCAGGCGGAGGATTCCAACAGTCGGTGCGAATCGCGACCGCCGGGCACGCAGCGGGCATGGGCGAAGGCGGCCTCCCATCCGGCGCGCCGGTCGAGGGAGAGCGCCAGCGCCCCCGCCTCCCAGGCCGGACGGACGAGCAGCCGGAGTCCGCGCTCGCCATGCACGCACGGCGTCTCCGCGGGTCCGATCATGCGGAGATGCGCCTTCGCTCCAGCAGGGCCAACGTCAGCCCGAGACACGCGAACAGGACGTTCGGCATCCAGCTCGCCAGGGCGACACCGACGAGGCCCTCGATCGCCAGCGACTCCGCGAGTGAGCCCAGGGCGTAGTAGCCGAGCGCGATGACCAGGCAGATCAGCAGCCCGAGGCTGCCCCGTCGATGCTCGCTCGCGAGCGCCAGCGGAACCCCGACGCCGGCGAAGAGCAGGGGCGCCAGCGGCAGGGCCCGACGTCGATGGAGCTCGAGCGCGTAGGCGAGCGGCTCCCGCTGATCGAGCTCGCGCAGCGGGTCGCCCCGATCGGCGCGAGCCAGGACGGCGCGCAGCTCCTCGACGTTCATCTGCTTCGGCCGGACCGGACCGTAGTCGGCGCCCAGGAGCGGCGCGACGTCCACGCGGTAGGAGAAGCGCTCGAAGCGGATGCGATCGTAGTGGGTCGGCGCGGTCGGCGACGGCTCGAGATGGATGCTGCCGTGGCGCAGGTCGAGCAGGATCTCGGAGCGGGTCTCGTCGAAGGCGAATCGACCCCGATCGGCAAAGACCCGATAGGGCCGCGCCCCCGGCCCCTGGTCGACGATCATCACGCCCCGCAGCTGCCCCGTCCGCTCGCGGTCCTCGACGTAGATGAGGCGCGACCCGATGGGTCTGAATTTCCCGGGCTCGAGGATGGCACCGCGGGCCGCCACCGTCTTGAAGATCCGGACGAGCTCACGGCGGGCGTCGTGCTCGACGGACATCAGCAGCCAGGCGGAGAGACCGCTGACGAAGAGTCCGAGCACGAGATGGGGCATCAGGAACGCGGTCGGCCCCACGCCCGAGGCCCGCAGGCCGAGCAGCTCCCCGTCGCTCCCGAGGCGCCGTACGGAGAGCAGGATGCCGACCAGGAAGGCGAGGGGCAGGGCGTAGGAGACCACGACCGGGAGGACGCAGGCCAGGACGGCCCGCAGATCCTCTGTCGTCATGCCGACCAGGAGCAGCTCATCCAGCCGGCGCAACAGGTTCTGGGTGAGCAGCACGAGGGTCAGGGCGAAGAAGGCGAGGCCACAGTGGACGAGCGTTTCGCGCATCAGATAGAAGGAGAGGGTGCGCCTGGCTCGCATGCTCCGTATCCTACTGGCCGCATCGTCCTGCGGCGAGCAGCTCGGCCCGGGTCTCGCCGACGACCGCAACGTCCGCTCCGACCGTCCTCCGACCCGCTCCCGTCGCTCATTCCATGGCCCAACCCCTTCGACCTCCGCTCTCGTTCGCCCGACCACCGCAGGCCGATCGCGTTCTGGTGATCCGGCTCGGGGCGCTCGGTGATGTCGTGCGCACGCTGCCCGCCGTGAGCGGGCTTCGAACCCTTTATCCGGGTGCGCATCTCTGCTGGCTGGTGGAGCCCGGTGCGGCGGGCGTGGTCACAGCGTCGGGTCTGGTCGACGAGTCCCTGGTCTTCCCGAGACGCGATCTGATGGAGTCCTTGCGGGCGGGCGACGGTCTCTCCCTCGCGCGTCAGCTGCAGGGCTTTCTGCAGACCTTGCGGGCGCGTCGCTTCGACCTGGTCCTCGATTTTCACGGCATTCTGAAGAGCGGGTTGCTCGCCCGCCTGAGTGGAGCCCCGATCCGGGTCGGCTACGGGCGGGAGGTCGCGCGCGAGGGTGCCTTCCTCTTCGTCAATCGCCGGGTGCGGCTGCGGAATCCGCGGGTCTCCCGCTTCGAGCGCAACGCAGCGTTGGTGCGCAGGCTCTCCCCCGACGCCCCGATCCCCGAGACGCTCGTCCTGTCTCCCTCCCCCATGGCCCAGGCCCGGCTGGCGGCGCGGCTGCGGGTCTCGGGACGCGAGCAGAACGAGGGCTTCGTGCTGATCCATCCGGGCAGCAGCCGGGGGGCGGTCCACAAACGCTATCCGGTCGAGGCCTGGGGCGAGACCGCTCGGCGGCTCTCGGACGAGGGGCTCGAGGTCTGGCTGGTCTCGGGCGCGAATCGCAACGAACGCAGCCTCGTCGAGCGGATCGTGCGCAGCTCGGAGGGCGCTGCGCAGCCGGCGCCGGAGACGCGCTCCTTCGACGACCTGCTGGCCCTGATCGCGCGAGCGTCGGTCTTCGTCTCGGGCGATTCCGGGCCGCTGCATGCGGCCTCGATGGTCGGTGTGCCCGTGGTCCAGCTGCTCGGTCCGACGGATCCGGTGCAGAATCAGCCCTGGCCGGGATCCCCCCATCGCCGTCTCTCGATCCCGCTTCCCTGCAGTCCGTGTCGGCACGGCTGCGCCGACCCGGCCTGCATGCGGGTGTGGACGCCAGCAAGGGTCTGCGCCGCGATCCGCTCGTTGCACGCACGCTCCGGTCGGCGCACGATCGGCTCGGCCGGGGCGCCTCCGTGAGCTCCGTCGTGCTAGGCGATCCGCCCCGGCGGATCCTCGTGCGTTGCCCGAACTGGCTCGGGGACGTCGTGATGTCGACGCCGGGACTGCGCGCACTACGCGAGGCGCATCCCGATGCCCGGATCGTCGCGCAGCTGCCGACGCCCCTGATGCCGCTGCTCGCCGGGCATCCCGGCCTCGACGAGGTCTGGCCCCTGGACGTGCCCCTGCGCCGGCCGGCGGCCCTGCTGCGGGAGGCCCGTCGCATCGCGGCCGGCGGATTCGATCTGGGCATCGTGATTCCGGAGTCGATCTCCTCGGCGCTGCTGATGCGCGCGGGCCGGGTGGGCCACGTCGTCGGTCATGCCCGGGATCCCCTGCGACGAGGTCTGCTGCATCGGGTCGTACCGGCGCCGACCGAGTGGGGTCGGCGGCGACTGGTCCCGCGCGAGCGCTTCGTGTCGGGGTTGATGGCGGCGGTCGGTGCTTCGGCTGGGGACGCGCGGCTCGAGCTCGGGGTCACGGCAGAAGACGAGGCGCGATTGGAACGGGCGCTCTGCCGCGCCGGCTGGGATCCGACGGCCGAGGACGGCCCGGCGCCGATCGTGCTGGCGCCCGGGGCCTCCTACGGCCCTTCCAAGTGCTGGCCGATCGACTCCTATGCGGCCCTGGCCGACACGCTTTTGCGACGGGGGGAGCGGATCGTGTTGGTCGGGAGTGCGACTGAGCGTGATCGGGTCGAGGCGGTCGCGTCTGCCATGCGGAACCCGGGCGGCCTGGCGCTGGCCGGCGTGCTGGATCTCGGGGCGTTGAAGGCGCTGCTCCGCCGGGCGCGGCTGTTGGTCTGCAACGATGCCGGCGCCCGTCACGTATCGGTGGCGCTCGGGACGCCGGCCGTCGTGTTCTTCGGGCCGACGGCGGTCGCCAAGACCGCCGAGAACCTCGCCCTCGTCGCAGGGCTGGAGACCGAGCACGGCTGTCGTCCCTGCTATCGCCGGCGCTGCCCCATCGATCATCGCTGTCTCGCGTCGATCGATCCGGACGAGGCGCTCGTCGCCGTCGACCGCCTGCTCCGTCGTGGACCCGATCGGCAATCCGACGGGCTTCGGGAACGACGATCCGATCGACCGCCGTCGCCCTCGAGGGTGCGGCCCTGATGGCGGACTCCATCGATCTCACGGTGATCGTGGCGAGCTTCGAGACCCGCCCACTGACGCTCGCCTGCCTCGAGGCGGTCCGGCGCGCCCGGATCGCCGCTCCTGGCCTCGTGGTCGAGACCTGGGTGATCGACAATGGCTCCCGGGACGGCAGCGCAGCGGCCATCGCCCGGGCTCATCCGGACGTGCGCCTCGTGGCGCTGCTCCGCAATCGCGGCTTCGCAGCGGCGATGAACATCGGCCTGCGTCAGGCCCGGGGGCGTCATTTGTTGCTGCTGAACAGCGACGTCGAGATCCGGCCCGAGCTGCTCTCGGCGGGGGTCGCGTTGCTCGACGAACAGCCCGGGATCGGCGTGCTCGGCGTTTCCCTGCTCCATCCGGACGGACGCCCCCAGCGCTCGGTGCACGCGCTTCCGGATTGGCAGAGCGAGCTGCTGCCCGGATCCGTGCTTCGCTTGATCCGTCCCGGCTCGTCCCTCCCGAACGAGGTTCGGTCGGCGCGAGGCCGCCCGCGCCGCGGAGGTCGGCGTGTGGTCGAGGCGGAGGCGGTGCGGGGGGCGGTCTTCTTCGTGCGCGGGGCTCTGGTCGAGAAGGTCGGTCTGCTCGACGAGTCCTACTTCTTCTTCCTGGAGGAGACCGACTACTGTCGTCGCGTCCGCGAGGCGGGTGCCCGGGTCGCCCACGCGCTGGAGATCTTCGCCACCCACCAACTCGGAGCGAGCAGCAAGCGCAGGGCACCGCTCGCCACCCGGATCGAATACCACCGTTCCCTCTACCACTATCTAGGCGAGCATCAGGGTCGGAGCGTCCTGGTGCTCGCGCGGATCCTTCGTGCGCTGCGGACGGCCGTGGGCCTGGCCGGGCTGACCTTTCTCGCGCCCTTCTCGGCCCGGGCACGCGCGCGCTGGGTCGAGCGCTCTGGTCTTCTTCTATGGCATCTTCGGGGCTGCCCGTCCGAGCCCCGCTTCGTGGATGCGATCGCGGCGATGGGCTCGGATATCGGGGAGCCCGAACGGGGGCGCGCACGACGAAGACGACGAGGGGGGGAGGTCGCTTGAATCGGGGAGCCGCGCCCGACCCGGGACTCGAGTCCGTGCTCGGACGCTTCGCGGGTCTGCGGGTGCTCGTGGTCGGCGATCTGCTGCTCGACGAGTACCGCGTCGGCGACGTGGAGCGGCTGAACCCCGAAGCACCCGTACCGATCGTGCGGGTGCGGTCCACGCGACGGGTGGCGGGCGGGGCCGGCAACGTGGCCTGCGGCATTGCGGCGCTCGGAGGGCTCTGCGAGCTCGTCGCGCTCGTGGGCACCGACACCGAAGGCGACTGCGTCGTCGACTGCCTGCAGCAGTTCGGCCTCTCGGCCTCCGGGCTGGTGCGGACCCCGGAGCGCCCGACGACCCACAAGCTGCGCGTCGTCGCCCGTTCGCAACAGATGATCCGCCTCGACCGTGAGGTCGACGAGCCGGCCCTGCCCGCGCGTTGCGACGCGATCCGCAGCGCGATCGCCGAGCGCCTGCCCGAATCCGACATCGTCGTGCTGCAGGACTACGACAAGGGCCTCTTCGCCGGTGATCTCGGCAGCTGGATCATCGAGCTCGCCCGCAGCCACGGACGCGCCGTCGTCGTCGACCCCAAGCACGCGCTCGGCCGCTTTCGGGGGGCAGCCCTGCTGAAGCCCAACCTGGAGGAGGCGTTGCGTTTCGTCGAGGGCCGGGCGGAGCCTTTCGAGTCGCGCCGCGCCTGGCTCGAGAAGATCCAACGCGCCCTCGGCGGCAGCGAGATCGTGCTGACTCGGGGTGCGGCGGGCATGACGGCCCTCGACGCCGGGGGCGAAGCCTTCGACGTGCCGACCCGTCCGCTGGAGGTCTTCGACGTGCAGGGCGCGGGCGATACGTCGATCGCCGTGCTGGCGCTCTGTCGCGCCGCCGGCGCCAGCCTCAGGGAAAGCTGTATCGTGGCCAACGCAGCGGCCTCGGTAGCCGTGGAGAAGGTGGGGACGGCGATCGTCGAGCTGGAGGAACTACGGGCCCGCCTCGCGGAGCGGGCGGCGGGCCCGGGGGAGACGGCATGATCCAGAGCATGACGGGATTCGGGCGGGCCACGCGCGAGTGGGATGGGCTCGCCCTCGAGGTCGAGGCGAGAAGCGTGAACCACCGCCACCTCGACGTCCGGATCCGACTGCCCCGGGTGCTCGCGGACCAGGAGCCGGCGCTGAAGCAGCGCGTGCAGGGCGAGCTCTCCCGCGGCAAGGTGGACGTCACGGTTACGCTCACGGTGGGGTCCTCGAGCTCGCGGCTGGAGGTCGACCAGACCCTCGCGGCGCAGTACGTCGCGGTTGCGCATACGCTGGTGGAGCGCCACGGGCTCGGGGAGCCGTTGGGGGTGGCGAGCCTACTGAGCCTGCCCGGTGTCACCCGGATCGTCGAGGCCGAGGTCGATCCGGAGCAGCTCCTCGGACCCCTCGTCGAGGCGGTGGATGAAGCGACGGCGGCGCTCGTGCGGATGCGTGAGCGGGAGGGCGCCACCCTGGCCGTCGAGATCGAGGGTCGCCTGAAGGGCATCGAGGCCCTGGCGGACGGCTTCGAGAAGCGTGCGGACGAGGTCGTGCGGGCCGCCCGCCAGCGACTCCAGCGACGCGCCGAGCAGATCCGGCAAGAGGTCGGATTGCTCGACGAGGCGCGGCTTCATCAGGAGATCGTGATCGCCGCCGATCGGCTGGACATCACCGAAGAGCTCGTCCGACTCCGAAGCCACGCGGCGCAGCTCCGTCAGACGATTGCCGGAGCCGGTCGGGGGCGGCCGGTGGGGCGTCGCCTGGACTTCCTTCTCCAGGAGCTCGGGCGTGAGGCGAACACGGTGGGTTCGAAGGCCAGCGACGCGCCGCTGGCCCAGGACGTGGTCGAGCTGAAGACGGAGCTCGAGCGCATCCGCGAGCAGGTGCAGAACATTGAGTAGCGGGACGTCGAAAGATCGCGGGGCCCGCGAGCGGCAGGGATCCGGCTCCCCGACGATGATCAACGTCGGCTATGGCAACCTGGTCACGGCCGTTCGCATCATCGCGATCATGTCACCGAGCTCCTCGCCCATGCGCCGGCTGCGCGAAGAGGCCGGTCGGCGGGGCAAGCTCGTGGACGCGACGGAGGGGCGGCGCACCCGCTCGATCGTCGTGACCGACAGCGATCACGTGATCCTCTCCGCCATCACGCCCGAGACGATCGCCACGCGCCTGGCGCCGGACTTCCAGGGGGAGGGCTCTGCATGAGCGGGGCCGGCGGAACCTCGGGCCCGGGGCACGTCTTCGTGATCGCGGCTCCGTCGGGAACCGGGAAGACGACGGTCTGCCGACGCATCCTCGCTCTGGATCCTCAGCTCCGGCTCTCGGTCTCGCATACCACCCGTGCTCCGCGAGCCGCCGAGCGGGACGGAGTCGACTACCATTTCGTCGACGATCGGCGATTCCGCCAGCTGGTCGATCGAGAGGCCTTTCTCGAGCACGCCGAGTACGGTGGCCACGCCTACGGCACGAGCTGGCAGGCAATCGAGGCTCCGCTCGCGGCCGGCGAGGACGTGGTGCTCGAGATCGAGGTGCAGGGAGCCGCGCAGGTGCGCGAGCGCCTGCCCGCGGCCTGCCTGATCTTCCTGCTGCCGCCGGATCTCGAGGTGCTCGAGCGTCGGCTGCGGGCGCGGGGCACGGACACCGAAGCCGTGATCCAGAAGCGCATGGCGCTGGTCGATCGCGAGCTCGCGGCGGCCGGGATCTTCGACTACGCGATCGTGAACGACGATCTCGATCGGTCCGTCGAAGACGTGCTCGCCGTGATCCGCGGCGTCCGCGCGGGCCGGACCGAGGGGCTGGCTCGTCGCTATGGCCGTAGGGAGGTGCTGGCGCGCTGGGAGCAGGCGCGGTCGAATTCGGGGGACCGCGTTGCCCGAGTCACGTCCGGCGAGTACGATCCAGAGGTAAGCTGCTGATTCCAGGGGTCTTTTCCGCTTCATGCTGCGTTTCAACGACATCGCCGACCGGATGCTCGAGTACAACCCCCAGGCCGATCTCGAGCGGCTGCAGCGGGCCTACGTCTTCACGGCCAAGGTCCACGATGGGCAGGAGCGCCTGTCGGGCGAGCCCTACCTGATCCATCCGCTCGAGGTGGCCGGGATCCTCGTCGATCTCCACGTCGACGAGGACACGATCATCGCCGGGCTGCTGCACGATACCCTCGAGGATACGCTGACTACGCGCGAGGAGCTCGAGCGGCTCTTCGGCGCCAAGGTCGCCTTCCTGGTCGAGGGACTGACGAAGATCGCGCGCATCGAGTTCAAGAGTGCCCGCGAGCGGCAGGCCGAGAACTTCCGGAAGATGCTGATCGCGATGTCCGAGGACATCCGCATCCTCATGATCAAGCTCTCGGACCGTCTGCACAACATGCGGACCCTGCGACACATGAAAGAGGAGTCACGGCGTCGCATCGCCCAGGAGACGGCGGACATCTACGTGCCCCTGGCCCATCGACTGGGCATCTATTGGATGAAGCAGGAGCTGGAGGACCTGGCCTTCCGGACGCTCGAGCCGGAGGTGGCCGAGGATCTGGAGCGGCGCCTGCTGATCAGCCGCGACGAACGCGAACAGTACATCGAGGACGTGATCGGGGTCATCTCCGCCCGGCTGGCGGAGTGCGAGATCCCCTGCGAGGTGAAGGGGCGCGTCAAGGACATTCCCTCCATTCACGCCAAGATGAAGAGCCAGGACCTCGAGATGGAGCAGATCTACGACGCCATCGGCTTCCGGATCGTGATCGATGGGCGGATCGAGGACTGCTACGGGGTGTTGGGTCAGATCCACTCGATCTGGAGCCCGGTCCCGGGGCGCTTCAAGGACTACATCGCGCTGCCCAAGTCGAACGGCTACCGCTCGCTGCATACGACCGTGATCGGCGACTACGGCGAGCGGATGGAGGTCCAGATCCGGACTCGTGAGATGGATCGGGACGCCGAGCTCGGAATCGCCGCCCATTGGAAGTACAAGGAAGGCCGCGTGGCGGCCGAGCGCGACGATTCGAAGTTCGCCTGGCTGCGGCAGCTCGTCGAGTGGCAGCAGCAGATCTCCGATCCCCACGAGTTTCTCGATACCGTGAAGCTCGATCTCTTCCCCAACGACGTCTTCGTGTTCACGCCCACCGGCGAGGTCATCAACCTGCCGTCGCGTGCCACCCCCGTCGACTTCGCCTATGCGATCCATACCGAGGTCGGTGAGCATTGTGCCGGCGCCCGGGTGAACGGGCGGCTGGTGCCCCTGCGGCATCGCCTGAAGGACGGGGACACCGTCGAGATCGTGACCAGCGCCAGCCAGGTGCCGCGCAAGGACTGGCTCGAGTTCACGGTCTCGGGCAAGGCCCGAAACCAGATCCGCCACGCGATCCGGCTGTCGGAGAAGGCCCGGGCCATCGATCTGGGCCGGGACATCCTGACCCGGGAGTTGAAGCGTCGCAGCCTGCTGCTTTCGAAGGTGCTCGAGGACGGCTCACTGGCACGCTATGCGGACGAGGAGTTCGGCGGTCGCAGCGTCGACGATCTCTTCGCCGCCATCAGCTACGGGAAGATCTCGGCGGGCGTGGTGGCTCGTCGACTCGGCGGCGCCGAGCCGGAGAAGGCCGAGGAGCCGGGCTCGAGCGCCGTGCACGTCGTGCCCCAGCGTCTGCGGCGCCTCTTCCAGCGGGAGCGGCGCCGATCGCCGTCGGGCGTGCGCGTCTCCGGTACCCCGGACGTGTTGGTCCGTTTCGCCGGCTGCTGCGATCCGCTGCCCGGGGACGAGATCATCGGCTTCGTGACCCGCGGCCGGGGCGTCACGGTCCATACGCGGGGCTGTGTGAAGGTCTTCACGCTCGATCCGGAACGTCGGATCGACGTCGACTGGGACTCCGACTCGCGGGTGCGTCGGGCGATCGAGGTGCGCGTGACCTCGCGGGACGAGCCCGGAATCCTGGCGAAGATCACCAACACGATCTCCGCCGCGGGGATCAACATCGGCTCGGCCCGGGTCCACACCGACGAGGATCGCGGCGTGGGGGCCGAGCAGACCTTCGAGCTCTGGGTCGAGGACGCCGAGACCCTCAACCGGGTCATGCGCCAGATCCGCAAGGTGAAGGGGGTGCGCTCGGTCGAGCGCGTCCGCGGATGAGGCCGCCCCTCAGTGTCTGTGTCCTGGTCTGCGACGAGGCCGAAGCCCTCGAGGCCTGCCTCGCGACCGTCGACTGGGCCGACGAGATCGTGGTGGTGGTCGATGCGAAGAGCAGCGATGCCAGCGAAGAGGTCGCCCGGCGGCTGGCCTCGCGAGTGGAGATCCGCCCCTACGCAGGCGACGTCGAGCAGAAGCGGGCCTGCGCGGAGCTCGCCCGTCACGACTGGATCCTGATCCTGGATCCGGACGAGCGGGTGACGCCCCGGCTCGCGGACTCGATCCGGCAGGCGCTGAAGCGGTCCGGCGAACTGGAGCGTCCCGGCGAGACGGGACGCGGCGGCGACGCCGGCCACGAGCGTGGGCCCGACGGCTATCGTCTCGATCGCGTCACCCATCATCTGGGCCGCTGGATCCGGCACGGTGACTTCTATCCGGACCGCAAGCTGCGGCTCTACCGTCGCTCCCGCGCCCGCTGGGTCGGCCGCGATCCCCATGGACGGGTCGAGGTCGAGGGCCGCGTCGCTGATCTCGCGGGCGAGCTCGAGCACTACAGCTATGCGGACCTGGCCGACCAGATCCGGCGCATCCAGTTCTTCAGCGACCAGGCGGCGGCCTCGCTGATCGCCGAGGGGATTCCCTTTCGACTGCAGCGACTGCTGCTGCATCCGCCGATGCGATTCCTGCGCAGCTACCTGATGCGGCGCGGCTTCCTGGACGGGATGCCCGGGCTGATCATTGCGGGGGCGAGTGCGTTCTACGTCTTCCTCAAGTACGCGAAGCAGTGGGAGCGGACGCGTCTGCCGCGACACGGAATGCCGGGCGGATCGCGAGGGTGAGGATCCTCCAGCTCGTGAGCGACTGGAAGTGGACGGGGCCCGCCGAGCCGATGCTGGTGCTGATGCGGGCCCTGCGAGCGCGCGGACATGCGGTCGAGCTGGCCTGTCCGGCCCCGCCGATGGACGCGAATCGCAGCCTCTGGCGGGAATCCTGCGGCCGCGGCGTGGAGCCCTTCGCTCGGCTCGAGCGCGGTCGGGGGGCGCTGCGTTCTGGAGACGGCGGGGAGGTGGCGCGCATCGCGAGCTGGCTGCGACCGACCGCGGGCCGACCCGGCTTCGACGTCGTCCATTGCTGGCACGGCCGCGATCACGTGCTGGCCGCTCGGGCGCTGGGGCGGATCTCCCTCCGCGGACCCGGCGGAGGGCGCGCCGCACTTCGCCGGGATCGGGGCGACCGGCCCCGGCTGGTGCGATCGCTGGCCTCGGCGGAGCGGACTCCGGGCTGGCCGTGGAATCGCTGGCTGCTGGGCCCGGCCTGCGACGGGCTGCTCTGCGTGAGCGAGGCCGCCGTCGAGGGCCATCGACGGTTGCGCGGAGGACGCCCGATCGCCCGGGTACCGGGCGCGGTGGAGGCCGAGCGCCTGATGCCCGTTTCGGCCTGGGAGGTTGCGCGCGAGGCGCGGGCGATGCGCGCCGGGCTCGGTGTTGCCGAGGACGCGCCGCTCATCGGTGTCGTCGCCCGGATCCAATCGCATCGGCGCTTCGACCTGTTGTTCGCCGCGATGCAACGCCTTCTGCGCCGGCGTCCGGACGCGCGGCTGGTGCTGATCGGTCGTGGGACGCATGCGGAAGAGGTGGCCCGGGCGCCGGTGCGACGCCTCGGGCTCGAGGCACAGGTCGTTTTTGCGGGCTACCGCGTCGCGGACTACGCCGCGCTCCTGCGTGCCCTCGACGTCTTCTGCTTCCTGGTGCCCGGCTCGGACGGATCGTGTCGCGCGCTGCTCGAGGCGGCAACGATCGGGCTGCCGCTGGTGGGATCGAGGCGCGGAGCCATTCCCGAGATCATCCGCGACGGCGTGACCGGACGGCTGGTCGAGGAGGATCCGGATCAGCTGGCGGAGGTCTGGCGGGCGCTGCTCTCGGATCCGATCCGACGCCGGGCCTGGGGCCTGGCGGCGGCCCGGGACGCCCGGCTCCGATTCGCCCCGGAGCGCCTGGCTGAAGCCGTCGAAGGCTTCTACGAGACGGTCGCCGCCGGGCCTTCGGACGTGGAATCCTCCTGGACGCCGACCAGCTCCCGGTAGATCCCCGGTCGACGCATCAGCGACTCGTGGCTCCCGACGTCGACGACGCGCCCCTCGTCCAGCACGACGATCCGATCCGCGTCGCGCACCGTCGAGAGCCGATGGGCCACGATGAAGATCGTGCGCTGGCCGCGGAGCGAGTCCACGGCCTCCTGGACGGCGCGTTCGGTCTTGGCGTCCAGGGCGCTCGTCGCCTCGTCGAAGACCAGGATCGCGGGGTCGCGCAGGATGGCCCGGGCGATCGTGATCCGCTGGCGCTGTCCGCCCGAGAGCCGCAGGCCGAACTCGCCGACGGCGGTGTCGTAGCCCTGGGGCAGCTTCTCGATGAACTCCTCCGCCCGCGCCGCCCGCGCCGCCGCCCGCACCTCTTCCATCGTGGCCCCGGGTCGGCCGTAGCGGATGTTGTCGAGGATCGAAGTGTCGAAGAGGAAGGGCTCCTGGGTCACGACGGCGACGTGGTCGAGAAAGGAGTCGCGCTGGAGATCGCGCAGATCGACCCCATCGATCTCGATCGAGCCCCGGCTGGGATCGTGGAACCGCAGCAGCAGATCCATGAGGGTGCTCTTGCCCGTCCCCGTGCGACCGACGAAGGCGACGACCTCACCCGTCTTCACCTCGAGGTCGATGCCGCAGAGCACCTCCTGGGTTCCATCCTGGGATCCATAGCCGAAGTGGACGTCCCGGAAGCGGATGCTCTTCTCCAGGCCCCGCATCGGGATCGCATCGGGCCGATCGGCCGTCTCCTCTTCGGCATCGAGCAACTCGAAGAGCCGGCTCGCGCTTGCGACCGACTCCATCACGTTCGAATAGGAGGAGGTGAGGGTCTTCACCGGCTTGTAGGTGGTCATCAGGATGGCGGCGAAGGCGCCGAGGGTGCCCAGCGTGATGCCCCACATCCCGTTGAGCGCGAACCAGGCGCCGACGCCCAGGATGAAGACCCCCGAGATGGAGTTCAGCGCCTCGGTAGAGACCTTCGAGAGCACGCGGTTCTGGATCACCTTCATGTTGCGCCGGAAGAACTTCTCGGTTTCGTGCGCGAAGGCCTCGGCCTCGAGCTGCTGGCCGCGGAAGGCCTTGATCACCTTGATGCCGGAGAGGATGCCGACGAGTCGCTGGGAGAGGTCGCCCTGGGTCTCCTGGCGCCGCAGGGTCTTGCGGTGGACCCGTCCCCCGAAGTAGCCGAGCACCATGACGAGTCCGGGCAGCGTGAGCAGCGTGAGCAGGGTGAGCTGCCAGCTCATCACGCTCATCGCGACGACACCGACCAGCGCGGTGAGCGCACTCGTGACGACGTCGCGGTAGAGAATGGCGAGGGCCTGGCAGGCGAGCCCGGCGTCGCTCAGGGCGCGCGCCAGACGATCTCCGCTGGCGCCTTCGCGATGGGCCGCGAGCGGGGCGAAGAGGAATTTGCGGGCGACCGCCTGGTCGATGTCCCGTCGGACCTCCGCCACCACCCGATTGGCCAGGTAGGAGCGGCCGAACATCGCGAGCGGCGTGATGATCAGCGTGAGGCCGGCGATGACCCCGATCTCGTAGAGCCTCGGAAGCAACGCCTGAATGGCCGGCTCCCACTCGGCCGTACCGCGCTCGAGCGCCGCGGCGGGCACCATGACGTCGTCGAGGAAGGGCTGGATCAGATAGGCGCGCAGATAGCGGCTGGCGGCGAAGAACGTGCCGCAGACGAACGTGAAGACGAGCATCAGCCAGTAGGGACGCGAGAGGCCGATCAAGCGTCGGAGGGCGGGCCAGGCGAGGCGATTCGCGCGGGCCCGTCGGACCGAGTCGATCAGATCCGGGGTGTCCCCGGCCTCCTCCTCGAGTCCTTCGGGGTCGAGCTCCCGGCGTGCTTCGGGCGTGAGCGATGCAGGATCCAAATTCGCTTCCTCACGACGGACAGGCGGTGGCTGCCAGAGGCGGCTGGGGCTCCGGACCCCGTTCGGCCTAGGACAGCTCCTGTGCAATCGCGTCTCCCCCGCGCCAGCCGAGGAGCAGATCGCCTTCGAGACCGAGGCCTCCGACGCAGGCGCGGTCGAGATGATAGACGGGGGGTCGGGTAGAGAGTCGCAGGTCGATCTCCGATGGCCAACCGCGGCCGGCCGACGGATCCTCCAGCCAGCCATCGTCACTGTCCCAGAGGGGCGCGTCCAGCTCGATCGAGGCCAGGTCGTCCTCGACGAAGGGCATCAGCGCCTGGAGTCGTTCCCGTACCCGCTGGCGCAGTGCGCTCCGCCCGTCGGTCAGCTCCGCCGGGTCGGAGACGAGCAGCCGCGCTCGGGCCACGAGGTCGACGCGGCTCGGATGGGCCTGACTGGGAAACGCCGTGACCGCGATGGTCGACTCCCCCGACTCGCTCGAAGGCAGGATCAGCCGTCCACTCATGCCCTCGGGCAGCAGCGCCGTGGGGATGCGGAAGAGGAAGCTGGCCCGGTAGGCCCGCGACGACGCCTCGGCCAACACGGAGGGGATCGGTGCGTTCGGATCCGTGCGACGACGGGGATCGTGGGCGTAGAGATCCCGGATTGCCGAGGGAGGCGCCGCCAGCACCAGCGCCCTTCCCAGCCAGAGCTCGCCCGTGAGATCGATCCGGATGCCGGGCTGGCCGGAGACCGACACCAGGGTGAAGCCCCCGTTCACGCTCCGGAAATCGCCGAAGCGCGCCGTCACCCGCTTGCGCAGCAGGTCGACCAGCCAGGGCGGCTCGTCGGCGAATCCCGCGCCGCCCGCCAGGGCGAGCCCGAGCAGTCGCGCCCGCGCCTCCGGTGTCGGGCTGCGCTGCCCGAGGTTGGCGAGGGCCTCGGTCTGGGCCTCCAGCACCCGTTTCAGCTCGCCCTCCGCCGAAGCCACGTCGCCGGGCAGGCCGCGTTTGTGGCTGCCCATTCCGGCGCTGCTCCGGCCCCCGCCCAGCCGACGACCCAGGCGCACGAGGGGCGCCTCCAACAGCAGCCGCCGCTCGATCTCCGAAGCTTCGTAGACGTGCCGGACGAGCGCCCGGGCCGCGTCCGATTCGCAGAGTCCCCAATCGACCAACTCCTCGCTGGTCCGCGTCGGGTGGCCGACCTCGAGCCGGTAGGGATCCGCTGCGATCTGATAGGCGAGGCGTTCGGGCTCGATCCGACGCCGATCGATCAGGGGCACCGTCAGGAGTCGCAGGCAGGCGTCGAGCACGCCGCCATCCCGAAGGCCACCAAGGAAAAAGGGCTCGCGCAGAGCGGCTGGCAGCGCGCTGCGTGCGGACTCCTCGACGACCAGCACGCGATGGCCCGCGGCGCTGATCCGGGCTGCCGCCACCATGGCGCGGATCCCGCTCCCCAGCACCACGGCGTCCCAGCGTCGGGCGCGCGGTGCCTCGCGCGAGTCCAGCTCCGGAATCTCGACCATGGCCGGCTACTCGCTCGCGAGGAATCCCGGATCGAAGAGCATGGGCGGGTCGCCGGCGGCCTTCCGCTCGATCACCCCGATCCGGTAGCCGCGTTCGCCCAGCCCCTGGAGTCGCTGGAGCACGTCGTCCTCGAGCTCGGCGGGCACGATGGCGATCATTCCGATGCCACAGTTGAAGACCCGCAGGAGCTCCGTCTCCGGCAGCTCGCCGACCCGGCTGATCCAGGCGTAGACGTCGGGTCGAGGCCAGGCGAGGGGATCGAGCCGGGCGCGAACGCCGGCGGGCAGGATGCGCGGGATGTTGCCCTCGAAGCCGCCGCCGGTGACGTGGACCAGGCCGTGGACCTCGAAGTCCCGGATCAGGTTCAGCAGCGGCTTCACGTAGATCCGGGTCGGGGCGAGCAGGGCGCTGGCCAGGCTGGTCCGCAGCTCCGGTGGCTCGGCGAAGAGATCGACGGTCCCGGTCTCGAGGCCCCGATCGAGGATCGACCGGACGAGGGTGTAGCCGTTGCTGTGGAAGCCGCTCGAGGCGAGTCCGATCAGCACGTCCCCCTCGCTGATGCTCGAGCCGTCGATGATCTGGTCGCGCTCGACCACGCCGACGCTGAAGCCGACGATCTCGATCTCGTTCTTGGCGTAGACCCCGGGCATCGTCGCGGTCTCGCCGCCGAGCAGCGCAGCGCCCGCCCGTTTGCAGCCTTCGGCGATTCCCCGCAGTGCGTCCGCCGCGATCTCCTTGTGGAGCTCCGCCATCGCCAGGTAGTCGAGGAAGATCAGCGGCTCGGCGCCCTGGACGACGAGGTCGTTCACGACCATCGCGACGCAGTCGATGCCGATGGTGTCGTAGCGTCCGATGCGGGTGGCGAGCTTTAGCTTCGTGCCGACGCCGTCGGTGGCGGCGACGAAAATCGGCTCGCGGTAGCGTTCCGGCGCCTTGAACATGCCCGCAAAGCCACCGATGGAGCTCAGGACCTCTGGTCGGAAGGTGGTCTTCGCGATCTTCTTCACGTCGTCGATGAAGGATTCGTCGTGGTCGAGGTCGACGCCTGCGGCGGCATAGGCCGGGGCCTGGGTGGTCGAAAAGGGCCTGGACTTGGAGTCGGAGGAGAGCGTCACGTCGCGTTGATAGGCAAAGGCCTGGGAGCAGTCAATCGGTCCGACACCTCGGCCGGCGGTGGGCATGCTCGCTGGGATCCGGGCTCCCGCCGAGCCCTGGGGGCGAGGCGATCGATCGGTATCCGGGCTAGTGTCCGCGCGTGAAGATCTCGGTGGTGATCCCCGCGCTCGACGAGGCCGCGTGCATCACCGAAGCGGTCGGGAGCGTGATCGGGCCGGAGATCGAAGTGATCGTGGTGGACGGGGGAAGTCGCGACCAGACCGGTGCGCTCGCCCGTGACTCCGGGGCTCGGGTCCTCGTTGGCGAGCGGGGACGCGCCCGCCAGCTCCGGATGGGTGGTCAGGCTTCGAGCGGAGAGGTCGTCCTCTTCCTGCACGCGGATACGCGGCTCGCCAAGGGCTGGGACGAGCAGCTCCGCCGGGCGCTCGCCGATCCGGCGTGCGCGGGGGGCGCGTTCCGTTTCCGTCTGGCGGGTTCGGGCTGGCGTGCGCGTGCGATCGAGTGGGGTGTGGGGCTGCGGGTGGCGCTCTTGGGGCTGCCCTACGGCGACCAGGCGATCTTCTTGCGCCGGGAGATCCTGGAGCGGATGGGTGGAGTGCCGATCGTGCCGATGATGGAAGACCTCGACCTCGTGCGGGAGATCAAGCACTCCGGCCGGCTCGCGATCCTGGATCTCGAGGCGACCACCTCCGCCCGCCGGTACGCGGCACGCGGCACCCTGCGAACGATCTTCGAGCATTTCGTGGCGCTCTCTGCGTGGCGGCTGGACCTCGACCGCGAGCGCCTGGCGCGCTGGATGGGACGATGAGCGCGGGGGCGCCGGTGATCTCGCCGGAAGAGCTGGGCGATACGCCCGTGCGGCATGCCTTGCGGCGGCTGTCGGTCTACCTGCGGCGCAACGCGCGCTACTACGCAGGCTGGCTGGTCGTCGTGCTCGGCTACATCGCGGCCTTCAACCTGCTGCCGCTGGCGGTGGGCTGGGCGATCCAGGGCCTCGTCGATCCCGCCGTGCAGACCGAGCAGGTGCTGCAACGCTGCGGCGTGATCTTCGTGCTCACCGTCGTGCAGGGCGCGCTCCGCTACCTGTCACGACTGCTGGTCTTCAATGCCGCGCGCGAGGTCGAGTACGAGATCCGCAACGATCTCTTCGGCCACCTCCAGCGGCTGCCCCAGTCGTTCTTCTTCCGCTGGCGGACCGGTGACCTGATGAGCCGCTGCGTCAACGACCTGAACTCCGTGCGCATGCTGCTCGGCCCGGGGCTGCTCTCGGTGGCCCAGAGTCCGATCCTGCTGGTGGGGGCCTTCCTGGCGATGGCGAGTCTGAACCTGAAGCTCGCGCTGCTGGTCATGCTCCCCTATCCGCTCTTCATCCTGGTGGCGCGTGTGCTCGGCTCGCGTCTGTTCGGTCGCAGTCTCGAGGCGCAGCAATCCCTCTCGGCGGCCTCGAATCTCGTCCAGGAGAGCATCGCCGGCATGGCGGTCGTGAAGGCCTACGTGATGGAGGACGAGCGCGCCGAGCGCTTCGCCGAGGCCAACGATCATCTGCTTCAGCGTCAGCTCGGCCTCGTCCGGGTGAACGCCGCCATGCCGGCGCTGGTCAGCCTGCTGCCCGCGGCGGGGCTCGCCCTGGTGCTGATCGTCGGTCTGGGCGAGATCCGCAGCGGTCGCATGAACGTGGGGGATCTCTTCGCGTTCACGATCTTCATCCGCCAGCTCACCTTCCCGACCTTCATCATGGGCTACGCCATCAGCCTGATCCAGCGCGGCGCCTCGGCGATGCAGCGGATCGACGAGGTGCTGTCGACGGAGCCCTCGATCGCGGACCGCGAGGATCGGGTGGCCGTCGAGTCGCTCTCGGGCGAGATCGAGTTCCGTGGGCTGTCGTTCCGCTACGGCGGCGAGCTGCGCCAGCACGCCCTGGCCGACATCGACCTGCACGTGCCGGCGGGATCCTCGCTGGGAGTGGTGGGGCCGGTCGGCTCGGGTAAGTCGACCCTCGCCTCCCTGATCCCGCGGCTCTACGAAATCGAGGACGGCCAGCTCTTCCTGGACGGCATCGACGTCAACCGCATTCCCCTGGCGACCCTGCGCCGCGCGATCGCGATGGTGCCCCAGGACTCCTTCCTCTTCTCGATGTCCCTGGGCGCCAACGTGGCGTACGGGCTGTCGCCGGACGCGTCGGCGGAGGAGATCCGGGCGGCGGCGGCGCGGGCCCAGCTGGCCAGCGACGTCGAGGATCTACCCCGGGGCTTCGACACCCTGGTCGGGGAGCGGGGCGTGATGCTCTCGGGCGGTCAGCGTCAGCGGACGGCCCTGGCGCGGGCCCTGGCGCTGGATCCGAAGATCCTGATCCTCGACGACACCCTGTCCTCGGTCGACGCCGAGACCGAGCAGCGCATCCAGGCGGGGCTCGGGGAGGTCTTCGCCGGGCGCACGGTGATCGTGGTGGCCTCGCGGGTGGCGACGGTGCGGAACCTCGATCAGATCGTCGTGCTCGACGAGGGCCGGATCGTCGAGCGGGGAACCCACGACGAGCTGATCGGGCGCGCGGGTCTCTACGCGCGGTTGGCGGTCGAGCAGGAAAAGGACGAGGAGCAGGCACGGCTGCGCGGCGAGCTGTCGGACGAGGCGGAGATCCGGGTCGGGGAGGGGCGATGAGCGAAGAGGCCCATCACGAGGAGCTCGACCTCGGCCGGGTCTACGACGGCCGATTGCTGCTGCGGCTCTGGCCCTACGTCCGACCCTATCGCGGTCAGATCGCGTGGACGCTGCTGCTCTTCGTGCCCCTCTTCCTGCTGGAGCTGGCACCCGCCTGGGTCGTGAAGGTCGGGCTCGATCAGATCCTGGCGGATCCGGCCTTTTCGGGGGCCGGCGCCTCGCCCGCGGCCGGTTCGGAGGGCTCCGCTTCGTCGCCGCTCGCCGGGCTGGGAGAGTTCTTCGAGCCGGTGGTCGACTGGATGGGCTCGCCGCCCGCCGGAATTCCCGGCCCCGTCTGGCTCGGCCTGATCTATCTCGCCGTCCAGTCCATGCTCACGCTCCTCACCTACCTGAGCCAGGTGTTGATGGCTACGACCGGCCAGCACGCCATGCGGGATCTCCGACGTCACGTCTTCGGCCACCTGCTGCAGATGCACTCGAGCTACTTCGACTCGATTCCGGTCGGGCGCCTGGTGACGCGGGCGACCAACGACGTGGAGAACGTGGCCGAGATGTTCGCCCAGGGGCTGGTTGCCCTCGTCACCGACGTGATCAAGATGTTCGGCTTCGCGGTCGTGCTCTTCCTGATCTCGCCGATGCTGGCGCTCGCGGCCTTCGCGATCGTGCCCTTCCTGGCCGTGGCCGCCTTCGTCTTCCGGCTGAAGGTCCGCGAGGCCTACCGCGACGTCCGGGTTCGCATCGCGCGCATCAACACGCACATCCAGGAGACCGTGACGGGCATGAAGGTGGTCCAGCTCTTCCACCGGGAAGAGCGGAACATGGCCGACTTCGATCGCATGAACGCCGCTCATCGCGACGCCTGGTACAAGTCGATCAAATACGACTCGCTGCTCTTCTCGACGATCGAGGTGGCGACGGGTGTCACGATGGCCGTGATCATCGCGGCGGGGACGGGGCTCGCCGAGGCGGGGATCATCTACGTCTTCATCGACTACATGCAGCGATTCTTCATGCCCTTGCGCGACCTCTCCGCCAAGTACGCCGTGATGCAGTCGGCGATGGCGAGCTGCGAGCGCATCTTCGAGGTGCTCGATGGCGAGCCCGCCGTGGTCGATCGCGTCGCCGAGGCTCCTTCCGCCCGCCCCGAGAGCCGAGGGCAGGTCGAGTTCCGCAACGTCTGGTTCAGCTACGGCGACACACGGGGCCGATCGGACGAAGAGATCGACTGGGTGCTGCGCGACGTCAGCTTCCGCGTCGGGGCGGGGGAGAAGGTGGCCTTCGTCGGAGCGACGGGGGCGGGCAAGACCACGATCATCAAGCTGCTGACGCGACTCCATGACGTCGACCGCGGCAGCGTTCGGGTCGACGGCATCGACGTGCGGGACATGCCCCAGCGCGAGCTGCGCCGGCGGATCGCGACGGTGCTCCAGGACGTCTTCCTCTTCAGCGGCAGCATCGCGCGCAACATCGCCCTCGGGCGGCAGGATCTCGACGAGCAATCGATCCAGCAGGCGGCCCGGGCGGTCGAGGCCGACGCCTTCGTGCGGCGTCTGCCGCGGGGCTACGAGACCGAGGTGCTCGAGCGCGGCGCCAACTTCTCCTCGGGTCAGCGCCAGATCCTGTCCTTTGCGCGCGCCCTGGCGCACGGAGCCGACATCCTGGTCCTCGACGAGGCCACGAGTGCCATCGACAGCGAGACCGAGGCCGCCATCCAACATGGCATCCGTGTGCTGATGGAGGGCAAGACCGCGATCGCCATCGCCCACCGGCTCTCGACGATTCGAGATGTCGATCGAATCCACGTCCTGAAAGGCGGGCGTCTGATCGAGTCGGGGTCCCACGAGGTCCTGCTTGCCGCCCGGGGTCATTACGCGAACCTGTATCGACTCCAGAGCGAGGGCGCGGATCCGGCCCTCCTCCAACGCGCACAGCCCGCCTGAGCCTTTCGCCACCGCCACCGCCACCGACGACCCGGGAGCCGCCTGATGCCGAGGCCCGAAGATCGTGTCCAGTGGATGATCAAGAAGCTGCTTCCCAAGCGGATCAAGTCCCGGGTGATGAATGCCTGGAAGTTCGCCACCACGCAGTACGTCGTCGTCTCGTATCCCAAGAGTGGCCGGACCTGGCTGCGGGCCGTGCTGACCTTCTACTTCGAGGCACGCTACGGGCTCGAGTCCCCGCCGCTGCTCGAATTCGCGAACCTCCATTACCTCGACCGCCGGATCCCGAAGATCTTCTTCACCCACGACGACGATCCGAATGCCCGGCCCGAGGCGCTCGCCCGGGACAAGTCGCGCTATCGGAAGAAGTCCGTGCTGTTCCTGGTCCGGGATCCGCGCGACGTCTGCGTGTCGATGTATTTCCATCGCCAGAAGCGCGAGCAGGATCTCGACCGCCCGATCTTCGACTTTGCGACGGGTGCGGACGGCGGGCTGCAGACGGTGATCGGGTTCCTGAACATCTGGGCGGAGGCGCTTCCGGGCATCCCGCACTCCCATCTGCTCTCCTACGAGTCCATGCACTCGCAGCCGGAGCAGACGCTCGCCGAGGCGTTGCGATTCATGGGCGAGGAGCCGGATCCCGCGTCGGTCGCGCAGGCCATCGAGCGGGCCCGCTTCGACGAGCTGCAGGCGATGGAGCGGGCGGGTGCCTTCGAGAGCGGTCGGCTGACGCCGAGCGACGTCGAGGATCCTGATTCCTTCAAGGTCCGTCGCGGCAAGGTCGGGGGCTATCGCGACTACTTCGACGGGGTCCAGCGAGAGAAGCTGGACGCGCTGGTGGACGCCTCGCTGTCGAGCTCCTATCGCCCCCTGCTCGGCCGTCGCTGAGGTCGGTCGAACGCCGCGCCCGTGCCACGCGGGCCGCGCGCGCAGGTCCGGCTCTCCGGTCCGTGCAGGGGAGGCGGGCCGTCGCCGGACTCCACTACACTTCACCTGTCCCGAATTCGTCTGTCCCGCCCGTTCCCGAGCCGGCTCTGTTCCGCCGGCCGCTACAGGAGTCGATCCATGGCGCTCTTCGAACCCATTCCCTCCGAATCCGATCGACGTCGCTATCGCGTGAAGAGTCCGGTGACCCTGGAGGTCATCGGCGAGTTCGAGTCGGCCAGTCGGGCGGACGTGCAGGAGGCGGTGGCGCGTGCCCGCAAGGCGCAGCACGACTGGGCCCAGCGCTCCTTCGACGAGCGGGCCGAGGTGCTCTGGCGTCTGGTCGACGTGATCGTGAAGCGGCAGGAGGAGCTGATCGACGTCGTCGTCCAGGAGACGGGCAAGCCGCGCAACGAGGCCATCAGCATGGAGGTGATCGCGCCCTGCATGCAGATCTCCCACTACGCGAAGCACGCCCGGCGCTATCTGAAGACCCGCCGGCGACGGGCGTCGGGCCTGATGCGTTTCTCCAAGAAGCTGACCCTGATGTATCAGCCCCTGGGCGTGGTCGGCCTGATCACCCCCTGGAACGGTCCGGTGGCGCTGGCGGCGAATCCGATGGCCCAGGCCCTGATGGCGGGCAACGCCGTGGTTCACAAGCCGAGCGAGGTGACGCCGCTGTCGGCCGTGCTGCTCGAGGAGCTGACGCGGGAGGCGGGCTTCCCGGAAGGGCTCTACCAGGTGGTGCAGGGTGACGGCGAGACCGGTGCTGCCCTGGTCGAGAGCGGCGTCGACAAGATCTCCTTCACGGGCAGCGTCGCCACCGGCCGCAAGGTGGGAGAGGCCTGCGGCCGCCAGCTGATCCCCTGCACCCTCGAGCTCGGGGGCAAGGACGCGATGATCGTCTGTCGCGACGCGGACCTCGACCGGGCCGCCGAGGGCGCCGTGCGGGGCTCGTTCTTCAATACCGGCCACTACTGCTGCGGCACCGAGCGGATCTACGTGCCCGAGGCGATCTACGAGCCCTTCGTCGAGAAGGTCGTGGCCCGGGCGAAGGCCCTGCGACAGACGGACTCCGGCGAGGGGGACGTGGGGGCCGTCTTCTGGGATCGGCAGATGGACATCATCGAGTCCCACATGGAGGACGCGCGCGCCCGGGGCGCCCGGGTGCTCGCCGGGGGGGCGCGCGACCGCAGCCTCTCGGGCTACTTCTTCCCGCCGACGGTGGTCGTGGACGTGGACCACGGCATGGACCTGATGTGCCAGGAGACCTTCGGGCCGATCGTCGCGATCCAGAAGGTGCGCGACGAGGAGGAGGCGCTCGAGCTGGCCAACGACTCGGAGTACGGACTATCGGGCAACATCTGGACCCGGGATCTCGCCCGGGGCGAGCAGCTGGCCGCGCGCATGGTGACGGGCAGCGTGAGCGTCAACGACATCGCCGTCACCTACGGCATTCCCGAGGCGCCCTTCGGCGGGCTGAAGTCGAGCGGCGTGGGCCAGGTGAACGGCGAGCTCGGCATTCGCGGCTACTGCCATCTCCACCCCATCATCCTGGACACTTCGAAGAAGGCCCTGGGGGGGTACCCGTATACCCTCGAATCCGCTGCGGGCCTGCAGAAGTTCGTGCGCTTCGCCTTCGGGAACCGCTTCCTGCGAAGGTGGCTCGTGTAGTCGGGATCGTGCCGATCAACCCGATCGCTTTGGCATCGGGATCCGGGAAGTGGTAGAAATCCGGTACCCCCAATCCATCGGGAATCGACGGGCCGAGCCCCGCCGCTCCCAGCCATCCCCGAGCAGGACCGAGCAGGAGCGAGCACGACCCAGTCACCCCGAGGCGCTCCGCGTCGGGGATCCGGGGCTCGACCCAGGCCGATCGATCGAGGGGTTTCTTGCGCATCAAGAGTCTTCAGCTCCACGGATTCAAGTCCTTCGTCGACCGGACGGTCTTCAGCTTCGACGAGGGCATGACCTGCGTCGTCGGTCCGAACGGCTGCGGCAAGTCGAACGTCGTCGACGCCATCAAGTGGGTGATGGGCGAGCAGTCCGCGCGCAAGCTGCGCGGCAAGGGCATGGACGACGTCATCTTCGCCGGCTCCGAGAACCGCCCGCCGATCGGGATGGCCGAGGTGGCCCTGACCTTCGACAACGTCGACGGCCAGGCCCCGGCGGCCTATGCCGCCTACGCCGAGATCGAGATCGCGCGCCGGCTCTACCGCTCCGGCGAGTCCGAATACCTGATGAACAAGCAGCCCGCGCGGCTGAAGGACGTGCACGACTTCTTTCGGGATACGGGCATCGGCCTGCGCGGCTACACGATCGTGGAGCAGGGCAAGGTCGCCGAGATCGTGTCGGCGAAGCCCGAGGATCGCCGCGGGCTGATCGAGGAGGCCGCCGGCATCGGCAAGTACAAGGCCCGCCGGCGCGAGGCCGAGAGCAAGATGAAGTCGACCGAGCAGAATCTCGTTCGGGTGAACGACGTGCTCGGCGAGATCCGGCGCCAGATCTCGACCCTCGAACGCCAGGCGAAGAAGGCAGCCCGCTTCAAGCGACTCCAGGAGACGCAGCGGGTGCTCGAGCTCTCACTGGCGGCCGACGAGCGACGGGAGCTGCTCGAGCAGGTGCAGCGCGAGTCGGCGGCGCTCGAGGAGCTGCGCGATCAGACGGCGGCGCTCGAGACCCAGGCGGCCCAACGCGAGCTCGCCGCCCAGGAGCATCGCATCGCCCTCACCGAGGCCGAGAAGGCGGTCAGTGCCGGGGCGGAGAAGCTCTTCGGACTGCGCAGCGAGATCAAGACTCTCGAGGGACGCATCGAGCTCGCCCGCCGCGAACGCGACGGTCTCGAGCAGGACAGCGAGGCCCGCCGCCAGGAGCTCGGCCAGCTGACCGAGCAGCTCGGGGTCGCCGAGCGCGAGGCCCGCAGCGCCCGGGAGCAGCTCGAGCAGCAGGAGCGCGGCCTCGAGCAGGAGCAGGCCGCGATCGAGGTCGCGGATCGCGAGGTCGAGGAGGCCCGGGAGGCGGTGCGACGGCTCGAGGTCGCCCGGGATCAGAAGAACTCGGCCCACGTCGAGCTGCTCACGGCGGTCGCGCGTCTCGAGGATCGGGTCGCGAGTCTCGGAGACCGCCAGGCGTCGATCCAGCAGCGCATGCGGGGCGTCGATGCCGACGTCGAGGCCCAGCAGACCCAGGCCGCGGAGGCGGGTCGCGAGCAATCGAACCTCGAGGAGGGATTGCGCAACCTGCTGATGGATCGCGACCGACTGCAGGAGCAGCTGCGGGACGCGATCCGCGCGCAGGAGGCGGCCCGGGAGACGCTGCGCGAGGCCACGGCCGCGGAGCAGGAGGCCACCCAGCGTGCCCAGACCACCCGGGCCCGTTTCGACTCCCTGCGCGAGGTGGTCGAGGGCCGTCAGGACGTGGCGGCCGGGGCGCGCCATCTGCTCGGCGCAGGCCCGGAGACGGTGAGCCGGCTCGGCCTGAAGGGGCTGGTGCGCGAGCTGATCGAGGTGGACGCCGAGGTCGAGCGGGCGGTGGAGGCGGTGCTCGCCGAGCGCGCCGAGGCGATCGTGATCGAGGACCGGGACGGTGCCCTGTCGGCGCTACAGCAGCTGCGGGAAGAGGGGGCGGGTCGGGGTGCCTTCGTGATCCAGTCGGCCCCGGCCGCGATCGTTTCGGGGCTCGTTCCGCTGGGCGATCCGCTGCTCCAGCGCGTGCGACCGCGCGCGGGCTGCGAGGGGCTGGCGCGCACGCTGCTGGGCGATGTCTATCTGATCGATCGGCTGGAACGGGCCTTCGAGCATTTCGGAGGCGGTCGTCTGCCGGCGACCTTCGTGACCCGCGAGGGGGATCTGGCGACGCCGGAGGGGCTGGTGCAGGGGGGCGGCGACTCCTCCGCCAGCGGCATGCTGACGCGGGCTCGGGAGGTCCGGGAGCTCGGGGTGGAGGTGGCTCAGCTCGACCAGCAGGCGGCGGCGGCCCGGACCCGACGGGAGCAGGCCGAGGCGGCGGCCGCGCGCGCCGGCGAAGAGCTCGACAACCTGCGCAACCGCCACCACACGGCGGCGCTGGCTGTCGCCAACCACGAGAAGGATCTCGAGCGCTCCGCGGAGAAGGTGAAGCGGATCGGGGAGGCCCAGCAGAGTCGCAGCGCCGAACGCTCCGACCTGCTCGGCGAGCAGGAGGGTCTCGCCGAGGAGCTCGCCCGGCTGCAGCACCAGATCGAAGAGCGTCGGGCCCAGCGCGAGGCCAGCCAGCGGGAGGTGGACGCGCTCGGGCTGAAGATCAGCTCGGCCGGCCGTGAGCTGGCCCGCTGCGAGGGTCGGGTGGCGGAGCTGCGGTTCGCCTATCGGGCGCGGGAGGAGGTCCGCCTGCGACTGCGGGAGACGGCGACCCGGGCGGAGCAATCCGAGCGCGAGACGCGGGTCTGGATCGATCGGCGCCACGAGGAGATCGAGTCGGCGCGCGTGCGCTGCGAGACGCTGGGGGAGGAGATCGAGGGCGCCGAGGCGGAGCTGGCCCTCCGGCTCCGGGACGAGGAGACCGCTCGCCTCGAGAGCGATCGGCTGCGCGAGCGTTTCGAGACCACCTCGGCGCGGGTGCGCGAGATCGAGGACAGCGCGCGCTCTCTCCGCTCGGAGCTGACGATCGCCCGGGAGAAGACGGGTCAGGCGGAGCTGAAGCTGCGGGAGGCGCAGATGCGCCTCGACCATCAGGCCTCGAGCGTGCGCGAGCGCTGGCAGGTCGAGATCGATCAGTGGCAGCTGCCGAGCCTGGAGGAGCTGCAGGAAGGGCTCGGATCACTCGAGGCGCCGGATCCGACGCCCGCCGAGGCGGGGGTTGGGGCCGGGACGCCGGCGGGCGAGGTCGCCGTCGTCGGGGCTGCGGCGCCGGGCTCCGAAGAGGCCGAGCGCGAGGCCGGGGTCGGCGGGGGCGACGGAGACGAGGAGGAGCCGGATGCGAGTCCGGCCTCGGTGCTGAGGGAGGCGCGTCGCAACGTCGAGCTGGCCCTGCGGCCGGTGCCCGAGCGCCAGCGCGAGTCGGAGCGGATCCGCAAGGCGCTGCAATCCCTGGGCGACGTGAACCTCGGGGCGATCGAGGAGCACGAGGAGCTGGCCGAGCGCTTCCGCTTCCTGTCGGAGCAGAAGGAGGATCTCGAGGGGACGATCCGCAGCCTTCGGGAGGCGATCTCCCGCATCAACCGGACCAGCCGCAAGCTCTTCCGGGAGACCTTCGAGCTGGTCAGCAAGCATTTCTCCGAAAACTTCCCGCGCCTCTTCGGCGGCGGCAAGGCGAGTCTCGAGCTGACCGACGCCGAGGACATCCTCGAGGCGGGGGTGGACATCATGGCGATGCCGCCGGGCAAGCGGCTGCAGAACGTGAACCTGCTCTCGGGCGGCGAGAAGACGATGACCGCGCTGGCGCTGCTGGTCGCGGTCTTCCAGGTCCGTCCGTCACCCTTCTTCCTGCTCGACGAGGTGGATGCGGCCCTCGACGACGCCAACGTCGGTCGCTTCAACCAGCTGATCACCGAGATGTCCCGCCAGAGCCAGTTCCTCGTGATCACGCATAACAAGCGGACCATCGAGGTGGCCGACGTGCTCTACGGCGTGACGATGGAGCAGAAGGGCGTCTCGAAGCTGGTCTCGGTGGTGCTCACCTGAGGT
>CAYWGW010000017.1:34949-36987 GCA_964457385.1 uncultured Spirochaetaceae bacterium
GAGGTCGAGCCCGAAGCGCGCCCGGTAGTCCGCGAAGCGCTCCCGGACCTCGTCGGCGCGCAGTCCGAATCGCTCCAGGGTGTAGCGGTGGCGACCCCGGGCATGCTGAGGATGCGTTCGGACGTGCTGGTCGATTGCATGCCTCGCCGCGTCCGGGAAGGGCAGTCCGAGGCTCGCGTAGGCGCCCTCGATGGCGGCGACCGGATCCCGTCTCAGATCCCCGTAGCGAAGGTCCGCCACCGGGATCCCCGGATGGGCGCGCCGCGTCTCGAGCAGCCCGTCGAGTCCCGTCGCCCAATCGCCCGTCATGATCTCTCGTCCGAGCGCCTCGGGGTCCACGTGGTCCGAGAACATCGCCCGCGTATGGGCGTAGAGGCTGCAGATCGAGCCGATGGCCTCGACCGGATCCCGATGGAGATGGATGAAGCGGGCCTCGGGATGCAGGGCATGGATCGTCTCGAACGAGAAGAGATGGGTCGGATCCTTGAGCAGCCACCGGCTTCCCTGCGGCCGGGCGCGCTGGATCAGACGCAGCACGTCGCGGTGGAAATGATAGGCGGGCAGGGGATCCGTGGTGCGCAGGAACCGTCGGTAGCCGGGCACCCGGTACTGGATGTCGAATTGCAGGGTGCGGAAGGCGAGCATGAAGATCGCCACGCACTCCTCGGGCTCGGCGCCCTGCATGGGATGGATCGCCTGATAGCCCGGCGCGAGCCGGTCGACGAGACGAAGCATCGAATCGACCTGCTCCGCCCGCCGGTCGGGTCCGTCCGGCGGGACCGGGTCGAAGCTCTCGTAGTAGGGCAGGGCACGGTTCGCAGGATCCCGGGCCAGCAGGCCGAGCAGATACGAAGAGCCCGTGCGCGGCCAGCCCAGGATGATCAGCGGGGGCAGCGTCTCGACCCCCTCCACCGGATCGTCGAGCAGCGCCCGCCGCGTGCGGATCTGGGTCCGGATCAGGCGCAGGGTGTCGTCGCGCGCCGCCAGCCGCCCGATCGGGTGGAGTCGGGCCTCGGACTCGATCGACCCGAGCAGCGTCGTGTACTCCTCCTCGAAGGCGAGGCTGTCGAGCCCGGCCTCCTCGCTGCTCCGCCGGACCCGTCGGGCGAAGACCTCGGGCGAGAGCCGCAGCCAGCGCGCCGTCGGAGCGAGGGTCGCGTTGAGCATCCTGGCCCAGCGCGGCCGATCTCCGCGCGCGTCCCGGAATGCCACGTCCCGTTCTCGTGTCGACACGTCGGCTCGCTCCTTGGGTCAGCCCGGTGGGTCTCGATCAATGGATGAGAGTCGCGCAGAACGAGGGACGGTGGCAGTCCGTTCGTCTTGGACGCCGCGGCCCTTCGATCACCCAAGGCGTCTTGCTGAACACAGGGACTGGGTGGTGTAGCTCCGTTCCGGAGATGGCTCAGTATGTCGAGGGAGAGTGTCCGGAAGCCGCGATCTACCTTCCGCCTGGGAGTTCGTACCCGGATCGCGATCCGGTGTTCCCCTGGACGGTGTCGCCGAGTGGCCTCGTGTCGCGGGGCCACTTGGCGGGGATGGAACCGAGAGGGCCGACGACGTACCGGTACGCCCATCCTCGTTTCTGTATCGAGAGTCGTACGGATCTGGGCTACCGAGTCGTCGAGCAGCGTCGCCCGGGCGACGTGGTGATCGAGAGCAGCTACTACCAGGTTCATGGACGAGTCGGACAGCCATCGAGGATCCTCACGTCGGAGAATGGCGTAGCTCGCCATGTTTATGAAGAGGATTGGGAGGTCCAACCGGTCGTTCCGTCGGCGCTGCGGGGAACGATCGCTCATCCGGAAGTCCACGTCGGCCGAATCGCTCAGAAGCGATCCATGACGCTCTACGAGGGAGGGGAGAGCGGCGCCGAGCTCGTGCGCACGTATGAATACGATGATGCCTACGGCTACAATTTCGTCGATCGAGTCATCGAAACGCGACCGACGGGGACGACCACGATCGTTCGCAGTCCCGCAAGCGACATCACCCACGGTATCCATAGGCTGGTCGAGCGTGAGGTCGTCTACGAGGGAGT
>CAYWGW010000018.1:0-36571 GCA_964457385.1 uncultured Spirochaetaceae bacterium
ATGCCCCCGGAGCCCCTCGACGCCGCGATCCTCTTCGCGCCGGTCGGCGCGCTCGTTCCGGCCGCGCTGCGGGCCGTGCGCAAGGGTGGGATCGTCGTTTGTGCGGGCATCCACATGTCCGACATCCCGTCCTTTCCCTATCGCCTGCTGTGGCAGGAGCGAATGATCCGCTCGGTCGCGAATCTGACCCGCGAAGACGCGCGCCGATTCCTCGAGCTCGCTCCCCGGGTTCCCGTCGAGACCTCGCCGGTCGTCTTCGCCTTCGAGGAAGCGGGCGAGGCGCTCGAGGCGCTTCGCAACGGGCGCTTCACGGGGGCCGCGGTGCTCCGCTTCGGAAGCTGATCGATCGAGGACGGACGCGTCGGGTCGACGCGAGGTGCCGACGCGAGGTGCCGATCAGCCGACGGGATGGAGCGACGGAGGCGCCTCTCTGGGGGCGGCGTCGGTGGCGGCGGCGGCGCGAACGAGCTCGCTCCGGGACTCCTCGAAGTAGGTCTCGAAGTCCCAGATGTCCGGGACGAGCTCGCGGCAGGCGATCAGCCCGAAGTCGAGGTGGTCCTGGTAGCTGATGACCGTGACGTTGAGTCCCTCACCATCGGAGAGGGCCGAGACCGGGTAGTAGCGGAGCATCTCGGCCCCGGCGAGGTAGAGCGTGTCGCGCGGGCCGGGCACGTTCGAGATGATCACGTTGAAGGGCGGATTGAGCCGGTCGGCGACATGGGTGCGGGCGGCGATGCGGGCGGCCTGGGCCAGCACTGCGGGCATCGCGAACTCCGTCCAGTCCTGCAGCAGGGTGGCCGGAGTCGCCCGTTGCATCCGTTTCGCGGTGACCATCGCATCGTGGATGCGTTGCAGTCGGGCGACCGGATCCTTCTCGTCGGTCGCGATGTCCGCGACGATGGTCGTGACGTGGTTCGTGTAGTCGTTGCGCTGCTCTCCGGTGCGTACGGAGACCGGCACCATCGCCTTCAGCGGCTCCTGGGGCAGCGCCCCCCGCGCCTCGAGGTAGCGTCGCAAGGCCGCCGAGGTCACCGCCATGACGACATCGTTCACGGTCGTTCCGAAGGCGTTCTTGATCTGCTTGTAGTCACCCAGCGGATGGGAGAAGAACGCGAAGCGTCGATGACGCGAGATCGAGTGGTTCCAGGGCGTCCGGGGTGCCGGCGTCTGGGGAATCGGCTCCGCATCCACCTCGACGCCGTGACGACGGAGGTAGGATCGGGCGATCGGAATCCGATCGAGGCCGACCTGATGGGCGGCGGCGGAGAGCAGCTCGTTGCTCTGCCAGACGCCCCGCGCCGTGCGGTAGAGGGTTCGTGCCATCCGCCCGGGCTGGATCGCCGCACCGACGACGCCTCGCGCGAGCATTTCCAGGCTGCTGGGGCGGTGGTCGGGAACCCAGCGCTCGCTCGGCGGGTCTACGTGGCCGGCGTGCGGTCCATGGTCGAGGAGCTGCTCCATCATCTGGGAGCCGGAGACGCCGTCGATCGTCGCGTGGTGGACCTTGCTGTAGAGGGCGACCTGGCCGCCTTCCAGTCCCTCGATGACGTAGGCTTCCCACAGCGGCTTCGATCGATCCAGGGGTCGGGCGTGGAGCCGGGCGACGAGCGCGGCTTGCTGCTCGGCGTTGCCCGGCGGCGGGACCGCGATGTGTCGGATGTGATAGTCGAGGTCGAAGTCCGGATCCTCGATCCAGTAGGGGCGGTCGAGCTCGAAGGGGATCTCCGCCAGCCGACGCCGATAGGGCGGCAGGCGGTGGAGACGTTCCTGGATCGTCTGGCGGACGGCGAGGTAGAAGGATTCCTGCTCGAGACCGCTCTGATCGAAGGTCGCGTAGGAAGCGACATGACCGACCTGACCGGTGGCCTCGAGGAGCAGGAAGCTGTTGTCGAGGCCGGATAGCTGCTGCATGAACTGACCTCGAATCTGGATCCAGCGACGAGCGATCCACGGCGTCCCACCTTGGCTCGGCGGCGGGCGGAGCCGCGCTCGTTCGCTTGATCAGACTAGCACGCTCCTTTTGCCCGACCTCTTCGCGCCGGGCCAGCGCCGGGCCAGCGCCGGGCTGGGGCGCGTCGCGGGTTGGGCCGGGGACGTGGCGGGGTAAGGGTCGGGCCGTCCCCCGCCGGGCTGGCCTGGATCGAGCCATGCGCTCCGGAGGCCGCGGCCGAGAGTCCGGCGGTTCTGGAGAAGCCGCCGGCGAGGCTTCGCGGCCGCGCAGATCGCGCGCATCCGGTCCTTTGGAGACGAAGTGTCCTGTTTGGAGGTGATATTCGTCACCTGCGGAGAGGGCGAGTTGTCGACATGATTCCTCGATGCTTCGAGGCCGATCCACCACGCCCCATCCGATCTTCGTTCGAGCCGTCGCCTTCACGGCCGGGTCGCTGGCGGCCCTTCTGATCCTGCTCGGCTTCTCCCTCGGCCCGTCGTCTGCGCGGGGCTTCGATCAGCTCGATCGCTCGGGGCGACCTGGCGCCCCGCCGCCTCCCGAGAGCGGGGCGGTCGAGAGCAGGGAGGCAGCTCGTTCGCCCATTGGGATCGGGCTTCCGCTCGGATTCCAGATGGGCTTCCGGACCAGTCGGGTCTGGGGATTCGTGGCGCCCGATGCCATCGACGAGCGCCGCGTCGGGAGCCTGCAGTCGAGTCTGATCTTCGATTCCAGCCTGAACTCGCTCCACCCGCGCGACCTCGCCCTGGAGGGTCATCTGCAGATCACGCGGCAACTCGGCCAGGGCTTCGAGCTGGGCATGGCGTGGTCGAGTCGCAGCGCATTCTCTTCGGGGATCGGTATCGACCTCGACCGGCATTTCATCGGCTGCGTTCTTCGTCTCGTACGCTGATCTCGAGCACCGAGAGCTCCGCCGGAACGCCGATGCGAAGCGGAAAGCCGTAGAAGCCGGTGCCGCGATGTACGTAGAGACGCGTCCGCCCCCGCGCGAAGAGACCCTGATCGGGCCAACGCGTGCGCGAGAGCACGGTCCAGTCGATGCCGAAGGAGACGAGCCCGACCTGTCCGCCATGGGTATGTCCCGAGAGCACGAGATCGACGTCGTTCCTGGGCAACGCGTGGAAGCCCATCGGGTCGTGCAGCAGCAACAGTCTGAGGTGGTCCTCGCGGCGGGGGAAGCGATCGAGGAGCTTCGCGAGATGGGCCCTGTGGTCCCGGCCCACGAAGTCCGCGCCCACGACCTGGACCGGCCCGGCTCCCGTCTGGAAGCAGGCCTCGTCGTCGATCAGCAGGGGAATGCCCAGGGAACGCAGGGCGAGCACGACGTGGTCGGGCGCCTCGTGGTCGTGGTTGCCGAAGATGGCGACGCAGCGATCCGAGACGGCGCGCAGGGGCGCGAGCGCCTCGGCGAGGCAGCCGGGTGATCCCATGCTCTCCATCGTGAGGAAGTCTCCGGTCAGCGCCACCAGATCGGGCTCGTGTTCGAGCAGGCTCGCGATCCGCTCTCGCAAGCGTCGCACGCTCTGCCAGGGGCCGAGGTGGGTGTCGCTGATCTGGACGATCCGGAGCGGACGATGCGGCAGCGGCGCAGGCGGCCGGCCGCGGTAGCGCTGAAGCGGAAGGCGCTGGAAGCGCTCGGGGCCCTCGTCCTCGAGGCCAAAGCGGACGACCTCCGGACGCGTCGCGACCGAGGTCGCGATCGAGAGCAGCGCGACCAGCAGCGGGAGCGCCTCGATCCACGTCCACACGAAGAGCGCGTCCGGCCATTCGAGCCATTGCAGCAACAGGCGCCCGGGCAGCAGTAGCAGCAGCCAGGGCAGCGCCAGCAGCCCCGCCGCGATGAAGGTCTGACCCGGAACCGAGACGAAGAGCCGGAAGATGCGCGTGCGCAGCCGAGCCCGAACGAGATGCGCCAGCTGCAGGCCCGCCGCGGCCATCGAGTAGGCGAAGAGGCCGTCGAGCAGGGTGCGCATGGGCTCGCTGAACAGAACGCCCAACCGCGCGTGGAGCACCCAGGCCGAAGGGATCGAGGCGCTGAGAATCACCGCGGCGAAGATCGCGTAGACGCGACCCCGTACGAGCGCGGCGTAGAGCGGTACGCCCAGCCATGCGACGAGGGCGACGACGGGAAAGGCCCAGCTGGCCCAGGGGCTCATCGGGATCAGCTCGTCCGCAGCAGCAGCTTGCCCGTCGTCTTTCGCCCCTCGAGATCGCGATGGGCCTGGGCTGCGTCACGCAGCCCATAGCGCCCGCCGATCCGCTGCTTCAGACGCCCTTCGGCGAGGGCCGAGAACACGGCGCCCACCCGCGTCTCGAGGCTCTCCCGGTCGCCGACATAATGCGCGAGGGAAGGTCTCGTCACGAAGAGCGAGCCGGCGCCATTCAATCGGTTCAGGTCGAAGGGGGGCACCGGGCCGCTCGCCTGCCCGAAGAGACAGAGCAGACCCCGCGGACGGATCGAGCCGAGGCTGCCTTCGAAGGTCGAGCGCCCGACCGAGTCGTAGACCACGTCGACGCCGCGGCCGTCGGTGAGCTCCCGGGTGCGCTTCTGGAAGTCCTCCTGCGTGTAGAGGATGACCTCGTCTGCGCCCGATTCCCGGGCCAGGGCCGCCTTCTCGTCGGTGGAGCAGGTGGCGAGCACCCGGGCACCCGCGGCCTTCAGCATCTGGACGAGCAGCCCGCCGGTCCCGCCCGCCGCGGCGTGGACGAGTGCGGTGTCGCCCGGACGCGTCTCGCGCACGCCGTGGGTGAGGTAGTGGGCGGTGGCGCCCTGCAGCAACGAGGCTGCCGCGAGCTCGGTCGACAGGGCATCGGGGATGCGGACGAGCTGGGCGATCGGCGCCAGGCAGGCCTCGGCGTAGGTTCCGGGGACCATCGTCCAGGCGACCCGGTCGCCGACCGAGAGCCTCGCGCCCGCCCCCGAACCATCCGGCCCGAGCGCTTCGACGACGCCCGCCGCCTCGACGCCCGGGATGAAGGGCAGCGCGGCCGGGTAGAGGCCGGAGCGATGATAGGTGTCGATGAAGTTCACCCCGGCCACCTCGATCCGGACGCGAGCCTGCCCGGGCCCGGGGGCCGGCAGGCAGATCTCGGTCGGCTCGAGCTTCTCGGGTCCGCCGACCTCTCGGCACTGGATCGCCAAAGTCATGCTCTCGTCGTCGCCTCTTCGTTGGATTTCGTTGGAAACCGTTGGATTCGGTTGGTCTCGACCGCGTCCGGGGGAGTCTGTCTCGTGCTGACTGCAGGAGCCGATCACGAGCCGGCTCAGAGAATCTTCTCGAACCCTTCGAAGACCGGATGGCCGAGATAGGTGCCCACCGGCGCGCGGGCCTGGGCATGCGCCCTCTTGAAGGCCTCGCTCTCGGTCCAGGCCCGGAAGTCCGTCTCGCTCTCCCACAAGGTATGAGAGGCGTAGAGAGTGCCTTCGTCGTCGGCCGGGCCCCGCAGCAGATGGAAGGTGCGGAAGCCCGGTACGCCTTCGAGCTGGGAGTCCCGCTCCCGCCAGAGCTTCTCGAAGTCGGCCTCATGGCCGTGGGCGATCCGGAAACGATTCATCGCGATGTACATGGTCGGGTCGTCCTGGTCGGGTCTTCCTGGTCGGGTTTCGCGGGTCTCATCTCCCGGGTCGACTTGCGTCGGATGCGACCAGGGGCAATACCGGGCCCGACGGACCGTAGCAGTCGACCCAGCCTGCGGCTTCGAGCGGCGGCCCGCTCTCTCCACCGCTGCGCCGTAGGGAGATCTCGGGGGTGGCGGGCAGTGGCGCGGAAGCTCAGCTCCGCCTCGGAAGTGCGTGGAGCACGACGTCCCGCTGTGGCGAGTCGACGTCGGGAAACGTGCGCGCCTCGACGCGGATCAGCTCGGGCAGATCGAGCTTCGGGGTGCCCGTGCGCTGGGGATCGGCCAGCAGGATCGGTCCGCTTCGACGAGCCTCGCCCAGCACCCAGTCCCGTAGTCCGGTCTCGTACAGCACGTCCGCCGCCAGCATCAGGTCCCAGGACGCCGGGGGCTCCCGCGATGTCTCGATCTGGAGGCCGTTCCAGGCTGCGTTGCGCCGCGCCGCCGCCCTCGCGACCGGATCGAGATCGACGGCGATCACCTCCCGTGCGCCGGCCCGCGCCGCCGCGAGACCAGCGACACCGGAGCCGCAGCCCAGGTCGACGACGCGCCGCCCGCGCACGCGCTCCGGATGATCGAGCAGGAAGCGGGCGAGGACCTGGCCGCTGGCCCAGCAGAAGGCCCAGAAGGGCGGAGCCTCGCCGAGCGTCAGATCGGCACAGCCCGCCTCGAGATCGACCGCGTCGCTCATCAGCCAGAGCTCGAGCTCCGGACAGAGCGGCGGACGGCGCAGCTCGAGCTGCGCGCCGAAAGCGAGGACATGGGCCTCAAGCGGCAAGGAGCTTCCAGAGTCCGAGGGTCGTGAGTCCGATCCCGAGCACGACCGCCACGAAGCCCGCGCCACCGATGGCACCCCAGGCCAGGACCTGCCGACGGTCCGCGGGCGGGATCAGGCCGTGGTGCGAGGTCGGAGAGAGCCACCACCTCGTCGGCAGCCGATCGCAGCGAGCGAGAGCGTCGTAGAGTCGCCAGTGATAGACGATCGCCGTCGGGATGCCGACGAGGAAGCCGAGAGCCGCGAGCCCCATCCCGCTTCGGATCAGGGGCTCGGCGGCGGCGCCGAGGGCCCAGCCCACGACAGAGAAGAGCACGATCAATCCCAGGCCCATCAACGTCTCGAGCACGCCCCCCCCGTGTCCCCTCTCCGGCCATCCTGCGGCATCATTCGACGGGTCGTCGGACAGCATACCGACCGCCAAAGAAGAACGCCGTGCCTCCGTCGAAGCGGAGACACGGCGTATTCGGGAGGGGCCCGGACTGGTATGGGCCGGTGTGCCGACGACCCGTGGCCCGAGCAGCGGCTCTAGTACCTAGTACCGATAGTGGTCCGGCTTGTACGGACCGTCGATGTCCACGTCGAGGTACTCGGCCTGCGCCGGCGTCAGCTTGGTCAGCTTCACACCGAGCTTGTCGAGATGCAGCCGGGCGACCTCCTCGTCGAGCTTCTTCGGCAGCACGTAGACCTTGTTCTCGTACTGGCCGCCGTTCTGGTGCAGCTCGAGCTGGGCGAGCACCTGGTTCGTGAACGAGGCGGACATCACGAAGCTCGGATGCCCGGTGGCGCAGCCCAGGTTCAGCAGCCTTCCCTCGGCCAGGACGAGCACGCTGTGGCCGTCCGGGAAGCGCCACTCGTCGTACTGGGGCTTGATCTCGATCCGCTCGATGCCCTTGATCTTCTTCAGGCCGGCCATGTCGATCTCGTTGTCGAAGTGGCCGATGTTGCCGACGATCGCCTTGTCCTTCATGCGCGCCATGTGGTCGGCCGTGATGATGTCGAAGTTGCCGGTCGTCGTGACGAAGACATCGGCGGTCTCGATCACCTCGTCGAGGGTCGCGACCTGGTAGCCCTGCATCGCCGCCTGGAGGGCGCAGATCGGGTCGATCTCGGTCACGATCACCCGCGCGCCCTGGCCGCGCAGCGCCTCGGCCGAGCCCTTGCCGACCTCGCCAAAGCCGCAGACGACGGCGACCTTGCCGCCGAGCATCACGTCCGTCGCGCGCATCAGGCCATCGGGCAGCGAATGCCGGCAGCCGTAGATGTTGTCGAACTTCGACTTCGTGACGGAGTCGTTCACGTTGATTGCGGGGAAGAGCAGGGTGCCGTTCTTCTCCATCTGATAGAGGCGGTTCACGCCGGTCGTCGTCTCCTCGGAGACGCCGCGGCAGGTCTTCGCCGTGCGCTGCCAGCGGGTCTTGTCCTCGGCGCCGATCTTGCGGAGCAGATCGAGGATCACGCCCCACTCCTCGGGATCCGTCTCGGGGTTGAAGTCCGGGATCTTCTCGGCCTTCTCGAACTCGAGGCCCTTGTGGATCAGCAGCGTCGCGTCACCGCCGTCGTCGACGATCAGCTCCGGGCCACCGCCGTCCGGCCAGCGCAGGGCCATGTCCGTGCACCACCAGTACTCCTCGAGCGTCTCGCCCTTCCAGGCGAACACCGGCGTTCCCTTCGGATCTTCGGGCGTGCCGTCGCGCCCGACGACCGCGGCAGCGGCGGCGTGGTCCTGGGTCGAGAAGATGTTGCAGGAGACCCAGCGGACGTCGGCTCCGAGGTCGGTGAGCGTCTCGATCAGCACGGCGGTCTGGACGGTCATGTGGAGGCTGCCCATGATGCGGACACCCTCGAGTGGCTTGCTGGATCCGTAGCGCTCCCGAAGCGCGATCAATCCCGGCATCTCGTGCTCGGCGAGATTGATCTCCTTGCGCCCCCATTCGGCGAGGCTGAGGTCGGCGACCTTGAAGGCGGGCGTGGCTGAAGTCTGGTTCATGGATTCATTTCTCCTGGAGTCGCGCGGGGTTGAGGGCGCGATGAATGAGACTCGGATGGGTCCACCGGGGTCCGCTAGTCGCCTGAAGCCCTCGGAAGAAACAATATCTCAGTATGCGGATAGACTGGTATTGGAACGGGGGCTTGTCAAGTCGAGCTGAGAGGGGGGCCGTAAGGTGCCCTGTAGACCCGCGGGTCCGGGTCGTGGGCTGGGCGGGTACCCCAGCGCCGGGCTCAGCGCGCCGCGGGCTCAGCGAAGGACGGCGGCCACGACGAAGGCCGCCGCCGCCAGGGATGCGAAGACCGCCCCCACCAGCCAGCGTGCGGTGCGCGTCTGGGATTGGATCGCGGCCTCCAGCCGTCGCTGCTGCTCCGAGACCCGGAGCAGGGAGTCCTGAAGCTCCGTCAGGGCGCCGAGCTGCTCCTCGATGTCCCAGAGCTGGGAGAGCCGTTGCTCGACCTGGTCCGAGCGTCCCATCAGCTCGAGATGGCTGCGCTCGAGCTTCGCCTCGACCGAGACGAGCGCCTGGAGCATTGGCTCGACGATGCGATTCTCGACCTCCCGCGCGCCGACCGGGCCGGCTTCGACGAGGGACTTCTGCGAGCGGGCCGGAGACGTGGAGGATTCCGTCGGCTCCGGGGATCGGGTCGCTGTGGCTGTCGATACGGAGGTCGAGGCGGACTCGGCCGCAGCCGAGGCGCGCCGGCCCAGCGCGATCCGACGCCAGAAGGAGGGTCTCGGACTGCTCGCGGTCGCCTGGGACGAGCCGTCCCTTCGTTCGGAGGGACGCTCGTGGCGGGAGCGCGGGCCCCGATCGCCGGGCAGCGCGATGCCCGCGCGTCGCTCCCCGCCCTCCGCATCCGGACTCGGGCCGGACAGCTCGGCGCGCGACCACTCCGACCGGCTCGCTTCGGGCTGTTGCACGAATTCACCCCCTTCTGCTCGCGCCGCCTGCGGATTGCGCTGCGTCTGGGCTTCGCAGGGGAGATCCTCCGGCAGGACGAGATCCGCCGAGCGCTCGGAGATCTCCGCGCCGCGCGCCGTCCAGCTACTCCACTCGGCCATGGCCACCCCCATCCCAGCGGCCCTTCGAGCATACAGCTTGCGCGGGCTCTTGCCTGTCCCCATCGTGTCGATCGACGGCGCGAAACGAAAGATCGCGTCCATTCCAGGACTTTGCTTCGGATTCGTTGTAGCTAGACTCCCCCGTCGTGGAGCGAAGACTCGATCTCGAAGGCTGCGTCAACTTCCGCGATCTCGGCGGCTATCCGACCCGTACCGGGCGCACGCTGCGCTGGCGCACGCTCTTTCGCAGCGACGCGCTCCATGCCCTGACGTCGACCGACGTGGCCCTGCTTCGCGAGCAGCTCCGCATGAGCGACATCGTGGATCTGCGAACGAGCTTCGAGCTCGCGGCCGACGGGCGCGGGCTGTTGGAGAGCGAGGCCATCGCGTTCCATCACACCCCGCTCTTCGACGGCGACGCGCGGGCGGCCGAGCGGGCGGCCGCCGAGAAGCTCGTCACGCTGGCGGATCGCTACATCGGCATGCTCGACTTCGCCCGTGAGCCGATCGCCCGGGTCGTCGAGATCCTCGCCCGAGCCCGCGGCGGAGCCGTCTACCACTGTGCTGCGGGGAAGGATCGAACGGGCGTGATCTCGGCGGTGCTGATGGGGGCGCTCGAGGTGCCCGACGATCTGATCGTGGCGGACTACGCGCTCTCGGCCGAGAACATCGACGCGATCATCGAGCGCGTGATGGGCATGAAAGGCTACCAGGATACCCTCGCGGATCTGCCGCCGGATACACTCCACGCCCACCCGGAGACGATGGAGGCGGTGCTCCGGCACGTAGGGGAGCGCTTCGGCTCGATGTCGGACTACCTGCGCGAGGCGGGCGTGAAGCCGGAGACCCTCGACGCGCTCCGCGCGCGCTGCCTCGACTAGTATCGAACGGACTTCCGTCAGAAAATGGTGTCGGGATTCAGGATGCCCGTCGGATCGAAGGCCGCCTTGATCCGGCGCATCAGGGCGAGCTTGGCCGGATCCTCCAGCTCGAGGAAGTACTTCCGCTTCGTCTTGCCTAGGCCGTGCTCGCCCGAGATCGCGCCGCCCAGGGCGAGCCCCGCCTCGAAGACGCGGCGCAGCACCCGGGCGCGGATCTCGGGATCGGGCTGGAAGACCGCCATGTGGACGTTGCCGTCTCCCGCGTGGCCGCAGCCGGGTACCCGGGTGCCGGTCTCCGCGGCGATCTCCTCGACGGCCTTCATGAACTCCGGCATCGCCGCTCGCGGCACGACGACGTCGAGGATGTCGTCCGCCCCCGCGCCCTTCGCGAGCCAGAAGGCCTTCTCCCGGGCGGCGATCAGCTCGCCTCCGGCGGCGGGCGGCAGCACGTAGACGTCGAGTGCCCCGAGCTCCGCGAGCTGCTCGCCCAGCCGGAGCGTGTCCTCTTCGAGGCGCGCCTCTTGGTTGCTCTCGAGGCAGACGACGAGATAGGCGAGGGCACGCGAGCGGATCTCTTCCGGGATGCCGAGCTCGAGCCGGAGCTGCGCCACCATCAACGCCATCGTCGACATGTCGATGTACTCGAGCAGCAGCGGCCCGATTCCGCTGGCCACCACCCGGGGCACCGCCCGGGTGACCTCGTCGAGGCTGGCAAAGGGCGCGAGCACGGTGGTCGAGAGCGCGGGGCGGGGCTGGAGCTTGAGGACCGCGCGGGTCACGAGCGCCAGGGTGCCCTCGGAGCCGATGATCAGCTGGGTCAGGTCGTAGCCGCTCGAGGTCTTGATCCGCTTGCCCCCGCATTCGATCACCTCGCCGGTGGCGAGCACGGCCTCGACGCCGAGGACGTTGTGGCGGGTGACGCCGTACTTCACGGCGCGGGTGCCGCCGGCGTTGGTGTTCACGTTGCCCCCGAGGCTGGCGCTGTTCTCGCCCGGGAAGACGGGATAGACGAGGCCGAGGGGTGCGAGCTCGGACTCGAGCTGGTCGAGCTGGACGCCGGGCTCGACGACCGCCACGAAGTTCTCCCGGTCGATCTCGAGGATGCGGTTCATGCGGGAGAAGCAGACGACGATGCCGTCGGGGCGGGGGACGCAGCCGCCCGCCAGGCCCGTGCCCGAGCCGCGGGCGGTCACCGGAATCGACTCGCTCGAGGCGACACCGAGGAGTGCCGCGACCTCCTCGCTCGAGCCGGGCCGCACGACCGCGAGGGGTCGGGTCGGCGTGGCACTCAGGCATTCGTCGCCGTGGAGGTCGACGGGAATCTCGTCCCCGACGAGCACGTGCGGGGGGCCGACGATGTCCCTGAATCGGGTCTCGATCTTCGGGTCGAGGGTCTTCGAAGCGGGCACGCTCTCCTCCTCTCTCTTCCCGCCCCGTCGGGTTCCCGGCGGCCGGGAACCCGTCCTGCGCGAGGCTCAGTCGGGATGCTCCTGCGCCTCCGCTCTCTTCGCCACATCCCTCATTTCCGAGGCCGCGATCTCGTAGGCCCGTCCGCAGAAATCGCAGACGATCTCCTGGCTCTCGTCCTGCGCGACCATCTCGGCGATCTCCGCCGGATCGAGCAGGGAGAGGGTGCGCCGCGCGCGCTCGCGGGTGCAGGGGCAGTGGAAGCGGGGCATCGTCGCCTGCCGCTCCCGGGAGTCGAGCCCGATCAGCAGGCGGTCGATCAGCTGGTCGGCGTCGAGGGGCCCCTCGAGCAGGGTCGCCAGGCCCGGCATTCCCGCGACGTTCTCTTCCATGCGTGCCACGTCCTCCTCCGTCGCATCCGGCAAGACCTGCACCAGGAAGCCGCAGGCCGCCACGTCCCGCATGCCCGGCCCGAAGGAGACGCCGAGCCCCATGGCCGAGGGGATCTGCTCGCTCTCGCTCAGGTAGAGCGTGAGATCCCCGGCGATCTCGCCCGAGACGAGGGGAACCGTCCCAGTGTAGGGCGAGCGCCAGCGCGGCCGGTGTCGGACGACGTTCAGCGGCCCGAGGCCGAGGGCCCCCGCGATGTCCGGGCGTCCGTCGTCGCGCACGAGCTCGACACCGGGATGCCGCACGGTGCCCCGCACCCGGGCGCGGGAGTCCGCGATGGCGGTGACGCCGCCGAGCGGCCCGTCGCCCCGTAGCTGGATCTGCACCGACTCGACGTTCGCCTCGTCGGCGTCCTCCGGCGCGCTGCCCGCCGCGATCAGCAGTGCACCCATCATGGCCCGCCCGAGGGCGTTGCCCGCCGTCGGCGCGTACGGTCGCAGCGACAGCGCCTCGCCCACCAGCTCACTGGCCATCACGACCTTCACGGCCAGGGCGCCCGAGCGCGAGATCGTACGGACGAGAGCATCGGGCGCGGCGTTCTCACGGGCCCGGACGGAGAGGGAGGCGGGATCAGCGATCATCGTCTGCGAGCATAGCGACGACTCAGGGAGTCAGGACGATCGTTTCCGCTCCCAGGTCTCGATCGTGAAGGCATGGGCATGGCGTGAGTCTGCGGGATGGGGATCCCGATCGAGGCAGCGCCACTGCGACTCGTCGATCGCGGGGAAAAAGACGTCGCCTTCGGGCTCCGCCTCGACGCGCGTGAAGTAGATGCGGTCGCCAATCGGCAGCGCTTCGCGGTACAGGCGCTCCCCTCCGATCACGAAACACTTCGCGAAGCCCCGCTCCCGGGCCCGGGACAGCGCCGCGGTGAGATCCGGGAGCACCGTGATCCCGGCTTCGCCTTCGGCCGTGTCCCCGACACCGAGGTCGTGCCGGCGCAGGCCCTGCCGACTCAGGACCAGATTCTCGCGCTCGGGCAGTGGGCGGCCGATCGACTCGAAGGTCCTGCGTCCCATCACGATGCAGTGGCCGGTCGTGAGCCGCTTGAAGAAGCGCTGATCGTCCGGAAGACGCCAGGGGATGCGACCGCGATGGCCGATCACGCCGTTGCGCGCCGCGGCGACGACCAGGGAGACCCGCATCCGATCGGGCCTAGACGGCGATCGGCGCGGGGATGCGCGGATGCGGATCGTAGCCCTCGAGTCGGAAGTCCTCGGAGCGGAACTCGAAGAGATTCTTCACCGCTGGGTTCAGATGCAGCGTCGGAAGCGGTCGCGGCGTGCGCTCCTGCTGGAGCCGCACCTGCTCGAAGTGATTCCGATAGATGTGGGTATCGCCCAGGGAGATCACCAGCTCGCCGGCATTCAGGTCGGCCACCTGCGCGACCATCCGTGTCAACAACGCGTAGGACGCGATGTTGAAGGGCAGCCCGAGGAAGACGTCGCAGCTGCGCATCGTCATTGCGCAGTGCAGCCGATCCTGCTGCACGTTGAATTGGTACAGCAGATGGCAGGGCGGGAGCTGCATGCGACCCAGCTCGCCCACGTTCCAGGCGCTCACGACCAGGCGTCGGGAATCGGGATTCGTGCGGATCTGCTCGACCACCTCGGCCAGCTGATCGATCTCGCGCACGGCCCCCGGCTCCGAGGGCGATCCCGCCGCCCGCCAGCGCCGCCACTGGGCGCCGTAGACGGGTCCGAGCTCGCCCTCGTCGTCGGCCCACTCGTCCCAGATCGTCACGCCCTGCGCCTGGAGGCTGCGGACGTTCGTCTCTCCCCGGACGAACCAGAGCAGCTCGTGGAGGATGCTCGGGAAATGGACCCGCTTGGTCGTGAGCAGCGGGAATCCCTCTTCGAGATCGAATCGGAGCTGTCGTCCGAAGACGCTGCGCGTGCCGGTTCCCGTCCGGTCGCCCTTGTCCACGCCGTTCTCGAGCACGTCGCGCAGCAGGTCGAGATAGCTCTTCATCGGGATGCCGCTCTCTTCATCATCTCATCGGCTCGCCATCGTCGCTGTCGCCGTCGTCGCTGTCGCTGTCGCTGTCGTCACCATCGTCCGTCGTGGGCTCCGAGGGCGCGCGTCGATCGCGGAGTCGGCCAGTCTAACACGCCTCGCCATTGCGATTCAGGTCGCGAGGATTCACGCCTCGAGCGCATCGTCCATGAAGTAGTTGAAGTCCTCCGACTCCTCGCCGTGCAGCAGCTCGTAGGCGTGAGCCGGGCTGCGGGAATCCACCAGCCGTTCCTGGAAGTCGCGGTCCGAGCCGACCGTCCGCGCGAGCACCGCCAGCACCTGAAGGTGACGGTCGCGCTCCTCCGGCGCCGTACCCAGCAGTACCATGCAGTGGACGGGACGACCGTCGGGCGTGTCGAAGGCCAGCCCGCGTCGGGAGAGCGCCATCACGCCCGCCATCGGCTCGCCCTCGGGCAGGATGCCATGCGGGACCGCGAGGCCGCCGCCGAGACAGGTCGAGCCCTGGGACTCCCGCTCGAGCACGCTGGCGAGCAGGCGCTCGCGATCGATGCGTCCCGGTCCCCTCCCCGTGCCTCGACCCTGGAGCATCAGATCGACCAGTCGCGAGATGGCGATCTCCTTGGTCGGGGCGACGAAGTCGGTGACGATGTGTTCCTCCTGCAGGAAGTCGATCAGGCGCAGTCGATCGCGCCCGACCTCGCCGGCCCGTTGGAGCGCTGCGCGCGTGAGCACCGGACCGACGATCTCGTTCAGCGTCACGACCGAGAGCACGACCGCGGTGAACAGGCCCGCGATGGCCTCGAAGCGGCCGTCTTCCTGGATCAGCAGCACCAGTCCGACTGCGACGCCGGCCTGGGGGACCAGCGCGAGCCCCAGGTTGCGTCGCACACGGTCCGTCGCCCCGGCCGCGCGCAGGGCGAGATTCGAGGCCAGCAGCTTGCCCCCGAAGCGCGCGAAGAAGAAGACGACGGCGATCAGGCCGGCGAGATTCAAATGCTCCAACGAGAGGTGCATGCCAGCCAGGGTGAAGAAGACCGACAGGATCGCGGGCTCGAAGGTGGCGAAGACGGAGTCGATGAGATGGCTGCGACTCTGGGCGATGTTGGTCTGGACTGCGCCGAGGACGAGGCAGGCGAGCATCGGCGAGATTCCGACCGCCGAGGCCAGGCTCGAGGTCAGCATCAATGTCGCCACCGCCGCCGTCGTGATCCGCTCGGGCCCGAGCTTGAGTCGGGTCACGCGATCGAGGACGACCGCCGCGAGGGAGCCGAGCAGCAGTGGGCCAAGGATCTGGGAGAGCGGGCCGTGCGCCGTCCAGAGCTGATCGGATCGCAGCTCGAAATCCGTCGCGATGAGAGCGCGGGAGAGCTCGAAGACGACGATACAGGCCGTGTTGTTCAGTGCCACCGCTGCGATCAGCGTCTTCACGAAGACACCCTTCGCGCGTGCCTCCCGGACCAGTGCGACGATGGTGGCCGGCGCGGTATCGATCGAGACCGCTGCGAAGAGGATCGCGAGCTCGAGCGACACGTTGCCGAGCAGGTAGACCGCGCTGCCCACCAGCAGCGGCGTGATCGTCGACTCCGCGAGCAGCAGGTAGGAGAGCCGTCGGACGGCGTTGCGCAGACGCGGGATGTGGAGATGGGCGCCCACGGTGACGGCGATCAGGCTCAGCGCGATGTCCGTGATCGGCTCGAGCCCCGACAGCGAATGCTCGGAGAAGAGCCCGAGCCCCGCGCCGCCCAGGGCGATGCCGCCGAGGATCTGCCCCGTGATCCCGGGCAGCCCGAGACGCCGGAAGAGCGCGCCACAGATCGTGCCCGCCACCAGGATCATGGCCAGCAGCAGCAGCGGCTCGGCGTGGTGGAGGACCTCGAGTGCAGCGTCCATGGCTCTCGTCTCGTTTCGTCGAGACGGGGCGACGTGCCCCGCGCCCGGCTCCCCGCGCCCGGCGCAGCGCACGAGCAGCGCACGAAAGGGAATACGAGCGAAAGGGCCGGCTGGCGAACATACCCCGCTCGCGTTCCTCCTTCGAGCGCGGGAGCGATGGTCGTTTCGCGCTGGAGGCCGCGGCCCGTCGCGCTGGGGGCCGCGGCCGGCGGGCGCTACCGTCGCCGATCGCATCCGGACACTGAGGAGATCCCATGCCCGCCTACCTGATCGTGAACTACAACGTGGAAGACCCGGCGCTCTACGGCGAGTACTCGGCGGCCGCCGGGCCCGTCATGAAGATCGGAGAGCAATGCCAGATCGTGGCCTTCGACGGTGCGACCCAGCGACTCGAAGGCGAGACCGCCGGCCATCAGACGATCATCCTGAGCTTCGAGTCGATGGAGAAGGCCCGTGCGCTCTACGAGTCCGGCGAGTACCAGGCGCTGATCCCGAAGCGGCACGCCGCGACCTCGAATCACTTCGCGATCCTGGTGAACGGGCTGCCCGGTTAGGCCTGGTCAGGCGCGGCTAGCTCGCGCCTTCGACCAGGTTGCGCAGCACGCCGAGGCCGCCGGCCCAGGTGCCGAGCAGGCTACCCAGGGTCGTCAGCACGAAGACGAGGAAGATCCGCATCAGTCGGCTCTGCCACCAGCGCGCCGGGATCGTCAGGTCCTCGCCGATCGAGCTGAAGTCGGCGACGCGGGGCGATCGGGCCCAGAGCTGGGTGAAGGCCGCGACGTAGCCGGCCCCGATCAGGGGCGTCAAGCTCGTGAAGGGCGCCGCGAAGGCGGCGGCCAGGATCGTCGCGGGATGGCCCAGGGCGATCAGGGCGCCGACGCCGGAGGGAATCGCGTTGGCGAGAAACCAGATCAGGGCGTTCTCGCCCGCCGCCTCGGGCCCCTGGGTGAAGGCGATCGCGACGATCGAGCCGATGATGACCAGCGGCACACCCCAGCCCGCGATGCGCCACCAGGCGGAGGAGGGCGGGATCGCGGTGATCACATCGAGGTCCGTGCGCTCGTCGCGCTCGAGCCGCCCACGCATGCCGTCCACATGACCCGCCCCGACGACCGCGACGATCCTGCGGCCCGGCGTCTCCAGGATCTCGTGGGCGAGATAGGCGTCGCGCTCGTCGATCAGCACGCGCTTCAGGTCGGGCATCAGGCGGCCGAGCTCGTTCATGACCTCGGTGACCACGTCCTGATCGCGCAGGCGCGCGAGCTCGTCCTCCGAGATCTCGGGGCTCTCGAAGAGGCTCGCGCCGAGCTCCGTGATCAGCCGGAGACGTTCCCACCAGGACAACGACTGCCAGGCCCGCCGCAGCGTGATCCTCACGTCGCGGTCGCAGAGCGAGATCGGGATGCCTCTCTCCTCGGCGACCCGGGCCGCCTCGAGCAGCTCGCTGCCGGGCGCCACGCCGAGTTCGAGACCCAGCCGGCGCTGGTAGGAGGCGAGGATCAGGTTCAGCAGCAGCGTCGCGATCTGCTTGCGCCGGAGCACCTCGCGCAGGTCCTGCTCGGCGAACTTCTTCTCCTGGGAGAGCGCCTCGTAGCGACCCGCGTCGAGCTCGATGCAGACAGCGTCGGGCTGCTCGCGCTCGATCACCTCGCGTACGAGGTCGACCGAGCGCTGGGAGACATGGGCGGTGCCGACGAGCCAGATCTCGCGGCCTCCGACCTCGACGCGGCGGACGTCGCCGGATTCCTCGTGCGCTTCCTGGCTCATGCTCTCCCTGCCGTCGCTCCTGGCCGCGACGGATCGGTCCGTCGGATCGGCGCCAGAGAATGCGCTGCGGGGCGGTCGGGGGCAAGCAGCCGCCAGGCGAGTCGGCGCGGCGCGGACGCGGGGCGCGGCGGGAGCGGGGTGCCGGAGAGCCGGGCTCAGGGCTCGCCGCGCCGGTGCCGCAGCCAGGAAGGGACGCGAGCCGCGAGCAGCCCGGCGAGGATCGCCGCGTGAAGCAGCGCCGGTCCGAGGTCGGCCTTCAGCAGCCAGAGGTGATGCACGACCGCCAGCATCGCGGCGGGGTAGACCAGCCGATGCACCCGGACCCAGCGCGCCCCGAGCCGCTTCATGGCGCGCCGGGTCGAGCTGAGCGCCAGTGGCGTCAGCAGCAGGAAGGCACCCATGCCCGCCATCACGTAGGGCCGCTCGAGCAGATCCTCGAGGATCGCGTTGCGGTCGAGGGCGTGATCGAGCAGCGCCCAGATCAGCAGGTGCAGGCTGGCGTAGCCGAAGGCGGCCAGGCCCAGGGTGCGTCGCAGGGGCGCGATCCAGGACCCGCCCAGCGCCCGCCGCAGCGGCGTCACCGCCAGCGAGAGCAGCAGCAGCCGCAGCCCCGCCTCGCCCGTACGATGCGTCAGATCCTCGATCGGATTCGCGCCGAAGCCCTCGCGTACGAAGCGCGCGAGCAGCGCGAGCAGGGGAAGCGAGGCCAGGCCGACCACCAGCCCGTGCAACAGGAACGGCGGAGGGCCTCTGCGCGACCCGGACCAGCGCGGGCTCATATGCCCCTCGACTCCCTTTTTTTTGGCCGTCTGTCCCGGTCGTCTCGGATCCAGCCCGCCCCCGGACGGCAGTCTCAGTAGCGGCGACGCAGGTCCATGCCTTCGTAGAGTCCGGCCACGGCCTCGCCGTAGCCGTTGAAGGGCAGGGTCGGCCGCTTGAAGAAGTCTCCCAGGCGCCGCTCCCGGGCCTGGCTCCAGCGCGGGTGGTCCACCTCCGGGTTCACGCTCGCGTAGAAGCCGTACTCGTCCGGGGCCTGCTCGTTCCAGCTCGTGGGGGGCTGCTGCTCGCGCAGCGAGATCCTCACGATGGACTTGATGCTCTTGAAGCCGTACTTCCAGGGAACGACCAATCGCAGCGGCGCTCCGTTCTGGCCCGGCAGCTCGCGCCCGTACATTCCGACGGCCAGGATCGTGAGTGGATGCATCGCCTCGTCCATCCGAAGTCCCTCGCGGTAGGGCCAGTCGAGCACGCGCCGGCGCTGGCCCGGCAGCCGCTCGGGATCGTGCAGGGTTTCGAACGCGACGTAACGAGCCTTCGAGCCGGGCTCGAAGCGCTTCAGCAGGTCGCCCAGCGGAAAGCCCACCCAGGGCACGACCATCGACCAGGGCTCGGTGCGCAGGAGGTGGGCGTTGCGGGCCGGATCCCGCTTGTCGGTGCCGAGCTCGTAGAAGTTGTTGTAGCTCGTGGCGTCCTCGTAACGCGTGGTCGCCTCGTCTACACGGTAACGGGGGGCGCATCGCGGACGCCCTCGAGCCTGGGAGGCCGGCCCTCGCCGTCGTCATCCCCACCTTCGTCGGAAGCTCCCCCACCCGCTGCAGTCGCCCGATCGGGCGTCGGACAGCCCCCCAGACCCAGCCCCAACGCGGCGCCTGCCCCGAGCCGCAGCAGCTCCCGGCGGCGCAGGAAGAGCGCCTCGTCGGTGACCTCGGACTCGGCAATTCGGAAGCGCTTCATCTCGGCGACCTCGATGGCTCTCGGCTCCCGACTGGATAGAGCGGGGCTGGAACATGGATCCGGAACGGGGCTCCCGTGGGGTCTCCGCTCGCCGGTTGCGAGCCATGACGCCGGGCTCGAGGTCCGCCACGGAAGCTCGGCTCTGTCGTCGCGACCGTACAGAAACCCCTTGCGCGAGACGATGCAAGGACATCCGGCGGCAGAAGCGATTCGGACTCCGCGGAGAGGCCGCTCGGAATCGACGAATCCGGCTCCGCGACGAGGAAATCCCATGACTGGCGCTAGCACGCCCGCGATCCAGTGCGTCGATCGACCGGGGTCCGACCCCGTCCCTCTCGAAGCCGTCGAGAGATGCCTGCCCCATATGACGCAGCGATCGTCCGTTGCGGGCATCCGCCGCCGTGTCCGGTCGATCGTCCTGGTCGTCTGTGTTCTGGGATGGATCGCAGGGGGCGCGATTCCAGCGGAGGCCCGGGACAGCCCGGCCCGCAAGCTCGGGCGCGGCTTCGCGAATCTGGGCCTCGGAGTGCTGACGCTGCCCGCAGAGATCGTGGACACCGGCCGTCGACACGGACCCTTCGTAGGTGCGACCTGGGGTCTGGTGAAGGGCGTGACGCTCACCGCGGTCACGGAGGTCGTCGGTGTCTGGGAGATCCTGACGGCGCCCTACCCGTTCCCCCCCGAGTTCAAGCCGATCCTCTCCCCCGAATTTCCCTGGCAGCGATTCGATTCGGAGAGCCGCCGGGAGCCGCTCGAGCAGCGGCCTCCGCCTCGGGTGCGCTGAGGTCGGATCGGGATCGGGTCGACGATCGCGGACGGCTCACTCGCTGCCGCCTCACTCGCGACCCGTCGGCCGACTCGCCTCGGGCCGTCGGCCCCATCCCCCCCATCCTCGCCAACGCCAGTCGAGCAGCGCTCGGCGCTCGGCGAAGGGGATGAATCGGGCCTGCATCCGCTGGACCAGTCCCGGACTGATCGTCTCCTGGAAGTCGTCCAGGGTCAGCTGGAAGGAGAGGGCTCCCGGCGCGTGCCGGATGCCGGTCAAGCGGGTATCGCGGGTGAGTCGCGGCAGCGGCAGCGTCGCTCGAAAGAGCGAGGCAAAGCGGTTCTGGAGGCCGAGAAACTCGGCGCTCTTCGGCCGCAGGCTGAACCAGCCCTGCTCGATCGTGAGCTCGGTCTCGGCCCGGGAGAGGGGAAAGCCCGCGAGGTCCATCCGGAACTCGATGGCCCGCTCCGTCAGCCGCAGGGCGAAGGGCGCCCGCACCCGCGCCAGCCAGCGATCGATCCGGCGCTGGTCGATCGAGACCTCGATCCGGGGACCGACGACATCGAAGCGGGCAGGCAGGCCGGGGCTGAAGCGGAAGCGGTCGGCCTCGAACACCATTCGTTCGAAGGGCAGGGCGAGCACCGCCACCCCGGCGAGCTCGAGCCGCGCGCCCTCGAAGATGCCGCGGACGGAGTCGCCGAAGGCGCTCTCCCAACTCACCCGCGCCGGCTGCTGGAGATAGGTGCTGAGGAGCTGATCGATCGCATCGGAGCGCATGGCTGCTCTGGCTTCCGTTCACTCGTGTCGCGACCAGGGCGGGGTTGCGCTGCGCATGCCCCGACTCCGATCCGGTCCGTTTACCCGTCCGATCGCCCCGGTGAAGAGATCCGGGCCCTTCCGGGCGCAGATCCCGGCGCGAGGGAATAGAGCCGTTGACCCCGAGAGCCCGAGGCCGGATCATCGGAAGACTAACCGATTTCGATGACGACTCCCGAGGAGGCAATCCAGATGACGATTCCTGCGCAGATCGAGCAGCAGCCCGAGGGAGGGGGAGCGGGAAAGCCGAGGACGACGCGGCGCTTCCTCTGGCCGCTGTGTGGGCTGGCGCTTTCGATCGTGCTCGCCGCCTGCTCGAGCACGCCGCGCGTGACCCGGACGTCCAGCGACGAGGTCGTCGACCTCTCGGGCCGTTGGAACGATACGGACAGTCAGCTCGTCTCCGAGGAGATGATCGACGACTCCCTGGCCCGGCCCTGGATCGAGAGCTGGCGAGCCGTTCATCGCGACTCACCGACGGTGATCGTCGGGCCGGTTCGCAACACCTCGAGCGAGCACATCAACACCCGGACCTTCACGAAGGATCTGGAGCGGGCCTTCATCAACTCGGGTCGGGTGCGGCTGGTGGCGGCGAGCGACGAGCGCGGTGCGCTGCGCGACGAGCGCCTCGATCAGCTCCAGAACGCCACCCTCGAGACCGCGAAGAGCATGGGCAAGGAGATCGGTGCGGACTTCATGTTGATCGGGGGCATCAACACGATCATCGACTCGGCGGGTCGCACGGACGTCCGGTTCTATCAGGTCGAGCTCGAGCTGATCCGGCTCGAGACGAACGAGAAGGTCTGGATCGGACAGAAGAAGATCAAGAAGATCGTCGAGCGCCCCCGGTTCCGGCTCTAGTCTTCGTCGCCCGCGCATTCGGACGCGAGTGGAAGATGCCGATGAGGGCTCGAGATCGCCGCACGCGCAATCCGCCTCGCCGCGGGCGGGCGGCAGTCTGGCTGCTCGTCCTGTGCGCGCCCCTCGTGGTCGGCTGCGGATCGACCGCCCGGGTCCAGCAACGCCTGGCGTCGAAGATGACGGCCGGAGACTATGCCGGGGCGCTGGCGGTCGTCGAGCGGGAGCGCAACGGCGTCTACGGGGGGCGCAATCGCCTCCTCTACCATCTCGATCGTGGCATGCTGCTCCACGTTTCCGGGGAATACGCCGCCAGCAACGCGGCCTTCGAGGTCGCGAAGCGGATCGGGGAAGATCTCTATACGACGCGCCTGGGCAATGCGGGTCTGTCGCTGATGACGAACGACTCCGCCCTCGACTACGCCGGCGAGAACTTCGAGCGCACGCTGATCCACCTCTTCTCCGCGCTCAACTACCGGATGCTGGGCGACCGCGAGTCGGCGCTGGTCGAGATCCGGCAGGTCGGGGACTACCTGCGCAAGCTCCAGGTGGACAGCTCCAACGAGAACGTCTACCAGGAAGACGCCTTCGCCCGCTATCTCTCCGCGCTGCTCTACGAGAGCCAGGGCGAGCTCGATTCGGCCTTCGTCGACTTCAAGAAGGCTGCGAAGGCCTACTCGGACTACCGGGCCGCCTTCTCGGTCCCGCCCCCCGCGACGTTGCTGCCCGATGCCGAGCGCGTGGCGATGCGACTCGGCCGCTGGGCGCGCGAGGATCTCGCGGTCTTCGGGAGTGAGGGGCGGGCACGTGTCCCGCCGGAGGGAGCCGGGGAGATCATCGTGCTCCACTACAACGGTCTCCTCCCCGTGAAGGACCAGACGAAGATCACGATCCCCTTCTCCCAGGCCTGGCTGATGGTGCTGGCGCTACAGACGGCCGCGCGACCCTCGGACGCCGCGGAGATCCAGCGGGCCACGGCCGTCGCTTCCCAGATCGCCGGTGTGGACATCGTCTCCGTCGCCTTCCCGAAATTCGTCGACCGGCCCTACTCGATCGCGCGCATGCAGGTACGGGTCGCGGACGCGCTGGAGACGACGCCCCCGGCGCTGGTCGAGGACATCGGGGCCATTGCCCGAAAGGATCTGGCCGACCGCATCGTTCGGATCCGGACCCGCGCGATCGCGCGAGCGGCGATCAAGTACGCGATCCAGAAGGCTGCCGAGGCCGCGGTGCAGGAATCGGCCGGGGAATACGGCGCGATCCTGGGCGCGGCCACCCAGATTACGGGCAATCTCGCCCGCTTCGCCTCCGAGCAGGCCGATCAGCGCGTCTGGTCGACCCTGCCCGACGAGATCTGGATGTCGTCGATCTTCGTGCCCGCCGGATCCCACGACCTCCGCGTCGACTTCCAAGATGCGGGTGGCCGCATCGTGGAGAGTCGTGTCGTATCCTCCGTCGAGGTCAGGCCCGGGCAGCGTGAGTTCGTCATCGTCAGGACGGTTCGATAGTCATGCAGGGAATCGGTCAGAGCAGGAAACGGCCCTCGCGCAGGCGCGGACTCCGCCGCCACGCCTGGACGGCGCTCGTCTCGATCGTCGCGCTGCTCGTGGCGGGCTGCGCCTCGCGGTCTGCCGCGCCCGATTGGATTCAGGGCGAGCGGCCCGTTGCGTATCCGAAGTCGAAGTACCTGATGGCGATCGGGGCCGGCGAAGATCTCGAGGCGGCGCGCGCTACGGCCAAGTCGGAGCTGTCCCGGATCTTTTCGGCCCAGCTCTCCTCCGAGGCCCGGCTGATCGAGGAAGAGGCGACCCGCGGCGGACAGTCGACGAGCCAGAGCAGCCTGCTCGTCGATACGACGATCCGGACGACCCTCGAGCTGCAGGGCGTCGAGGTGCCGCTCCAATGGCGCGACCCGAAGAGCGGCGAGATCTGGGCGCTCGCCATCCTGGAGCGGAGCCGGGAGTGTCTGCGGATCCGGAGCGAGGGCAGCGATCTCGTGACACAGGTCGACGCGCTGGCGGCCGACGGCCGCGCGGCGGCGAATCCGTTGGTGGCGCTCCGCAGCGCCCGCCAGGCAGCCCGGCTCGGCGTCCTGCTCGACGGGCTGCAGGCGCGCAGTCGGGTGCTCGGGATGCAATGCCTGCCGGCCCGCTCGGTCTCCACCGGCGCGCTGCTCTCGGAGCTCTCCGGGATCGTGGGCGAGCTGCGCTTCGTCGTGAATGCCCGGGAGGTCGATTCCGGCTCGGGGCCGGGGCTCGGATCGTTGCCCCAGCTGCGGGAACGGATCGCACAGCATCTGACCGAGCTGGGATTCCAGGTCGGGCCGGGCGGCGGCCGCACCTCGATTCCGATCGAGGCCCGGCTGCGCCTGCGGCGCGTGGATCGCGGGACGAACTGGGTGGAGGTTCGCTGGGAGGGCTCGGCGGAGGTCGGCAGCCCGATTCCCGGCGAGCCGGCGATTCTGTCGGTCCAGGGTGAGGGTGCCGAGAGCCATCCCGAGCCGACGACGGCCCGTCTGCGTGCCCGTCAGAAGGGCGAGCAGGAGCTGGCATCGAAGCTGGATCGGGTCTTGCGGGACTACCTGGAGGAGGACGATGAAACGTGAACGCTTCGGTGTGGCGCACGGTGCGTTTCGCGCCCGCTCCGCGTGCAGACGGACGCCCGGGGAGCCATCATCCGGCGAGGAGACCGCGTTGGGGTCGCTAGGCGACCGTGTTCTCGGAGTCGGGGGCGACCGGTCGGGCGGGGCGGGACGAGTTCGCTCCACCGCCGGACGGAGGCGGACGGAGCCGGACGGAGCCGGCACGAGGTGCAGCATGCAGAGCGTGATCGATCGACGAGGGCAGGCGCGCGGGCGGGAGTTCCGAGCGGGTTGGACCGGGCTTCAGCGGATGCTCTGCGTCGGACTGCTTTCGATCTTCGCGAGTCTGGGGATCGCGGGCGCGGTGCAGGCCTTCTCGCCGGCCGAGATCTACCGCAACGCCTCGGATTCCGTGGTGCTGATCTTCGGCTTCGACGATGCGGGTCGGGGCAGCTCGGGGACCGGCTCGGTCCTCACGCGGGACGGTCTCGTCCTCACCAACGATCACGTGATTGCCAACGCCGAGTCCGGCCGGCTTTTCCCGAATCTCGTCGTCTACTTCAAGCCGACGCCGATCACCGGGGACAACCGCAAGGATCTGACGGAGCCCCATCTGGTCGACGTGGTCGCTCGGGATCCCGAGCTCGACCTCGCGTTGCTGCGGGTGAAGCAGCCGCCCCCGGCGCTGCGCCCGATCGAGGTCGGGAACTCCGAGGAGATCGACATCGGCGAGCCCGTGGCGGCGATCGGTCATCCGGGAGGCGGCGGGCTCTGGACGCTCACGACGGGGACGGTCTCGAGCAAGCGCCAGGATCAGGCCCGGGACATCTTCCAGACGGATACGGCGATCAACCCCGGCAACTCGGGTGGCCCCCTGCTCGACGAGCATGCGCGCCTGATCGGTGTCAACACCTTCGTGCGTCGGACCAACGAGCAGGGCCTGCCGCTCGAAGGACTGAATTATTCGCTGCGCAGCGCGCTCGCGCTCGAGTGGGTGAATCGCCAGGGCGCGACGCGGGTCGCTGCGATCTCCCGGTCGGCCGCGGATCGCGCGCCCTCCCCGGCGCCTTCCCCCGCGACGCCGACACCGCCGCCCGCCCCACGCGCGGAGCCGGCTCCCGCGCCGCGCCGCGCCGAGTCCGTGCCCGAGCCTCCGACGACCGGATCGCCGGAGGCACCGCTTACGACAGGCGGCGGAGCGGCCGACTCCGAGCGACGCTCGATCCGGCCCCCGGTCGAGCGCTCCAGCCCCGAGCCCGCGCCCCGCAGAACGCCGGCACCCGAGTCCGCGCCCGCACCGGAGCCGCGGGAGTTCGAAGGACCCGATGGGGAGACGATGTACGGCGTCCCGAACCCGGACGTGGATCTCGACGAGGCGTTGCTCCGCGCGCGGGAGGGCTACAGGCAGCTGATCGAGAGGGCCGACGAGTCGGTCGACGAGATGAACCGACTGCTCGAGGACTACGAGAACTTCTGAGGGATGCCCCTCGTGACAAGGGCCGCGAGATCGTGCCCCGTGAACATGGTGAGCGCTGAAATCCGCCCGCGCCCGCCAGCCGTGCAATGGGGTACGCTCCAGGTCCTGGCGGTTGGAGGGCGTCCTCCGATCTGCCGAGCCCTCTACCCGTCGAGGCTCCAGGTGGAGCGTCGGATCGGCGAGGCATCGTCCGCGGGATCGATCGAACGATCGCCCGCAAGCCCTGGAGGCGGACCCACCATGCGTTCCCTGAACCCTTTCCGGAACCAGATGATTCGATCGTTCCTATCCGCCTCGGCGCTGATGGCGTTGTTCACGTGGATGGGTTGTGCGAGCACGACCACGCCCGACGAGCAGCGGCCGGACGACTTCGCGGGTGCGCCGAGCTGGGTGATCCAGGGCTGTGGCGCCTACTGGGAGAATGACGAGGGTGCCCGGATCTGCGGCGTGGGCGATGCGCAGATCGGTTCGAGCATGTCGATCGCGCGCACGAAGGCAACTGCCCGGGCGCGGGCCGAGATCAGCCGGACGCTGGAGACCAAGGTCCAGAACATGGTGAAGGACTATCAGGAGCAGACGGCGGACGGCGAGTCCGAGATGACGGCGGAGCAGTTCACGGCGACGACGGTGAGCCTCTCCAAAGCCACGCTGAACGGCACTTCGGTGCATGACTCGTGGGTCTCGCCGAACGGCCAGCTCTACATGCTCGTCGCGCTCGACGTCGAGGCCTTCAACAATTCGCTGGGCGAGATGAGCGAGATGTCCAGTCAGCTGCGCGCGTTCATCGAGTCCCGCGCCCGCAAGTCCTTCGCCGAGCTCGACGAGGAGATGCAGGACTACTAGCGGCTGCCATGGCCGAGGACGACGATTTCAGCCCGGGTCGCTCGACGGATCTGCGTCTGCGTGGACGCAGCTTCATCCCCGAGGACGAGATCGAGGAGCTGGCCAGTCGGGCGGGCGGGCCCGGCGGGCAGCACGTGAATACCTCGGCCACCCGGGTCACGCTGCGCTGGAGCCTGCGCCAGACCCGAGGCCTCTCGGCCGCGGCGCGGGTCCGGGCGGAGGCAGGGCTGCGGGGCAAGCTCACCCGCGATGGCGTCCTCGTGGTGCACGCCGCCCGCCATCGCAGCCGGGAGCGCAATCGCGAGCAGGCCCGGGAACGGCTGCGGGAGCTCGTCGACGCAGCCCTGGAGGAGCGTCCCGCCCGCAAGCCTACGGCCCCCACGAAAGGAGCCCGCAGGCGCCGACTCGAGACGAAGCGTCAGCGCGGCGCGTTGAAGAGCCGCCGCAGCACGCCCCCGGAACCCGACGACTGAGACGGGCTGCCTCGCTTTCCGGCTCCCCTGCGTGCACCCCCTACTTTTCCTCCCTGCTATTCCCCACCCTGATCCACGGAGCCCACTCGGGCCTTGACCCAGTGGGATGTCTGGACTTCGCCCGATGGATTCGCGGACACCGTCGGTCGATGCTGGCAATCGGGTCCCAGGCTGCGCCCGATAGGCAGCGTGACCTCGACTGGGTCGCCGGGTCGGCACCCGGCTCGAGGAGATCGGGGTGGATCGATGCCGACCAGAGGCAAGCGGGCAGGCGGGCACGCGACTAGCAACGAGAACGACAGGAAGAAGAACGACAAAAAGAAGAAGACGGGCGGCACCGTCGCGCGCCGAAAGGCCGGCTGGGGTGGCGCCCGGCCGGGCGCGGGACGACCGCGTGGCTCGGGGCCCGGTCCCTCCGCCGATGCGCGTCGGAACCGGGTGGCGATCATGTTGAGCGATCTGGAAGTCGCCCGGCTCGAGCGGATTGCCCGCCGGCGAAAGCTCCCGCTCGCCACCCTGGCCCACGCGCTGCTGCGCCAGGCACTGCTGCGGGCGCGCTGATGGGCGCGCTGATGGGCGGGTGAGTTTGCCCGGGATCAGCCCTCCGAGACCACGAAGATGTCCGAGCCCCCGTCGGCGCTCGGCGCGATCAGCAGGGAGGTCTTCACGCCGCCCTTCGACGCGGAGATCGCCGTGTTGTCGCCGATCTCGCGGACGTCGTCGATGGTCCAACCCTTCGCCTCGAGCTCACGCTCGTAGAAGCGACGGGCTTTCGAGGGAGCGTCCCGGGTGACCAGCTGGACGCCCGAAAGCTGGATTCCACCATCCTTCTCCACCCCCCGTCCCGCGGCGGGCTGCGCACCGGGATAGACCGGGAGGTCGGAGGGGAAGTTGTAGGGCATGGCGGCTTCGACGCCCTCGGGCAGGTCCTGCGGAAAACGCGAGGGATCGATCGGCTCCTCGCTCATCGCCCCCTCATCCGGGGCGGTCGCCCTCTCCGAGCCGTCCGCAGCCAGGGAGCGGGCTTCCGCCTGCTCCGGCGCATCCGGCCCCTGGGTTCCCGAGTCGCAGGCGATGGCCAGCAGGGCGATTGAGAGCGCCCAGACGAGTCCATGGGCGATCCGGCTGGAGGGTGAGACGACGAGACGAGGGCGGTCCATCGGGGTTTCTCCGTGGTTGAAAGCGGCCAGAGCATACCAGACGAGGCCGGTCTGGCCGCAAGCCCATTGCGCTCCCGGTTCGGCTTTCTTCTCAGCGTGGTCTCAGCGCGGCTGCGAGGACGGACCTTCTGGGCGGGTCCGATCGAGGGCCATCCGCACTCCCTTCACGGTGCGTGACCAGTCTTCACGTCGCAGGGGCTCGGAGAGCACGGGGAGGATCTCGACCCGACGCCACTCTTCGTAACAGTCCCGGGTGTCTTCGGGACAGCTCGCGGGCGGGCGAGAAAAGGAGGCACCGGAAACCGTCACCAGACGCTTCAGGTCCTCCGCATCCCGCTCTGCGACACCCTCCGGTCCGATCAGGAAGAGAAGTACCCCGAGCGCCCGCTGCTGCGAGCCCACGAGATTCGTCGTGTAGGGATCGCGTACCGCCCGGGGATCCGTATGCCCCCGGATCTCCAGGGCTTCGAGCCGGTCCCAGAGCGCCGGCAGCCGCCGCAGCCGGTCGAGGTAGGTCCGGACGGCCGCGGCGACGTTCTCCTGGACGTCGTCCTGCAGTCGGGTTCCTCCGAAGCCATCGAAGAAGTCGTCGGGCAGGGTCAGCACGCCGGTCCGGCAGTCGGGCTCGAGCTCGAGCGCGAGCAGGACCGGCTCCCGGCAGAGCTGTCGGAAGGCCTGCTCGACCGCCCCGAGTGCTTCCTCGGCAGGGGCGAGTGCGTCCTGCACCAGAAGGCTCGGATCGACTGCTTGCGGTTGGGGTTGCGATGGCTGCTCGGAAGCCGGGCGCAGACGGCTGCCCGCCAGGATCAGGACTGCGAGGCTGGCCAATCCGATGACGGCAACCGCCGCCCACCAGTCGCCAAAGGCCTCGTTGCGACGTCGCCGATCAGCGCGTGCGTGGCTGGTGGCTCGCTCGGGAAATCGACTTCCCATCGTTCAATCCCGCTCTTCGTCGGCCGGGTGGATCGTCTTCGGCTCTTGCGCCTCCCGCCTGTGGTCCGGATCCACCTCTCGGGGGTCGGCTTCGCGATGGTCGGTTCGGGCGATGGCCTCTTCGCGGGGACTCGGGCCGAGCAGGCCCGAGAGATTGAGCTCCTGGCCCCGCCCGCGCTCCCGGCTCGGCGGCGGCAGCGGGGTCGTCGCTTCGGCATTGGCTGTAGGCGGCGAATCGACCGAGTCGAAGCGAGTGTAGGGGTCGGGTCCCTGGGCTCGGGGTGCGCCACCCCGATACTCGGGTCGAGAAGGATCCCGATCAGCCCCCCGCGGCGCCTCTCCGCCCGGGATGCTCCCGGCGCCGTCAACGGGACGATCTCGGTGACGATCGAGCAGGGGCGGGGTCCAGCGGTGCTCGCGAGCGGTGCCGGAGACGGGCGCGGAGTCGGGCTGGGCGCGGCGAGCGACGTCGGAGGTGGTGCTTTCCAGCAGGCCCACGGCATCGCTCGCTCGCTCGAGTCGGCGTCCAAGCTCACTGCCCGTCCCCTGGAGTCGACGACTCTCCTCGTGGATCTCCAGGCGCAGGGCCTCCATCGTCTTGTCCATCTGGCGGGACTGGCTGGTGAACTCGACCAGGGCGCGCGCGATTTCCTCTACCCGGCCCTCGACGTCGTCGAGGCTGGTCCGCAACGGCCGGGCGGTCTGTCCCATCCACTGCCCGAGCGCCTCGACCTCCTGGCGGACGCGGTCGAGGGCCAGATGGGTCTCGCGCATCGAGCCCTCGGCGGCGCGGACCGGGACCGCGAGCCGGTCGATGGTCTCGTTGCTCTCGCTCAGCGTGTCCCGCAGCTGTGCCACGGTCGCGCTGAGCACCCCGTCCATCTCTCGCAGCGAGCGGGTGAGGCTGTCGGAGAGTCCGTCCTCGAGACCCATCAATGCGCGTCGGATCTCTCCCAACGAGAGATCCAGGAAATGGCGCTGGTCCTCCACGCCTGCCGCGGCGTGGTCGAGCGCGCTGCGGACGCCCTCGGCGCTGCGGGCGACGACCTGTTGGGTCTCGTTCATGCGTGCGGAGGTCTCGGCCAGGGTGCGGCTCGTGCCCCCGAGATGCTCGAGCACGGGCTGCATCTCGACGGCGCTCGCCCGCATGCTGCGGGCGGCCTCGTCGACGGCGGTCGCGGACTCGGTGAGGGTGCGCGCGACACGCTCCTGTGTCTGTGTGTTCTCGACCAGGCGCTGGAAGGTCTCGGCCAGCCCTCCGGTCACGGAGCCCTGGTGTTCGATGGCTCGCTGGAGGGCGCTTCGCAGCTCGCCCAGATGGTGCTCGACCCCTTGTCGCACGGAGAGCGAGAGCTCCTGTACGACCGTGTGCAGAGCGCCGCGCTGTTCCTGGGAGACGAGGCTCGCCGAGCGCGAGGTCGATTGCTCGATCCGGAGCAGGCCGCGTTCGAGTCGCTCGTTGAGCTCGCTGGCGAAACGGACCAGCTCATCACCAAGGGTATCGAGGCTGCGCTGCTGGGTCTGACGAGTGATCTCCGCGAGCTCACCGGGCGAGACGGAGCCAAAGGTCCGCTCGACGATCGCGTCGAGACCGTGGCTGCGTGCCTCGAAGGCGCCCTCGAGGAGTCGCCCACCCAGGGCCGCCGCCATGGCGCAGAGGAATCCCCAGGCCGAGGCGCGCAGGGCGAGCGCGAGCTGATCCGCCAGCCAGGCGGCGGAGTCGCCGCTCGCCGGCTCTCCTGCTGCGAAGACGCCGAGGCTCGGAATCAGGCCGATCAGGACCGCAAAGACCCCGATGGCCAGGAAGAGTCCGGGCAGGATCGGGAGCAGGCTTCGCCGCGGGCCGAAGGGAAGCAGGGGATGCTCGTCGAGGATGTCGATCAAGCGGATCGGGGCCCGCTCGAGGTCTTCGCCGACCTGCGCAGTCTGCCAGCGTCGTTCGAACTCGCGAAACGACGTCCCGATCGCGGAGTCTCGCAGGCTCTCTCGCAAGGACGCCTGGGTCGCGTCGCCCGGCTCCTTTCCCCGCGGCTCGTTGTCCAATTGCTGCCGTAGCTGCCGTTCGAGCAGCCAGAGACGCAGCGCCCGGACGGCGAGAGGGAGGTGGATCGTGGCCGCCGCCAGCGCAGCCAGCCCGATTACGAGCAGCAGAGCCCGCTGGCTGGCGGGATCGGTGGACCAGAGAATCTCTGTCATTGGGGAGGTCTGCCTCGTGCATCGCCCCGGAACCGGGTCTGTCCCGCTCGCGATCAGGAGCCGGAAGCAGCCGGGCAAGGGGCGCCTGGGGGATGGCCGAGCCACCGGCAGAGTAGCACTCGAGACGGAGGCTTCAGGCTGGCTGGCCCGGGTCGCCTGCTCGGCGTCCTCCGTTGCGGCACCACGTCCCTACGCGCTCGTGGTGGTGGGTGGTTCAGGCCCCGCGTGCGACTGCGCGACTGCGCCCGTTGCTCAGCTCGCCTCCCCTTCTTCGACGAGTTCTTCCAGCGGAGGGCAGGTGCACATCAGGTGGCGGTCGCCCCAGGCGTTGTCGATGCGCGCGACCGGGGGCCAGAACTTGTGGATCCGCGTCCAGGGTGCGGGGTAGGCGGCCTGGGTGCGCGTGTAGGGATGCGGCCAGTCGTCCGAGCAGACCCGCTCCGCCGGATGGGGAGCGCCTTTCAGCGGGCTGTCGACGTCGCGCTGCTCCTGACGTTCGATTGCGCGGATCTCCTCGCGGATGCCGATCAACGCTTCGCAGAGTCGATCGAGCTCTTCCTTGGACTCGCTCTCGGTCGGCTCGATCATGAGCGTCCCGGCGACCGGGAAGGACATGGTCGGCGCGTGGAAGCCGTAGTCGATCAGACGTTTGGCGATGTCCTCGACGGTGATGCCGGCGCTGCGCTCGAAGGGTCGACAGTCGATGATGAACTCGTGGGCGACGCGGCCGCCCGGACCCGTGTAGAGCACGTCGAAATGCCCCTCGAGACGACGCGCCATGTAGTTCGCATTCAGGATCGCGATCAGGGTCGCTCGCCGGAGCCCCGCCGCCCCCATCAAAGCGATGTAGGCCCAGGAGATGGGCAGGATCGACGGGCTGCCGAAGGGCGCCGCCGAGACCGCGCCCTCGCCGAAGACGGGATGTCCGGGCAGGAACTGGCGCAGATGCTCGGCCGCGCAGATCGGCCCCATCCCGGGGCCACCGCCGCCGTGGGGGATCGAGAAGGTCTTGTGCAGATTCAGATGGCAGACATCGGCGCCGATCTCGGCCGGCGACGTGAGCCCCACCTGGGCGTTCATGTTGGCGCCGTCCATGTAGACCTGGCCGCCCGCCTCGTGGACGATGCTGCAGATCTCAGGCACGGACTCCTCGAAGACGCCGTGGGTCGAGGGGTAGGTGATCATCAGCGCGCCGAGCTGATCGCGGTGGACCTCGATCCGGTCGCGCAGGTCTGCGACGTCGATGTTGCCTCGGGCATCGCATTTCACCGCGACGCAGCGGAAGCCCGCGATCACGGCGCTCGAGGCGTTCGTGCCGTGGGCCGACACCGGAATGAGACAGACGTCGCGTTCGCCCTCGCCGCGCGCCTGGTGGAAGCGCCGGATCGCGAGCAGACCCGCGTACTCGCCCTGGGAGCCGGCGTTGGGCTGCAGCGAAACGCAGGGCAGCCCCGTGATCTCACCGAGCCAGGTCTCGAGCTGTTCGAAGATCACGGCGTAGCCCGCCGCCTGATCCACCGGCGCGTAGGGATGCAGACCGGCGATCTCCGGCCAGGTCACCGGAATCATCTCGACCGTGGCGTTCAGCTTCATCGTGCACGAGCCGAGCGGGATCATCGAGGTCGTGAGGGAGAGATCCTTCGACTCGAGCCGGTGGATGTAGCGGAGCATTTCCGTCTCGGAGTGGTAGCGGTGGAAGACGTCGTGCTCCAGGAAGGGCGTGCGCCGGACGAGGGCCTCCGGCAGCGCGGCGAACTCCGATCCCGGCGTCTTCTCGTCGAGGGCTCGCTTCAGATCGTTCAGATCGAAGTCCAGGGCCCCCTCGGCGCTGAAGCATTCGAGGATGTCGAGCACATCCGGTCCGGTCGTCGTCTCGTCGAGGCTGATGCCGAGCGAGCCGTCGGGCGTCGCCGTGCCCCCCGAGATCGCGGCCGAGTCCTCTTCCGAGTCCTCTTCCGAGTCCTCTTCCGAGTCATAGTGAGGGCGCAGGTTCAGCTCCCGCTCCCAGCCGGCGGAGAGCACCTCACGGACGTCGAGGCCCTGCGGCCGCACGCGCAGCGTGTCGAAGAACGGAACGTCGGCGACCTCGTGGCCGAGTCGCCGCAGCCCCAACGCCAGGACCGCTGTCCAATGCTGGATGCGCCGGGCCGTACGTCGCAAGCCCTCCGGACCGTGGTAGACCGCGTACATGCTGGCGAGGATGGCCAGCAGCACCTGCGCCGTGCAGATGTTGCTCGTCGCCCTCTCGCGTCGGATGTGCTGCTCCCGGGTCTGGATCGCGAGTCGATAGGCCAGACGTCCGTCCCTATCGCGCGAGACCCCGACCAGGCGGCCTGGCAGGCGTCGCGCATGCTCTTCGCGCGTGGCGAAGTACGCAGCATGGGGCCCGCCGAAGCCCATCGGTACCCCGAAGCGCTGGGTCGTGCCGAGCACCACATCGGCCCCCAGCTCGCCCGGCGGCGTCAGCAGCGTCATCGCCAGCAGGTCCGCGGCGACGACCGCCAGGGAGGAGGCGGCATGGGCGCGCTCGATGATCCCGCGCGGATCGAAGACCCGGCCATCGCTGGCCGGGTACTGGAGCAGGACCCCGCAGCAGTCGAGGGCCTCGAAGTCGGCGGTCTCGGGATCGCCGACGTGAAGCGTCACGCCGAGGGTCTCGGCCCGGGTCCTCAGCACACCGAGCGTCTGGGGATGACAGTCGCGGGACGCGAAGAAGCCCTTCTTCCGGCCCCGAGCGACCGCGAGGCAGAGGCCGAGGGCCTCGGCGGCCGCCGTCGCCTCGTCGAGGAGTGACGCGTTCGCCAGTGGCAGCCCCGTCAGGTCGCAGACCATCGTCTGGAAATTCAGCAGCGCCTCGAGCCGACCCTGGGAGATCTCCGCCTGGTAGGGCGTGTACTGGGTGTACCATCCGGGGTTTTCGAGCACGTTCCGCTGGATCACCCCCGGCACGATCACGTCGTGGTAGCCCATGCCGAGGTAGCTTCGATGGACGCGGTTTTCGCTGGCGATCGATCGCAGCAGCTGCAGCAGCTCGTGCTCGCCCAGGGGCTGGACCGGCAGGCCCTCGAGGACGAAGGCCTGCTTGCGCCGGATCGATGCGGGCACCGTCACGTCCGCGAGTGCCTCCAGGCTATCGAGGCCGATCGTCTTCAACATCTCGTCGATCTGGCTCGAGCGCGGGCCGAGATGTCGACGGGCGAAGGTATCGCTCGGCCGCGCGGGGTCGGAGACGTCGTCGAAGGAGGTCTTCATCGTCATTCTCGTTCGTTCGCTCGCCGGATTCGCGATTTCGGGTCGAGCGCGCCTCTTGGCGGGGTGCTCGGGCTTCCGAGAGGCCTCGGAGCCGGACGGGTAGCACAGGTCCGAGGAGCTCAGGGGTGTCGTGCCGGCCCGCCCTCTCGGCGTACCGCGTACCTCTGGCTGCCCCGCACCGCGTTGTCCGGGCCACTCGGGCCACTCGGATCACTCGATTACGGGAGCCTAGCGATCGCCCGGGCCGGGGTCTCGCTCGGCGTCGAACAGATGTCTCAGCCGCGCCAGGTTCATGCCCTCCCCGAGCACGAGTAGTCGATCGCCGGCGCGCAGCGCGAAGTCCGGCGACGGGTTGGGGTGTCGGCTCCCACCCCGCTCGACGACGAGGATGCTGGCCCCCGTCTCCGCCCGGATGTCGAGGTCGCCGAGTGTCGGTCGCCCCACGAATCCCGCCGGAATCTCGACCCACTCGGTGTCGGTCTGGTCGAGCAACTCCATCAGCCAGGGGTCGATCGGCAGGGCGGCAGGCGCACGGATCGCTTCGTAGCCCTCCTCGCGAAGCGCCTCGGTGAAGCGCGTGATGGCACCGGTCGGGACTTCGAAAATCTCGAGCGCGCGCGCCACCAGCGCGATCGAGCCCTCGAACTCCTCGGCGACCACGACGTTCGCGCCCGTCATCGAGAGCCGATCCACCTCCCGCACATAGCGGGTCCGGGCCAGGATCGGGGTCTCGGGCGCCATCGCGCGGATCCGTGTGACGATGCGCCGGGTCGCGAGGGCATCGGAGATGGCGACCGCCACGAGCCGCGCCCGGTCGACCCGCAGATGCTGGAGGACCTGGGGACGTGTGGCGTCGCCGTAGATCAGGGGCTCCCCGCTGCGCTCGGCCGCCACCGCCGCGCTGGGATTCGTGTCGACGGCGACGAAGGGCACGCCGAGGGACCGCAGCAGCCGGATCAGGGTCTGCCCGGCCGGTCCGTAGCCGATCACGACGACCCGGAGCCGTTCTTCGTCGACTGCCGGGCCCGGGGCCGGCAGGGCCCCCGTTCCCGGATGACTCAGCCGATCGCTGATCACGCCGGCGATGGCCGGCGCGAAGCGGATCAGGAAGGGCGAGAGGAGCAGGGTCGTGATCGACGCCGCGACGACACGCTGCTGCAGCACCGGCTCGATCAGCTCGATCTGGGCCGCGGCTCCGAGCAGCACGAAGGAGAACTCGCCCATCTGGCAGAGCGCCAGACCGGCCTCCAGGCCGACCCGCAAGGACTGACGCAGCAGCCAGACCGCGGCGGCGGTGACGATCACCAGCTTGCCGATCATGATCGCGCCGACGTCGACGAGCAGCGTCGTGGGCTCTGCCCAGACCTGCTGCGGATCGAAGAGCATGCCGACCGCCGTGAAGAAGATGCCGAGCAGGACCCCCCGCAGCGGCACGACCTCGCTGAAGAGCTGATGCGCGTAGGGCGAGGCGCTGGCCGCCATGCCCGCCAGGAAGGCGCCAACCGCGAGGGTCAGCCCGAGCTCCTCGGCGACCAGCGCGGAGCCCAACACGAGCAGCAGGGCGATCAGGCTGAAGAGCTCGCTGCTGCGCGACTGCGCGACCCGATCCAGCACCCGTGGTACCAGGAACCAGACGCCGAAGCCGACGATCGCCAGCGCGCCGACCATGCGTGCCAGTGCCCAGACCGCGCCTCCCGCGTGACCGGCCTCGCCC